>JANMBR010000139.1:0-10898 GCA_031360505.1 Acidobacteriota bacterium
GCCGCAGCCCGAGCCGCAGGCGACGCCGGAGCCGGCCGCGCCCGCTCCGACCCCCGCCGTTTCCTCGGCGGGCGCGGTCAACCCCACGTTCTTCAATCCGGCGATCGCGGTGATCGGAAACTTCCTGGCGTCGACGGGAAATAATCCGATCCAGCCTTCGCCGTCCTTCCAAGTGCGGGAATCCGAGGTCTCGTTCCAGGCGGTCGTCGATCCCTACGCCCGCGCCGACCTTTTCATCTCGTTCAACAACGATGGCGTCGATGTCGAGGAAGCTTTCGTGACCTTCCTGAGCCTCCCGTGGCAGACGCAGGCGAAGGCGGGGAAGTTCAAGGTCCAGTTCGGCAAGATCAACACACTGCATCTCCACGTCCTGCCCTGGGTGGACGAACCCCTGCCCTTCGACGACATCCTGCTCTCTCCCGACACATGGGCCGACGAGGGGATCTCGGTCTCCAAGGTCGTCGAGCTGCCGGGCGACACGTTTTCGGAGGTCTACGTCCAGATCCTGCGCGGTTCCTCGACGCCGCTCTTCGACGCACCCAACAAGAGCGACCTGACCTACAACGGCCAGTACCGCCTCTTCCGGGACTTCGGCGACGACCACAACGTAGAGATGGGTTTCAGCTATGCGTACGGCCACAACGGAACATCGCTGACCAACACGACTAACCTCCAGAACGCCCACCTCGTCTACCGCTGGAAGCCGCTCCAGGGCAGCCCCTATCGCTCTTTCATTTTGCGCAGCGAGTTCTTCTGGAGCCAGCGCGACCAGCCGGACGGAAAGCAGAATGCGCAGGGCTTCTTCGTCGGCGGCGACTGGCAGCTCGGGCGGCGGTGGTACACGGGAGCGCGCTACGAGTTCTCGGACCGAGCCGTGAACGCCTCGCTGCGCGACAAGGGCGTCGCAGCCACGCTCACCTTCATGCCGAGTGAGTTCTCCATGCTCCGCGCCGAATACCGACACCGGGAGTACGCGCCCGGGATCAAGGCCAACGAGGGGTTCCTGCAGATCCAGTTCGCGATCGGCGCGCACGGCGCCCATCCTTTTTGAATTTTAAGGAAGTGAAGATGAAACGCCCATCCCTCCTGTTCTGCGTCCTCGTTCTGGCCGCCGCCCGGCCGGCCGGCGCCACGGTCCGGATCGTCACGAGCCTCCAGGACTTCGCCTCGATGGCCGACTCCGTGGGCGGAAAGCGCGTCGAGACCTTCGCCCTGGCGAAGGGCTACCAGGACCCCCACTTCGTCGAGCCAAAACCTTCGTTCGTCCTCAGGCTCTCGAAGGCGGACCTGCTGATCGTGGCTGGCCTCGAGCTCGAGATCGGCTACCTGCCGCCGCTCATCGACCAGAGCCGCAACGACAAGATCCGGCCGGGATCCCAGGGATACCTCGACGCCTCCAGCGGCTGCGACATCCTCGAGAAGCCGACGGGCACCGTGACCCGCGCGATGGGCGACGTGCATCCGTTCGGCAACCCGCACTACTGGCTCGACCCGGACAACGGCCGCGTGATCGCCCGCGCAATTGCCGCGCGGCTGACCGAGATCGATCCCTCCGGGGCGGCCGAGTACAAGACCAACCTGGCGGCCTTCGAGGCGAAGCTCACCGAGGGCGAGAAGCGCTGGGATGCGGCGCTCGCCCCCTATGCCGGCACCCAGGTCGTGACGTACCACACGTCCTGGCCGAACTTCCTGAAGCGCTTCAAGCTCGTGGCCGCCGGCTACATCGAGCCCAAGCCCGGCATTCCGCCTTCGCCGGCGCACACGGTGGAGCTGATCAACATGATGATCGACAAGAAGATCCCGGTCATCCTGATGGAGCCCTACTTCGACCAGAAGACGCCGAAGGCGGTCGCGGAGAAGACGGGCGCCACGCTCGTGACGTTCATCCCCTCGGTCGGCGGCGTTGCCGAGGCGAAGGATTACGTTGCCCTCTTCGACTATGACGTCAAGCTGCTCGTCGACGCGCTCGCGGCCAAAAAGGCCAGGCCATGAGCGTTTTCGAGGTCCTGCTTCCGGCGTTCGTCGCCGGGCTCATCGTCACCGGGATGCTCGCGTACCTCGGCGTCCACGTCGTCGAGCGGGGCGTCATCTTCGTGGATCTGTCGCTCGCGCAGATCGCCGCGCTCGGCACGACGGTCGGCATCCTGGCCGGCTACGACATGCATTCGTCGATGGGCTACGTCTTCTCGCTCGGTTTCGCGTTGATCGGCGCCGCCGTTTTCGCGCTCTCCCGCGTGCATCGCAGCACACGGATTCCGCAGGAGGCGATCATCGGCATCGCCTATGCCGTCGCCGCGGCGGCCTCGATCCTGGCCATGTCGAAGGCCACGGGCGAGACCGAGCACCTCAAGGAGATGCTGGTTGGCAACATCCTCTCGGTCTCGTGGGGCGAGCTGGCGAAGACGGCCGGGTTGTTCGCGATCGTGGGCGCTTTCCATTTCGCCCTGCGAAAAAAGTTCCTTCTCATATCGATGGACGAGCCCGAGGCCGAGAGGCAGGGGCTCTCGATTCGCCTCTGGGACTTTCTGTTCTACGGTTCCTTCGGCCTCGTCGTGACTCTTGCCGTGCCCATCGCCGGGGTGCTCCTCGTCTTCTCGTACCTGATCGTCCCGGCCGTCTCGGCGATGCTCTTCTCCAGACGGCTCGGAGTGCGCCTGGCGATCGGCTGGGGCATGGGAGCGATCACGTCGGCAATCGGCGTCTACCTCTCGTATCTGTGGGACCTGCCGACCGGAGCCACGATCGTCACGACGCTTGGGGCCGGGCTCCTGCTTCTATCCGGCATACGGCTCCTGACGCGCAGGACGGCGTAAGGGCGACGGGCGGGGCAAGCCCCCGCCCCTTCGGCACGAGCGGATGGATCGTCCGGCTTCGGTGCCGTAGGGGCGGCCCTTGGGCCGCCCGGGCCGCCTACGCGGCCCTGCCCCGCAACAAGCCGCGGATTCGGCGCCGGAGTCCCCGCGCGACTCGTCCCGGCAAGGCGCGCAGCCGTGCCAGTCGGCGCTCCCGGTCGAGCGCCGTGCCGAGCTCCTTGTAGAAAGCCTCGTCCGCGCGGAAGTAGATGTTCTTCAACCAGCAGAGTCCGTAGTCCACGCACTGCCGGCGAATCACCTTGTGCCGGTCGGGGTCGAACCGGGCTTCGCTTCCGGCGACGAGGACTTCTCTCTGCTCGCGGCGCATCTGCGTGAACGCCGGGCCCTCCCAGTGGTCCACGAACTTTCCGTTGAGCGCATTGCCGAGCGGCTTGTAGTCCGGAAGCATGAGGAGGCAGCAGGGATACAAATCGCCATTTCCCCGAATCGTGGCCGTGTACCAGGAAAAGAAACAATGGCCGTTCTCCTCGCGGAAGCTCGGCGCCATCGGGAAGGTCTCGCGGTCCGCTCCGTACTCGAGCTTGCGCTTGATCTCTTCGAGCAGCACGTTCCACTCTCCGATCGGGAACGCGAGCTGCAGCCGCTTGTCCGGCTTGTCGGCGGCGAGCACCTCCTCGAGATAGGGCGCGATCGAGAGCGCGTCGCCAGGCCCGAGGAGGATGCCTTCGCCGATTCTCCCGAGCGGGATTGCGGCCACGTTGGAGATCACCACGCGATCGGCGCCGAGCGACCGGCCGAGGGCGTACATCCGCGGGATCTCGCGAAAGTTCTCGCGGTCCACGAGAAACTGGACCACCACACTCGGCAGGACGGCGTCTCCGCGCTGTGCCAGCAGTCCTCGGATGTTCTGCAGGACGCGGCCGAAGGTCCCGATCGGAACCTGCATCATGCGGTGGTAGTCCGGCTCGTCGACGGCGTTGACGGAGAAGATGACTTCGCGCGTCTGCCGGGCAACCAGGCGCCGCGCGATCTCCGGCCCGAGGAGGGCGCCGTTGGTCGTGAGGTTGTCGATGAGGACGCCCCGGGCGTCGAGGTGGTCGAGGAACTCGCCGATGCCGGAGTGAAAAAGCGGGTCGCCTCCCCCGGACATCCGCACGGACCGCAGCCCCCCCTCGGCGAGTTCGTCCACCAGGCGCTTCAAATGCGGCAGCGAGATCTGGTCTTTCGTCCGAACGTCCTGCTGGTTGCAGAAGTAGCAGGCGACGTTGCAGCGGTCCGTGACGTCGATCTCGGCGTGGACGGGGCCGCGCGTCGGCCGCCCGGTGACGATTCCGCGGATGATCGCGTGCTTGCGCTCCGCGTCGATCTCCGCCCAGCCGTGTGAGCCGCGCACGGGAGGGATCATAGACCCCCGGCTCGGCCCGGACCGCCGCTACTACCCCGTGGTGGCCCCGTTGACCCGGGCGGCGAAGTACGCTCGCGTCGATTCGATGTCGCGCTGGATCTGCGCTTTGAGGTCCATCATGGACGGGAACTTGCGCTCCTCTCGCAGCCGCTCGAGAAAGAACAGGCGCACGTGATCCCCGTAGACGTCGGACGAGAAGTCGAGGACGTAGGTTTCGACCGTCGTCGTGTAGTCCTCGTAGAGGGTCGGCCGGCGTCCGATGTTGCTCACGCTCTGGAATCGCCGCCCGAAGGAACGGATCTCGATCTCGGTGACGTAGACGCCGTCGGCCGGAGGCAGCTCGTTCTCGGGCTCGAGGTTGATCGTGGGCACGCCGATCTGGTGCCCGAGGCGGTCTCCCCGCGACACCAGGCCGTCGAGCTCGTACTCGCGCCCGAGCATCGCCGCCGCCTCGCGCACCGCGCCCCGCTCGAGCGCCCGGCGAATCCGAGTCGACGACACCGGCTCACCTTCGGCGATGACTTCCTCGACCGCGGAGGCCACGAAGCCGCATTCGGCCCCGAGCCGCGTCAAGAGCGCCAGGTCGCCCCGTTTCCCACGCCCGAACGCGAAGTGCGCTCCCAGGTAGAGCTCCGCGGCCCCGAGACGGTCCCGCAGCAGCGCGCGGACGAACTCCTCCGGCTCGGTCAGCGAGAAATCCCGCGTGAACGGGATGACGAGGAGCGAGTCGACGCCGATCGCCTCGATGGCTTCTTCCTTCTGACGCAGTGTCTGGATGCGGCGCGGCGCATGGTCGGGGCGCAACACGACCATAGGATGGGGCTCGAACGTGATCGCGAAAGAGGGCCGGCCGGTCTCACGCGCGCGGGCCACGACCGTCTCCAGGATCTTCCGATGCCCGAGGTGGACCCCGTCGAAGTTGCCGATCGTTCCGACCCCGCCGCGGGGCAGGTCGGTGGAGCGCATGGGGTCGCGGATGACTTGCAAGGGACTACGAGGCGGTCACGACCGCCCCGGCAACATCGTAGTCAAACGTCTTCTCGATCTTCACCGACACGATCTGCCCCGGAAACAACGGCCTCTCGCCGGCATCCGTGATCAGCAGCCGGCCGTCAATCTCCGGGGCCTGCGACCGCAGCCGTCCTTCGAGCAGGTACTCGACCTCGTCCGACGGTCCCTCGACCATCGCCTCGACGGTCCGGCCCTTGAGCGCGCGGAGCTTCCCCCGGGCGATCGGCTGCTGGAGCGACAGGAGGAAGTCCTTGCGCCGCTGCTTCTCCTCGGCCGGCACCGGGTCGCCGAGCGGCTCGGAGCCGGAGCCGGGCTCGGGTGAATACGTGAAGGCGCCCATGTTGTCGAGCGAAGCCGATCGGACGAATTCGCAAATCTCCTGGAACTCGGCTTCGCCCTCGCCGGGAAACCCGACGATGAACGTCGTCCGGATCGCAATTTCGGGAACGAGATTGCGCATCCGCTCGATCATCCGGAGGTACGAGACCGCGTCGCCGCCGCGGCGCATCGCCGACAGGATCGGCCGCGAGACGTGCTGGAGCGGGATGTCCACGTACGGGACGAAGCGTGGCTCCCGGGCCATGAGCTCCAGGACCGAGTCGTTTAGCGTCTTCGGATAGGCGTAGAGAAAACGGATCCAGGGAAAGGACGTGCCGGCCGAGAGCGCCTCGACCAGCCGCGCCAGCCCGTCGCGTCCGGCCCCGAGGTCCTCGCCGTATCGCGTCGTGTCCTGGGAGATCAGGACGAGTTCCGAGACTCCCTGCGCCTCGAGGCCACGCGCCTCGGCGACGAGCGATTCGATCGTGCGACTCCTCTGCAGGCCGCGCATCTGGGGGATCGTGCAGAACGTGCACGGGTTGTCGCAACCCTCTCCAACCTTCAGGTAGGCGTAGCCGCGCTGGCGCGAGAGCACGCGCGGCGCGAGCTCGTCGTAGAGCCGCGTCGCCATCGGCTTGTCCGTGAACCGGGGCAGCGTGGGCAGCCCGATCGCCGCGGCCGGGGCATTCTCGAGCTCATCGAGGCCGACGAAGGAATCCACTTCCGGGATCTCCTGCGAAAGCTCCCGTCCGTACTTCTGCACCATGCATCCCGCGACGATCACCCGATCGATCTCGCCACGCTTCTTGCGCTCGACCTGTTCGAGGATCGCCTCGACCGACTCTTCCTTGGCGCGATCGATGAAGCCGCACGTGTTGATGAGGACCACGCGCGCCTCAGCGTCGGGGACGATCTCGTGGCCCGCCTTCTTCAAGTGCCCGAGCATGACTTCGGTGTCGACGAGATTTTTCGGGCAGCCGAGGGACACGACCCCGACGCTCGGGAGGCTCTTCGTCGTCATCGCTGGATCTAAGGGTAGATCCGCTTGAGCGTCCGCGGATAAGGAATCGCCTCGCGCAGGTGATGGATCCCGCAGATCCAGGTCACGACCCGCTCGAGCCCCATCCCGAAACCGGCGTGCGGGAAGGTGCCGTAGCGCCGCACGTCGAGGTACCACTCGTACGCCTCGCGGGGCAGCTTGTGCTCTTCCAGGCGCTTCTCGAGCAGAGCCAGGTCGTGGATACGCTGGGACCCGCCGATGATCTCGCCGTAGCCCTCCGGGGCCAGCATGTCGAGGCCGAGCACGACCTCGGGATCCTGAGGGTCGGGCTGCATGTAGAAGGATTTGATCGCCGTCGGAAAGCGCGACACGATGAGCGGCTTCTCGAATTCGGCGCCCAGCGCCGTCTCCTCGTCGGCCCCTAGGTCGTCCCCGAAGTTCACCGGGAATCCCTTGCCCTGGAGCGTCTTGATCCCGTCGCGGTACGTGATCCGAGGGAACGGCTTCGTGATCACCTCGAGCTTCTTCGGGTCCCGCTCCAGGCGCTTCAACTGTTCGCCGCAGCGCTCGAGGACGCGTCCCACGAGGTACACGATGAAGTTCTCGGCGAGCTCGCACAGGCCCTCGAAGTCGAGGAAGGCCACCTCGGGCTCGACCATCCAGAACTCGGTCAAGTGGCGCCGCGTCTTGGACTTCTCCGCGCGGAACGTCGGCCCGAAGCAGTACACCTTGCCGAACGAGGCGGCCGCTGGCTCGAGGTAGAGCTGGCCGGACTGGGAAAGGTACGCCTTGTCGCCGAAGTAGTCCGTTTCGAAGAGCGTGGACGTCCCTTCGACCGACGAGCCGGTCAGGATCGGGGAATCGATCCGCACGAACTCCCGCTCGTAGAAGAAGTCGGCGATCGCCTGCTCCATCTCGGACCGGACGCGCAGCACCGCGTGTTGCTGCGAGGAGCGCATCCACAGATGGCGCAGGTTCATGAGGAAATCGACGCCGTGTTCCTTGGGCGAGATCGGGTAGTCCTTCGACTCGCCGAGGATCTCGACGGCCGTGGCGGTCATCTCGTAGCCGCCGGGCGCCCGCTTGTCTTCGCGGACGGTGCCGGAGACGCGCAGCGAGCATTCCTGCGTGGTCTTCTCGGCGGCATCCCACACCTCGGCCGGGACCTCCGCGCGGGGCAAGACGCATTGGAGGTATCCCGTTCCGTCTCGGACAATGAGGAACTGGATCTTTCCCGAGGAGCGCTTGTTGTACAGCCAGCCCTGCACCGTTGCCGCCGCGCCGGCATTCTGGCCAACCCTGGAGATCGCCGTCGTTTCCATAAAGGGGCGGGATTATAAGATGTTTCCGCTCCCCGCCTCTCCCGAACGAGGCGACCGGACGCTCAGGGCGACCAGAACCGCAGCGAGGCCAACCTCGAGCGCGCGCAGCATCACCGCGAGCCAGGGCGACGGGAGCCAGAGGCCGTACCGTCCCAGGCGAACGAGGGCCTCCCACGCCTGCCCTCCGCCCCAACGAAAGAACGCGCCGGGAGTCAGGGGCGACGAGAGGCCGGCGTAATCGCGAAAGAGCGCCCCCTCCGTCACGAACACGTCTCCCGCGAGGGCTCCGAAAACGGCGAGAACGAGCACCAGCGTCCAGCGCCGCCGCTTGAGGGATGCCACCGCGAACCCGAGCCCGACGCCGAACCACAGCGGATCGAAGGCGTGCAAATACCAGCCCGCCATCCCCGCGCTTTGGGTCTGCAGCCGCCCCAGCGCCGCCTCCCGAAGGTAGCCCCAGGCCTGGCCAACCTCGGCGAGGGAAAAGACGGCCGCGGCCGCGACAAGCAGCCGGACCGCTCTAATGGGCATGCTCCGGCCCTCGAGCAGGGCCGCCGAGGCGAGCACCAGCCATGGAAGAATAAAGAGCCCAAGGGCCCCGGGCCGCAGGAAGTTGCCGTGCTGGCCGCTCGTCCAGATCGCGGAACCGACGAAGACCTTGAGGAACTGGAGCCAGGGCAACCGCGCGAGCCGGTCGAGCGAGTCGCCGGGCAGGCCCAAACCGTCTCCGCCCCAAAAGGCGATGCTCCCGATCGGATTGCCCGTCCTTGCGAGAAGATCGAGCGCGGTGAGTAATGCGGCGACGACGACGGCGCTCGCGGTGAGCGCCCGCCTGGAGCGCCCGGCCCCCTTGGGCCAGAGAAGCGGTAAGAGAAGAGCGGCGGGCCAGGCATAGACCTTCAACGCGATGGCCGACGCCCAGCAGACGCTCTCCCACACGGCCATCCTCCAACTCCCGTCGGGCAGGGTCGACAGCAGGAGGGCCAGCGCGAGCGCGGCACACGCGGGTGCGTCGTTGCCAGCTCGAGCGACGAGCGTGACCCAGGTCGGAGTGACGAGCAGGAGCAGTCCCGCGAGCAGCCCGGTCGATCCCCAGAGGCGCACCGCGAGCAATCCCGTCGAGACGACCGTCGCGACCCCAAAGAGCACCGCCAACAGCCGAAGCGCGAGGAGTTGGCCGAGCTGCGTTGCGAAAAACGGCTCGATCGGGGACATCAGCAGGTAGTACGGCGAGGGCTGCTGGACCTCGTAGTTCGCCTTCACGTATTCACGTCGCGTGGCGCGGTCCAGCGGGACGTCCTTCCAGCCTTCCGGCCGCGCCGCGATGTGCGCGGGCCAACCGCCGCCGATCGTCCCGAAGGCGGGCGGCGCATCGGGCTCACCCGCGATCGATTTCTCGAGATAGAGGGGGACCGAAAGCTGATGGGCGACGGGCTGTCTTCCCTCCTCCCCAACATACGCGACGCGCGCGACGTGGTAGGCCTCGTCCAGGCCCGCATACGGCGGCATCGCGAGCACCTGGAGGAGGAGCCGGGCGGCTGCGGCGAGCCCGAGACAGACGACCCAGGAGCGCGGGACCCCGCGCCCAGCCCTTGGAGAGAGTGCGTCGGCCATCAGTGCACCCGCCTTCGCCTCGTCAATGAGCGTGCGGCGCGGGCTCGGCGAGACCGGCGCCGCGCCGACCACGCGAATCGAACGCGCGCGCGTCGCCCTGCCGCCGTCGTTGGCCGCGAACGTTAGCATGAGCCGGTGCGTCCTGGCGCAAGCTCGGGCAGGGAGAAACCGAACCCGTCGTACTCGGGCGTCGGCATGGTCAGGATATCCACCTCCGAGGCCCAAGCATAAGATCGCGACAATGCCGCCGTTCTCGGGTCCATCCAGGCAAGGCGGGCCCGAGAGCCGCTTTCGCGCGTCATGGATGCTCGCGGCAGCACTCTACGGCCTGGTCGCCGGCGCAATGGTTCTGCCGGGCCTGTTGCCCGGGCGGATTCTGGCCCCGTTGGATCTGACCAACGACATCGACGCCTGGAAGCCGGATCCGCAGGCGCGGTACGTCGTGTCCAACAGCCTGCTGTCCGATCCCGTCCTGCAGACGAACCCGTGGGAGGTCGAGGTGCGCCGCGCAATCGCCGCCGGCCGGTTTCCCTGGAGGAACGGCTACTCCGGCGAGGGCGTCGTCCTCTTCAACAATCCCGCCGCTGCCCTGCTCTCCGGCTTCACCTGGGTTCGACTGGCCCTCGGCGACCCGGGCTGGGCGCTGAGCGTCCTGCTCAAGCTGATCGTGGCGGGGCTCGGGATGCGCCGCCTCGTGCTGGCTTTGGGAGGCCGCCCGAACGCGGCCCTGTTCTCGGGCTTCGTCTACCTGCTGTCCGGCTATTCCCTCCTGTGGGCCCTTCATCCGCAGACCAACGTGTTTGCCTTTCTCCCCTGGCTCGCCGCCGCCCTCCACACGCTCATCGCGGCGCCCTCGCGACGCGGGGTCTTCGCCCTGATCGCGGTCAGCGCGCTCGCGAGCGGGGGCGGCCATCCCGAGACGTTGGCGTTCGGCGTCATCGCCATCGTGATCTTCGTCGTGCTGGAATGGAAAACGCGACAGCTCGCTGGGACGGCGAAGTCGGCCGCGCTCGCGACCGCCGCGGCAGCCAGCGGGTTCTGCCTGATTGGAATCCAGCTCGTGCCATTCCTGAGCAGCCTGCCGCACAGCCGTGTGACGTCCCTGCGATCGGCGTTGAGAGGCGGCGGCCTGCAACTGTTCACCCTGGCCGGCCAGATCCTGCCGGGATTCCTCGGAAGCCCTCTGCGCGGAGAGATCGACCTCTCGGGCGCGTTTCCCGGATCCGGAAGCATCAACGCCCGGAGCGGGAGTTTCATCGGCCTTCTGGCTCTCGCGTGCATCGCCCTCTCGGCGCGGCGCATCGCTCCGAGTTTCCGAAACTGCGTCTGGATCTCCTTCGCGGCGGCGGCAATCGTGTTCGGCGTGCCGCCGATCGGCTGGCTATGGGCCCGCCTGCCGGTGGTGCAGCTCTTCG
>JANMBR010000146.1:0-8365 GCA_031360505.1 Acidobacteriota bacterium
TGCGGCCGTCATCAACGAGCTCGTCGCCCAGCGCAAACAGATGCGCGACCAGATGATGGCCATGCAGCCGGAAATGATGAAGCACATGATGGCGCACATGGAAGCGGGAATGATGAAGGGCATGGAGGATTCGATGGCCAAGTGCCCGATGATGAAGACCATGGCTCCCGCGAAAGAAGGGAACTAATGGGCGGGGGTAACGGCATGATGGGTGGGATGAACGTCTGGTGGATCCTCGGGGTCGTGGTCGTAATCGGGGTTCTCTGGCTTGTTTTCAAGAGCTTTGGCCAGCGAAAGCCACCGGTTGGCTCCTCCTGAGAGGGACCCCGAAGATGCCCCAGATCAGCTCCGCTGGGCCGAGCCTGTCGCTCAGATATGATGCGTCTGCATCATGGCCCGCCGAAACATGCGCTAGGCTACGAGTCGTGAGTAGACTCAGGACTCGGAACCCCCCGAAGGCAGGCGCAAAGTGGCTCGGTAGTCTGGCCGTGCTCGTCCTCGTCGGAATCGGGCTCTTGCCTGATCCGGCGGCCTGTTGCCGCGTCGACACGAACCAAAGCCGCCTGATCGGCATGAACTGCTGTGTCGATGGCTCCTCCGGATGCGCGTTCGTGCTCGAGGGCCCCGCCCGGGACCGGAGATCGCCCCCGAGCACGGACACGTTCTCAGTCACGCTTGCCGGGTCGGTGAGCCTCGTGCCGGCGGACCGGCCTGCCGGCTTCCCCGATTTCACGGAAGTTCGCGCCTCTGCCTCTCCCCCCTTTCTCCGGCACGTTCCTCTCCTGATCTAAGACTGGTCTGCCTCCTTCCAAGGAATTCGGGCGGAAGCTCCGCCCTGGCTCTCCTGTCGGATCGTGGAGGAGTGACCGGTGACCAATCGCAGAATCACACGCTTCGTTCTCGTGCTCGTCATGCTGACGCGCGCGCTCAGTGCGCAGCAACCCGTTGACGCCGGGGCCTCATCGAGGCCCGCCCAGGCGGCGATACCCGATCGGATCCTCGAGGCACTCGTTTCCGAGGCGCTGCAGAAGAACGGGGACGTCGCCGCCTCGGTCGCGACCGCGGAGGCGGCCGGTTTTCGAATCGTTCCGACGCGTACTCTTCCGGACCCTTTCCTGTCGTTCAACTACCAGAACGACGGCTGGGCCTTCTCTCTCGGGGAGCGGGACATGACATTCCTGGGGGCGATGTTTTCCCAGCCCCTGCCATGGCCTGGCAAGCTCCGGATCGCCGGCGATGAGGCGGCGCTTCGGGCCGAGGAGGTCCAGGTCGGGACGGTCGGCCGCGCACGGCTCTCCGTCGAGGCCCGTGTGCGCCGCGCCTACTACGAGTATCTCCTCGCCCGCGAGCTCCTCGCGCTGATCGAAGATCGCGACCGGTCATGGCGGCAGATTGCGGACGTCGCCCGGGAGCGATATGCCGTCGGCCTGGGCGTGCAGCAGGACGTCCTGCGGGCGCAGGTCGAGGTGCTGCGCCTCGACGAGGCCCGGGCAGACGAGGGCGCGCTGGTCGCCAACCGGCGGGCGGAGCTCGACCGGCTGCTCGGCCGTCCCCAGGACTCCCCGGTCGAGACGGACCAGCGCCTGGAGTTCCGGCCTGCGATCCCGCCGCTTCCCGCGCTGCTCGAGGCTGTGAGAGACCGGAGCCCGGAGCTGGCGGCGTTCGAGAGCGGCATCGAGGCGCAACGTTCGCGTGTGCTCCTCACAAAAAAGAGCTTTCTTCCGGACTTCGTAGCGAGCGGCGGGCCGATGTACCGCGGAGGCCTGGACCCCATGTGGCAGGTCGGCCTCGGCGTCACGCTCCCGATCCACGTCGGCGCGCGGCAGAAGCCGCTGCTCGCGGCGGCCGAGGCTGACCTGCGGTCTGAGCAGAGCCGCCGCTCGTCCGTGAACCTCGAGCTCGAGCTTCAAACACGGGAACGGCTTCAGAATCTCGAAGCAGCCCTCCGCGTCGCCCGGCTCTACGAGGAGGGCGTTCTGCCGGTGGATCAGCTCTCGCTGGATGCCGCCATCGCGAGCTATCGCACTGGAAAGGTCCCATTCGTCACCGTACTCGAAGCCCTGAACACGCTGTACGCTGACCGGGCGATTTACCTGACCCGCATTTCCGATTCGGAGAAGTGGCGAGTCGCCATCGACGAGGCGGACCTCGGCGCCAACCCCATGAGTGCCGGTGCCCCGGCAGTGCCGCCGCCGGCTGGCACCCCGACCTCTTCCCCCTCCATGAGGTGACGATCATGAACCTCCTCCGTCGCGCCGCGCTCCCGTGGGTCATCGCGGGCCTCTTCGCCTCCGCTTTTCTCGTGCTGGCTCTCTCTCGGCGCTCGATGCCGAAATCTCCCGCGCCAGCTCTGAAGAGCGCTCCTTCGTCCGTCTCGCCTGCCCCGTCGCGCGAGAGAAAGGTCCTCTATTGGGTGGATCCCATGAAGCCGGGATACAAGTCGGACAAACCGGGTAAGTCCCCTTTCATGGATATGGAGCTGGTCCCTGTCTACGACGACGCGGCCGGAGCAACGCCGTCGGAAGTCGAGGGTTACTCGACGATCTCCGTGCCGCAAGGGCGACAGCAGGCCATCGGTGTCCAGCTGGGAAAGGCGGAAATGCGGGATCTGACGAAAACGATCCGAACCGTCGGGCGCGTGACGTTCGACGAGACGCTGCACGCCCAGATCCACGCGAAATTCGAAGGTTACGTGGAGAGACTCTATGTCGACTACACGGGCCAAACCGTGCGCAAGGGACAGCCGCTGCTCTCGATCTACAGCCCCGAGCTTCTGGCGACGCAGCAGGAGTATCTCATCGCGTTGCGCGCGCGGGAACACTTCCGAACGTCTGCAAACGCGGACGTTTCAGGCGCAGGCGTGGACCTTTACGAGGCCGCGCGCCAGCGACTCTTGCTATGGGACATCAGTCCTGGAGAGATTTCCGAGCTCGAGAAGACCGGACAACCCAGGAAGGCGCTGACGCTGTACTCGCCAGTCGATGGCTACGTCATGACCAAGAATGCGGTTCTCGGAGCGCGTGTGATGCCGTCGGACACACTCTTCGAGATCGCCGGCTTCCGGCGCGTCTGGGTCTTCGCGGATGTCTACGAATCGGAAGCACCGTTTGTCGCCGTCGGACAGACGGCTCGGATGAGTCTTTCCTACATTCCGGGCCGCACCTGGGTGGGAAAGGTTTCCTTCATCGCTCCGGTCCTGGACGAGAAGACGCGAACGGTCAAGGTGCGCATCGAGTTCGAGAATCCCGACAGCATCCTGAAGCCCGAGATGTTCGCGGACGTGTCTCTCGAGCGACCCCTCGGCCGGGTCGTTACTGTACCCGACGGAGCGGTGCTCTCCACCGGAACGCGCTCTCTGGTCTTCGTGGCGAAGGGGGACGGGTCATTCGAGCCCCGAGCCGTCGAAACCGGGGCGAAGGTCGACGGGTTTTACGAGATCCGAAAAGGGGTTGGGGCAGGAGAAGAGGTCGTTACCCAGGCGAACTTCCTGATCGACTCGGAGTCGCGGCTGAAGGCTGCGCTGGGAAGCATGACCGGGGCCAGTCACTCGCACGAGTCCCCCGCAGCGCCGGCCGGAAAGGTTGCACCACCCCCGCAGCCTTCGGGAGCGCCGAAGTCCGCCACACCAAACCCACACGTGCACTGAGAACGAACCATGATCGAAAAAATCATCTCCTTTTCCGCGCGCAATCGGTTCATCGTGCTCGCGCTGACAGGCTTCGCGATCTTCGCTGGGATCTGGTCGATCGGTCATATCGCGTTGGATGCC
The DNA here is from genome assembly GCA_031360505.1 of Acidobacteriota bacterium. Taxonomy (GTDB): domain Bacteria; phylum Acidobacteriota; class Thermoanaerobaculia; order UBA5066; family Gp7-AA6; genus DAHUXD01. The sequence goes on from JANMBR010000146.1 coordinate 3,770, forward strand.
CTTCCGGATCTCTCCGAAACGCAGGTCATTGTCTACTCGCGCTGGGACCGTAGCCCCGACATCATCGAGGATCAGGTCACTTATCCCATCATCTCGTCGATGCTCGGCGCGCCCCGGGTCAAGGCCATCCGCGGATTCTCTGATTTTGGCTACTCGTACGTTTACGTGATCTTCGATGAGGGCACAGACCTCTACTGGGCTCGCAGCCGCACGCTCGAGTACCTCTCGAAGATCCAGCCGCGTCTGCCCGCGGGGGTGCAGACGGAGATGGGACCGGACGCGACGGGCGTTGGATGGGTCTTTCAGTACGCCCTGGTCGATGAGTCCGGCAAGCATTCTCTGGCCGACCTCCGATCCATTCAGGATTGGTCGATCCGCTACGACCTGCAGGCGGTCCCGGGGGTGGCCGAGGTGGCCAGCCTGGGCGGCTTCGTCCGCCAGTATCAAGTGACCGTCGATCCCAACCGGCTCGCCTCCTACGGCATACCCCTGATGAAGGTGGTGGAGGCGATCCGCGCCTCCAACAACGAGGTGGGCGGGCGCCTGGTGGAATGGAGCGGCGCCGAGTACATGGTCCGCGCCCGCGGCTACATCCGATCCATCTCCGACCTGGAAGAGATCGTCGTCAAGACCGACGAACGAGGCACCCCCGTCCGATTGCGGGACGTCGCAGAGATCCAGCTCGGTCCCGAGATCCGGCGCGGAATCGCCGAGCTCGACGGCCGGGGGGAAGTCGCCGCGGGCATCGTCATCATGCGTCACGGCGAGAACGCGATGAACGTCATCCGTCGCGTCAAGGAGCGCCTGAAGGCGATCGAGCCAACGCTTCCGCAAGGGGTCAAGATCGTGACGACCTACGACCGCTCGGAGCTGATCGAGAGGTCGATCAAGACCCTGAAGCACGAGCTGATCCTCGAGATGCTCATCGTCTCTCTGATCATCCTGATCTTCCTCTGGCACATTCCGTCCGCCGTCATCCCGATCGTCACGATCCCCGCCGCGGTGGTGCTCGCGTTCATTCCCATGTACTTCTTCGGCATCAGTTCGAACATCATGTCGCTCGGCGGGATCGCCGTCGCGATCGGAGCGCTCGTGGACGCGGCCGTCGTCGTCGTCGAGAACGCCCACAAGAAGCTCGAGATCTGGGAGTCGACCGGTCGCAAAGGGGACTACAAAGAGGTCTTGATCGGCGCCATCCAGGAAGTGGGCCGCCCGAGTTTCTTCGCGCTGCTGGTCATTGCCGTCTCCTTCACGCCGATCTTCGCTCTGGAAGCTCAGGAGGGGCGCCTCTTCCGGCCGCTCGCGTTCACGAAGACCCTCGCGATGGCAATCGCGGCGCTGCTCGCGATCACGCTTGATCCGGCGATTCGGCTCCTCTTCACTCGCCTCGAGCGCTACGACTTCCGGCCGCGCTGGCTCGCGAACGTGACCAATGCCGTCCTCGTCGGAAAGATGTACCCTGAGGAGAAACATCCGATCTCCCGCGTTCTCTTTCGTCTCTACGACCCTCCCGCTCGCTTCGTCCTGCGCCACCCGAAGCTCGTCATCGCCGCGGCGGTCCTGGTCGTTCTGGCCACAATCCCCGCCTACAGACGCCTCGGGTCCGAGTTCATGCCACCGCTGAACGAAGGCTCGATCCTCTACATGCCCTCGACCCTCCCCGGCATCTCCGTGACAGCGGCGCAGGATCTGTTACAGCGTCAGGACCGGGCTTTGCGCCAGTTCCCCGAAGTCGAGCGTGTCTTTGGAAAGGCGGGGCGCGCCGAGACCTCCACCGACCCCGCTCCCTTCTCGATGATGGAGACGGTCGTCATACTCAAACCCGAGCCGCAGTGGCGAACGAAGCCTCGCTGGTACTCCTCACGCGTACCCGGGTTCGTCAAGCCGTTGCTGCGTCCGCTGTGGCCGGAGACGTTGAGCTGGGACGAGCTCGTCAACGAAATGAACGCTTCTCTGACCATGCCGGGGCAGACCAACGCCTGGACGATGCCGATCAAGAACCGGACCGATATGTTGACGACGGGGATTCGGACGCCGGTCGGGATCAAGATTTTCGGCTCGGACCTGAAACAGATCGAGGCACTGGGAAAGCAGCTGGAAGGCCTCCTCCAGTCGGTTCCCGGCACCCGCAGTGTTTACGGCGAACGCGTGGCCGGCGGTTACTTCATCGACTTTGATCTGAGGCGTCGGGAGATTGCCCGATATGGATTGACGATCAAAGAAGTCCAGGAAGTCATCATGTCTGCGATCGGCGGAGAGAACGTCTCGACGACGATCGAGGGGCGGGAGCGATACCCGATCAACGTCCGCTACCCCAGGGAGCTGCGGGACGACCCGGACAAGCTAGCCCGAGTGCTGGTGGCGACGATGTCGGGCGCGCAGATCCCGCTTTCGCAACTCGCCGACATCCGGCTGGTCGAGGGCCCTTCCATGATCCGCGACGAGAACGGGAGGCTCTCGGGCTACGTGTACGTGGACGTCGACACGGGAAAGCGCGACATCGGCGGCTACATCAAGGACGCGAAGGCGGCTGTCGCTCAGGGGTTGAAGCTCCCGACCGGCTACACGCTCGCCTGGAGCGGCCAGTACGAAGCCATGCAGCGCGTCCGTGAGAAGTTGAAGGTCGTTTTTCCCGTGACGCTTTTTCTGGTCTTCGGCCTCCTCTACGCCAATACCAAGTCCCTGCCCAAGACGCTCCTGGTCCTGCTCGCGGTCCCCTTCTCCGCCGTCGGCGCGGTCTGGCTTCTCTACGCGCTCGGTTACCATATTTCGATCGGCGTCTGGGTCGGCTTGATCGCTCTGCTCGGCCTCGACGCGGAGACCGGCATCTTCATGCTCCTCTATCTCGACATCGCGTACGAGGAGCGAAAGGCCGCCGGCCAGATGCGAAGCCGAGCGGACCTGGAGGAGGCCATCCTGCACGGAGCGGTCAAGCGGGTCCGGCCGAAGGTGATGACGGTCGCATGCGCGTTCTTCGGGCTCGTACCGATCATGTGGTCGACCGGAGCCGGCGCCGACGTGATGAAGCGCATTGCCGCTCCCATGATCGGCGGGCTGTTCACGTCCTTCCTCATGGAGCTGATGGTTTACCCGGCCGTGTATCTGCTCTGGAAGTGGCATGCCGAGGTCAGAAAGGCAGGGCCCGCCCACGACGCGGGCATCGGCACACCAGCCGCCGTCGGTGGATGAGATTTCTCGCATTCAGCCCGCCTCGTCACGCGTCGACAGGCAAACCAAAGTCACTTTGAAGGAGAAGGAGAGAATCATGAAGATCCAATCACGGACTCTGGCTATCGCGGTGGGGTTGGGCTGCGGGATCGCCTGGACGATCTGCTCCGTTCTGGTCGCAGTCATCCCGGGCCCGGCGATGTCAATGAGGGGCAGCATGTTCCACTTCCCGACCGAGGCCATGGGCTGGCACTTGACGTGGGGCGGCTTCTTTGCGGGCCTGGTTGGCTGGAGTCTGGCGGGAGGCCTCTTCGCGTGGCTCTGCTCGGGGCTTTACAACAGCCTCTCGCGACCTGAGGCACAAGGCTGAGGAGGCCGATCCTGCTCCGCGGCACGCTGCGCGGCGCATGCGGGGCGAAATACTTCCGAGCACGCTTTCGTTAGACTGCGGGAGCAGCCATGAAGAGCGTGTCCTTTTCCCCGCCTCTGAAAGCGCTGGCCTTCGCGGTCAGCGGCCTGATTCTCGCTCTGCCCCTGCTCGGGCTCAACTGCGAACTGGCCTGCGCTCGCGTCGCCGCTCGAGCTTCGAAAAAGGCGGGTCCGGCCTCAGCGCAGCACTGCCCTGCCCACGACGGAGCCGTCCCGACCGGGTCGTCGAGCGCGCCGACAGCTCCGGACAGCTGCGGTCATCATGGCGATTCCGCTGCCCTGAAGAAGGGCATCGAGGCAGCCGACCAGGGCTCAAGGCTGTCGACGGTGACCGCCGCGACTCCGGCTTGCGCTAGTTACGCTTTTGACCGCTCCTCGGCGCTCGTCGACTCAGCTGCACAGAGCATCACACCCCGTCCTCCCGCCGGTCTACCCCGCGTCCTTCGGCTCTAAGATCCGCTCCAAGTTCCTCCCGGGTTGACGACCCGCCAGCGCCTGGCGGTGCCGTCCTCCTTCCTGTTTCCAACGAGGAGAACGAGCGAGATGGCTTTCAATCGAAGAAACTTCTTTCAGGGGCTGATGGCTTCGGCTGGTCTCGCGACCGCGGGCAACGCCCTCGGCCAGCACGTCCACGCGACGGACCCCGAAGCGCCCGGAAAGCCCGGGCAAGCCGGTGGACGCTTCTGGCAGCCGCGCGCCGGGATCGTTCCGGTCGAGACGCCGGACCTGCCGAAGATGCCGTGGCGCATGGAAGACGGCGTCAAGACGTTCCACATCGTCGCGGAGCCGGTTCGCACCGAGTTCGTGCCGGTCTCCGACATGGGCCCGGCCCGCGTCTGCGACGCCTGGGGCTTCAACGGGAGCGTGCCCGGCCCGACGATCGAGGTGAACCAGGGCGACAGGGTCCGCTTCGTCGTCGAGAACCACCTCCCGGAGGTCTTCACGCCGCACTGGCATGGCCTCGAGGTGCCCATCGGGATGGACGGCGTGCCCGGCGTG
>JANMBR010000294.1:0-2604 GCA_031360505.1 Acidobacteriota bacterium
ATTGACGCAGGCGGAGGGTCCGTCCGGGGCGACGGCCGCCCCGACGGTCTCGGGAGGGACTGAGCCGGGGATCGTGATGGGGACGGTCGGGTATATGTCGCCGGAGCAGGCACTCGGCAAGGCGCTCGACTTCCGGTCGGACCAGTTTTCGTTCGGGTCGATCCTTTATGAGCTGGCGACGGGCAAGCGCGCGTTCCAACGCGGGAACACGCCCGAGACGCTCACGGCGATCCTCCGCGAGGAGCCCGAGCCGATCTCTGGCATCGCGCCGCTGACACCGGCTCCGCTGCGCTGGATCGTCGAGCGCTGCCTCTCGAAGAATCCAGACGATCGCTACGCCTCCACGCGCGATCTGGCCCGGGACCTCTCCAATCTGCGCGACCGGCTCCCGGAGGCCAGCGGCGCGATGTCTGGCGCGGCGACTCCGCTGCGCGCCCGCCGGCCGAAATGGTTGCGTACCGCCCTGGGGCTGACCACCTTTGCGGCGCTGGCGGCGGCGTTCCTGCTGCGCCCGGCCCGACCGGGGGCGTCGCCCGCCGGCCCGACCCGGTTCCTCGTGGACACGTCCTCGAACGCCTCCTTCTTCGGCAGGCCGCCGGTCACCGGATTGGCCGTTTCTCCCGACGGCCGTCGAATCGCCTACGTCGCGGGGTCCGCCTCGAGATTTCGGCTCTGGGTTCGCTCGCTCGACGAGGTCGAGCCGCGGCCTCTGCCGGGAACGGAATGGGCGGCCTCGCCATTCTGGTCTCCCGACGGGCGGCAGGTCGCCTTCTTTGCCGGAGGCAAGCTCCAGAGGATCGCGGTGGCCGGGGGGCCCCCGCAGGTGATCTGCGAAACTCGCTTCGGAAGCGCCGGGGCGTGGGGCCTCGGGGACGTCATCCTGATCGGCCAGTGGGAGGGCGGCGGCGACAGCGGAATCCTCCGCGTCTCTGCGCAGGGCGGAAGCCCCGTCGCCGTGACGAAGGCCGCGAAGAATCACCTCCACCTTTGGCCCCAGTTCCTTCCCGACGGGCGACACTTCCTCTTTCTCGATCACCAGATGGACGGCGAGAAGCACCTCGTCAACGTGGGTTTGCTCGACTCCAGCGACGTCCGGCCGCTCTTCGAGGCGGACAGCCGGGTGGAATACGCTCCTCCCGGCTTCCTCCTTTTCGTTCGCGACGCGGTCCTTCTGGCGCGGCCTTTCGACGCCAGGAGTCTGACCTTCACCGGAGAGGTGATCCCCATCGCCCCGGCCGTTGCGTACTTCCGCCGGTCTGGCTCCGGGGCCTTCTCGGCCTCCGCGCGATCGAACGTCCTCGCCTACCAGCCGCGACCCTTCGAATCGCGCCTGGTGTTGCTCGACCGGAACGGACGTTCACTCGGTTCCGTGGGCGCGCCCGCGATGTTCCATCAGCCCCCGCGGCTCTCGCCCGACGGCCGCCGGGTCGCCGTGTCGGTAAGGGACCCGCAAACGGGGATCCGCTACGTCTGGATCTACGACGTCGCGAGCGGTCTGCCGACGCGGTTGACCTCGTCATCCGGGGACGGGTTGCAGCCGATCTGGTCCCCGGACGGCTCGCGCCTCGCCTATGCCTCGGCGAGGGCGGGCGCTCCGGACATCTACTTTCTCGACCTGGCGAGCCGGAGCGAAGAGTTGGTGCTCTCGCTCCCCGGCACACAAGCCCCCCTCGACTGGTCCCCCGACGGCACGCGCCTCGCCTATGTCGACTACTCGCCGGCCCGAAGGCCTCCGTTTCGGATCGGCGTCATACCGCTCGGCGCGAACACGAAGGCGGAGCCGACATCCTCGGGTCCACCCTACAGCGAGTACGCCTGCGCCTACTCGCCGGACGGCCGCTGGATGGCTCTCGTCTCGGAGGAGTCGGACGAGCCGGAGGTTTACGTCGTGTCCACCGGCGGCAGCGGCGAGCGCCGCCGCGTTTCGTCCGCGGGAGGGGAGCATCCGCGCTGGCGCGGCGACGGCCGCGAGCTCTACTACCTCGACGGCGGGGGAAGGCTGATCGCGGTTTCCGTGTCGTCCGGGGCTGCCGGAATTGAGGTCGGCGCGCCACAAGTTCTCTTCACCGCCGGAGCCGCCGCGATCGATTTTGACGTCACGGCGGCGGGCGATCGTTTCCTGTTTCAGATGGGGACCGAGGCACGCCCCCAGCCGCCGATCGTGATCACGCTCGATTGGTCTGTCGGGCTCGGCAAGTGACGTGGGGTCAATCGTGAGCTCTGGTCCCTTGCACCTCGGAGACTTCTGAAATGTCGCTTCCCGCCGGCACCCGCCTCGGCCCTTACGAGATCCTCGCGCCCCTCGGCGCGGGCGGGATGGGCGAGGTGTACCGCGCAAGCGACCCGCGTCTCGGCCGCGAGGTAGCGGTCAAGGTGCTGCCGGCGGCGGTGTCGTCGGACCTGGAGCGATTGAAGCGATTCGAGAAGGAGGCGCGGTCGGCCTCGGGGCTCAATCACCCGAACATCGTCACGATCCACGACATTGGCGAATCGGGCGGGACTTCGTTCATCGCGATGGAGATGGTGGATGGACAGACCCTGCGGGAGCTTCTGGCCGAAGGCGCGCTGCCGCCGAAGCGGCTGCTTCCCATCGCGGCGCAGGTG
>JANMBR010000156.1:0-10291 GCA_031360505.1 Acidobacteriota bacterium
GCCGACGGACTGTCCTCGTCCGCGTACGGCCCGGAGGAGGCCTTCAAGGCACTCGGGTCCCACGCCTACCTCTCGGTGTTCCTCGCCCTCATGATCGCCGGCACGGTCCTCATCATCTCGGCCTGTTACAGCAAGGTCATCGAGCTGTTCCCCGGCGGCGGCGGCGGCTACCTCGTCGCAACAAAGCTGCTCGGGCCGCGCTTTGGCGTGGTCTCCGGCTGCGCGCTGATCTTCGATTACGTCCTGACGATCTCGACCTCCGTGGCCGCCGGAATCGACCAGATCTTCAGCATCCTCCCGGAGTCCTGGAGCCACAACCGCTTCTTCTTCAAGTTCGTCGTCCTCGGGGTGCTGATTATTCTGAACCTGCGGGGGGTCAAGGAGAGCGTTCAGATCCTGGTGCCGATCTTCCTCGTCTTCGTCGGGACGCACTTCCTGATGATCGTCGTCGCCCTGGCGACGCACATCACGGAGTTGCCCGGCGTCTACACCGGGGCCGTACGCGAAGCCGGCGTGACAGCGGCCCAGATCGGCCTCATCCCGATGCTGTTCATCATCTTGCGCGCCTACTCCCTCGGCGCCGGCGCCTACACGGGCATCGAGGCCGTCTCCAACGGCGTCCAGATCCTGCGCGAGCCCAAGGTGCCCAATGCCAAGCGCACGATGCTGTACATGGCCGTCTCCCTCGCCTTCACGGCGTCCGGCATCATCCTCGGCTACCTCCTGACGGGCGCCCGGCCCCACCACAACAAGGTCATGAACGCCATCCTCGCGGAAAACGTGTTCGGAGGATGGGCGCTCGGCGGATTCGCCGTTGGGAAGCTGCTCGTCATCATCACCCTCATCGCGGCGGGAGCGATCCTCTTCGTCGCGGCGCAGACGGGATTCCTCGACGGTCCCCGGATCCTGGCCAACATGGCCGTGGACTCCTGGGTCCCGCGCCGCTTCGCGCAGCTCTCGGACCGTCTCGTCACCAACAACGGCATCTGGCTCATGGGCACGGCGGCCGTCGCCACCCTCTGGTACACGCACGGGTCCGTGTCGAGCCTGCTCGTCATGTATGCCATCAACGTGTTCGTCACGTTCAGCCTCACCCTCATCGGCATGACGCGCCACTGGATCCAGGAGCGCGGGCGCGACGCCGCCTGGAAGAAGGGGCTGCTGCTGCATGGCTCGGGGGCCATCCTCTGCGTCTGCATCCTCGCTATCACGATCTACGAGAAGGCGTTCGAGGGCGGCTGGATGACCATCGTCGTGACGACCCTGCTCGTCGGCCTCGCGCTCCTCATCAAGCGCCACTACCTCCGTGTCCGCGAGCAGCTGCGGCGCCTCGACGAGCAGTTGCTCGGCATCCCCGTCCGGCCGCACAAACAGGAACACGGCGAAATCCGGCACGACGAGCCGGTCGCCGTCATGCTCGTCAACGGCTTCTCGGGGCTCGGCGTCCACACGGTGCTGTCGGTGCAAACCCTCTTCCCGCACCAGTACAAGAGTTACGTCTTCGTTTCCGTCGGCGTGATCGATTCGGCCATTTTCAAGGGGCACTCGGAGGTCGAGGCGCTCAAGCGGCACACCATCGAGGCCCTCGAGCAGTACTGCGACTTCGCGCACAAGCTCGGATTCAAGGCCGAATACCGCTTCGAGATCGGCACCGAGGCGGTCCAGTCGGTCGTCGAGCTCTGCGAGGACGTGCGCAAGGAGTTTCCCCGGTCGATCTTCTACCTCGGCCAGCTCGTGTTCGAGAACGACCGGTTTTACTACCGGCTCCTCCACAACGAGACCGCGTTCGCCATCCAGCGGCGACTGCAGTTCGCGGGTCTGCAGGCGGTCGTCCTGCCGATCCGCGTCCTCGAGCCGAAGAAGAAGGCGTCCTGAAGCGGGGCGGCTCTACTCGGGCCGCAGGGCCCGCGTCATGAGCCGCTCGACCGCTTCGCGCGCGGGTACGCCCTCGTAGAGGACCTGCAGCACCGCTTCGGCGATCGGCGCATCCACCCCCGCCGCTGCCGCCAGCCGCGGGACGGCCAGGCACGTGCGGGCGCCCTCGGCAACCTCGGGCATCTCGACGAGCACGTCGTCGAGATCGCGGCCGAGCCCGATCTGCTCCCCCACGAACCGGTTGCGCGACTGAGAGCCGGTGCAGGTGAGCATCAGGTCGCCGATCCCGGCCAGGCCCTGGACGGTGCGATCCTGCCCCCCCTGGGAGCGGACGATCCGGCCGATCTCCGTAAGACCCCTGGTCACGAGCGCGGCCAGCGTGTTCGGCCCGAAGCCGAGGCCCGCGACGATGCCCGCCGCGATCGCGACGACGTTCTTCAGCGCTCCGGCCAGCTCGACGCCGACGACGTCATCGGAACGATACAAACGAAAGGTCGGGCTCGAGAGCGCGGCCTGGAGTGCCTCGGCGGCCTTCCCATCGCTCGCCGCGATGACGGCAGCCGTGGGATCCCCCTTCGCAACGCCCTCGGCAAACGTCGGGCCCGAAAGCGCCGCAACGGAAGCTTCCGGGTAACGCTCCTGCAGAATCTGAGACATCCGCTTCAGAGTGTCGGGCTCGATCCCCTTCCCGGTCGAAACGAGAGTCAGGCCGCGCCCGGACGTCGCCGGGGAAAGGCCGAGCAGCGGTCGCATCGACGCGCAGGGAACGGCCACGAGCAGCGTCTCGGCGTGTGCGAACGCCTCCTGGAGATCGGAGCCGACGCGGACCGAGGCGGGAATCGGGTATCCCATCAGCCGACGGGGGTGCCGGCCGTCGGCCTCGATGCGCGCCGCCACCTCCGGGTCACGGCCCCAGAGCAGCACGTCGTGCCCCGAGCGGGCGAGCTCGATCGCGAGCGCCGTGCCCCAGGAACCGGCGCCGAGAATGGCGACCTTCACTTCTGCCCCAGTTTCCGCTCGGTCCCGGCCGCAAGCCGCTTGAGATTCTCGCGGTGCTTCAGAATCACGAGGATGGCCGCGCCCGCCGCCGCAGCGACGACCGCGACCGGCGCATGGAAGATCCCGCCGGCAATCGGCGGGAGCACGACGATCGCGATCATCGAACCGAGCGAGACGTAGCGCGTGAGGGCAACCACCGCGACGAAGGTTCCCGCGCACACAAGCGTCGTCAGGGGCGCCAGGACGAGGAAAGCGCCAACGGCGGTCGCAACACCCTTGCCTCCGCGAAAGCCGTAGAAGATCGGAAAGACGTGGCCGAGGATCGCGGCAAATCCCGCAGCCGCCGCGTACCGTGGATCGGCCGTGACCTGCCGGACGAGGAGGACGGCCGCCGCCCCTTTCGCGATATCGAGCGCCGCGACCGCGAGGCCGAGCGCCTTGCCGTGCGAGCGCAGCACGTTCGTGGCGCCCGCATTGCCCGATCCCTCGGACCGGATGTCGCGCCCCGTCCGCAGGCGGACGAGAATGACCGCGAAGGAAAACGACCCGATCAGGTAGGCGACGCCGACCAGAGCCGCCGCGACCGGGTTCACGCTTCTTCTCCGGTCAAGTGCCGGCGCAGCAGCTCCAATGCCTGGATCGACGCGGCGCGGCGCACGACGGCGCGATCGCCGACGAAGAGCCGCTTCTTCGCCAGGGTTTTTCCGCCTCGCGCCGCCAGACCGAAATACACGGTGCCAACGGGCTTCTCGGCCGAGCCGCCATCGGGCCCGGCGATGCCGGTGATCGAGACGGCGACATCGGCGTCGAACCGCTCCCGCGCCCCACGGGCCATCGCGAGGGCCGACTCTTCGGAGACCGCGCCGCGCTCGCGCAGCGTCTCGGCGTCCACGGCGAGGAGCGATTCTTTGGCCGCGTTCGCGTAGGACACCACGGAACCCAGGAAGTACTCGCTCGACCCGGGCACGTCGGTCAAGAGCGACGACACCATCCCGCCCGTGCAGGACTCGGCCAGCGCCACCGTGCGGCGACGCTCGCGGAGAAGTCGTCCCACCGTCTGCGGAAGGTCCTCGGCGTCCTCTCCGAAAATCCGGGTGCCGAGCACGGCCCGAAAGTCCGCCGCCATCGCTTCCAGCCGCTCCTCGGCGTCGCGCGGCTGCCCCGTCACGGCCAGATGCAGCTGCACCTCGCCCGGCGAAGCCAGGATCGTCACGGGGTCGTCCTTCCACTTCGCGTAGACGGGAGTCACGAGTTCTTCGACCGCCGACTCCCCCATGCCCGCGATGCGCAGGATCCGACGCCTCCCGACGACGCCGCCGGCGCGCTCGCGCAGCACCGGCAGGACGCTCGACTCCATGATTTCCTTCATCTCGGAGGGCACGCCCGGCAGGATCACGATCTCGGTTTCGCCGCGCTTGCCCCAGAATCCCGGCGCGGTCCCCCGCGGGTTCTCGAGGACGCGGGCGCCGACGATGAAATCCGCCTGCTTCGCGTTGCAGGCCGGCATCTCGAATCCACGCCGCGCGAAGCGTTGGCGCATGTTTACGAGGAACGCCTGGTCGCGCGAGAGCGAGGCACCAAGCCACGCGGCGACTGCCGCGACGGTCACGTCGTCCGCGGTCGGCCCGAGGCCTCCGGTCGTAAAGATGTAGCGCGTTCCCCGCGCCGCCTGGTCGAGCTCCTCGCGGATGAGCGCGGGGTCATCCCCGATGATGGACTTGCGAACCACCGGGATGCCGACTTCCTCGAGCCGTGCGGAGAGCCAGAGGGAATTCGTGTCCTGGCGCAGGGGCCCCAGCATCTCGCTTCCGATGGCGACAATCCCGGCGGCGGGGCGCTTGCCCTCTGCCGTCAAGGCGTCCTCGGGGCTGGCTGGTCGGCCTCCTCCGAAAGCTTCGCCCACTCCTCGACGAGGACGTCGAGCTCCTCTTTTCTCGCGAGCTTCTGCTTGGACAGCTCGTGCGCCGCGACGGGCCCGAGCGTCAGCGCCTCCTCCCAGAGGCGCGTCTCGAGCGATTCGATCCCGGTCTCGAGAGCCGCGATCTTTTCCTCGAGCGTCTTGATCCTTCGGCGCTTACGGGTGGTTTCCTTGTCCTCGCCCGCATCGGGGCGGCGCGGCGGACGGGGCGCCGCCTTCTCGGGCGCAGCCGGGGCCGCGCCAAGAGGCGCCGTGGCAAGTGCCGCGGCGTCGGCGCGGCGCACCGGCGCTGGCTCGGGCCGCTTGCGCCGCTCCGTCCGGGCGTCCGCCGTCTCGGTGTAGTTGCCCTGCAGAAGCATCGGTCGCCCGTCGCGCAGATCGATGACCCGGGTCGCGAGGCGGTCGATGAAGGCGCGGTCGTGCGACACGAACACGATCGAGCCCGGGAAGTCGTCGAGCGACTCCTCGAGCGCCTCCCGCGAATCGAGATCGAGGTGATTGGTCGGCTCGTCGAGCAGCAGGAGGTTGTGCCGCTGCTTCATCACGACGGCAAGAGTGAGCCTGCCCTTCTCGCCGCCCGAGAGGCCCGAGATATCCGAGAACACATCGTCACCGCGGAAGGCGAACCGGGCGAGGTATGACCGCACGGCGCCCTCGGTCTCGTCCGGATGCTGGTCCCAGACCGCGTCGATCGCGCGCCGCTTGGGGTCGAGGTCCCGCAGCTCCTGGTCGTAGTAGCCGATCGAGACGTCATGTCCGGGAGTGACGGTGCCCGCGAGCGCCGGCAGGCGGGCGGCCAGCGTCTTGAGCAGGGTCGTCTTGCCCGTGCCGTTGTCGCCGAGGATGGCCAGCCGCTCCCCGCGCAAGAGCTCGAAATTCACTGCCCGGACGATCGGCACGCCCGCCGCGTATCCGGCGTCGACATCCTTGGCCCGGAGGAAGATCCGGCCGCCGACCTTGGCGGTGTCGAACTGGAAGTCCACGGTCGTCGTATCGCCCGCGGGCCGCTCGAGCCGGTCGACGCGCGCGAGCTTCGTCCGCCGGCCCTTGGCCTGTCGCGAGTTCACGCCCGCGATGTTTCGACGGATGTACTCCTGCTCCTTGTCGATGAAGTCCTGCTGCTTGTCGAAGGCGCGCGTTTCCGAGAGGATGCGCTCGGCCTTCTGGGTCTTGTACGAGGTGTACCCGCCGGAATAGTCCGTGAGCCGGCCATTCTCGAGGTCCACGATCTCCTCGGCGACCCGGTCGAGAAAGCGGCGGTCGTGCGTCACGACGAGGTACGCACGGCGCGACTTCGAGAGATAGTCCTCGAGAAACTCCACCGCCTGGAAATCAAGGTGGTTCGTCGGCTCGTCGAGCAGGAGGACGTCCGGCGAGGAAAGGATCGCCCGGGCCAGCATCGCGCGGTTCTTCTGGCCGCCCGAGAGCTCGGCGAGGGGGCGCTCGAAATCCGCCTTCGCGAAGCCGAGACCCGAGAGCGCCCTTTCGACCTCCGCGACCATGTCGTAGCCGCCCTCGTTCTCGAAGCGGTGCGTCAGGGCGTCGTACCGGTCGTGCACCGCGGACGAGTCGTCGCCCTCGGCCATTGCATGCTCGAGCCGGCGCATCTCGGATTCCATCGCGTGGAGGTGGGCGAAGGCGCCGGCCACGAAATCGTGCAGCTTCTCCGCGAGGTCGCTCGGCAGCGCCTGGTCGACGGTCGCAATCCGCACGGCGTTGGCCTTGATGAACTCGCCCGAGTCCGGCTCCTCGCGCCCGAGGGCGATCCGCAGCAGGGTCGTCTTGCCGGCGCCGTTTCTCCCGATGAGGCCGACCTTCTCCCCCGGGTTGTGCTGCCACGTGGCTTCGCGCAGCACGACCTTGGGGCCGTAGCTCTTGTTGACGCGGTCGAATCGGTACAGCACGGCGCGATTCTAGACTGGACGGCCAAGAGGCTAGAAGCGGGCCCGGGCGGCGTCGTAGTGGCGTCCCCGCCAGAGCACTTTGCGGCGCAGGAATCGCCAGGAGAAGGACCTCGCCGCGATGCCCATCCAGACGGTCGCAAGCAGTGGATGAGTCAGCGCGGGCCACACAGGATAGTCGAGGAAGATCGCCAGGCCGATGCGAGCGACCACCGCGAGCGCCAGGGCGATGGCAGCCAGCGCCGCGTCCACCGCGGGCACGGGCGTCCCGAGGAGCGCCGCGACGAGCACCACCAGAGGGAGCGTCCAGGCGACCCACGAGAAGACCGTCGACACCGCGAGCAACGCGCCCGTCCAACCTTCAAACACGTAGGCAATGTTCTTGGTAAACCCGTCGACGACCTCCCGGAACCCCCGGTACATCCGGAGACGGACGCGGTCGTCCGCGAGCACCATGCGGCAGCGCCCTCCGGCGCGACGCACCCGGATCGCCAGTCCGATGTCGTCGATGACCGACTCGCGCAGGGCCTCGTACCCGCCAGCGGCCTCGAGGGCCCTGCGGCGGACCAGCATGCCGGAGCCTCCCCCGGCCGCGAACCACTTCTGCAGGTCGGAGTTGATGAAGAAGGCCGGGCCGTACATGTAGGCAGCGGCAAGGTACGGCATCAGGACGTTTTCCCAGAACCCCTTCATCTCCACCCGCGGAAAGAACGTGATCAGGTCCAGCCGCCGCGACGCGAGGAATTCCACGGCCTCGCGCAGGGCCGACGGGTCGTAACGGACGTCGGCGTCGGCCAGCAGCACGAGCTCGCTTGCGGCGCGCGCCACGCCCTGAAACAGCGCATGCGGCTTCCCCATCCAGCCCGGGGGTGGATCCACGCCCCGAACGACCTTCAGACGCGGATCCGCCGCGGCCAGCCGCAAAAGGATTTCGGGCGTCGCGTCGGTCGAGCGATCGTCCACGACGATGACCTCGAGGTTCGGATTGGGATAGTCCTGCGCCAGGTGCGACCGGACTGCCTCCTCGATGTCCCGGGCCTCGTTGCGGGCGGGGATGACGACGGACACCCCCGGCAGCGCTCGACCCGATGAAAGCGGAGTCTTCGAGAGGCGCGGGATCGTCCCGGCGTTGATGGCGAAGAAGACGAGGCAGATCGCCCCGAGGGCGACGGAGGCGACCAGCGTGGCGTGCAGGAACGCTACGACAGCGGGACCTTCTGCCGCGCGTCCGCCCGATACGGCGAGTTGGGATAGTCGGTGATGAGGCGCTGGTAGGTCGCGCGCGCATCCGCCGGTGAGCCGCTCTGCTCGTAAATCGCGGCGAGCGTGAACAGCAACGCGTCCTTGGGAGCGGCGGACGCCGGCGATTCAATCGCGCGCTTCAAGCGATCGATCGCCTCCGTCGTCTTGCCCTGCGCCGCGAGCAGCTTCGCCGCGTCGATCTCGGCCGCCGCGGCGCTCTCGGACTTGGAAGCGCGCGCGGCCCTCTCGAACACGTCGACCGACTGGCCGGGCTGATCGGCCCCGTTGGCCGCGAGGATCACCTGGGCGGCGCGGCCCGAACGCGTCGAGCCGTGGGCGGCCGCCTTCTGAAGCAGCTTCTCCGCCGCGGTCCGCCGCTCGGCGGCCGACGCGAAGGTCTTCGGCGCGCCCGCGGCGGCAGCGTCGGAAGCGAGTGGAGTCTCGAGGATTCCGATGGCTTCGGATAGCGACTTGCCCGCCGACCGTTCGGTCCAGGCGCGGTAGACAAAGAACCCCCCGACGAGAACGCCGACCGCGACCGCGATCGCGACCACCTCGGTGACGCCCCGTCGGTGCCCGGAGACGTAGTCGACCGTCTTGCCCATCGTTTCGGCAAGGTCGTTGCGCTTCAAGTCCCGGCGGCTCATCTTCTGCGTCATGGGGTGTCGTTCTCCAAAAGGCGGGGCATTATGTCCGACAGGGCCCGACGGGTCAAACGCGCGCGCCGGGCGCTATACTCGTCCTTCAATGGATCCCGAGATCAAAATCACCGGCGAACCCTCCAAGGCGGGCGACCGCTGCGCCTTCACGGTCGATCGGCCCGTATTCCCCGGAGAATCCGCTCATTTCGGGGACCCCGGCAAGGCCACGAAATCTCCGCTGGCGGCCGAGCTGCTCCTCTTGCCCGGTGTCGAATCGGTGCTCGTCGCCGAAAACATGGTCACGGTCTCGGCCGCCCATGAGATCGACTGGCCGGCCCTCGGGATCGGCAACATCATCCGCAAGCACATCCGCAACGGCCCGATCGTCGCCGACGACTACTTCCGCGACCTCCCGTCCGAAGGCGACCTCAAGTGGGCGATCAGCGACCTGCTCGACCGGGAGATCAATCCCGCCGTCGCCGCCCACGGCGGCTTCATCGAGCTGATCGACGTCAAGCGCAACAACGTGTACCTGCGCCTGGGCGGCGGATGCCAGGGCTGCGGCGCGGCCGACGTGACGCTCAAGCAGGGCATCGAAAAGGCGATCCGCAGCCTCGCGCCGCTCGTTGGCGAAATTCTCGACACGACGGATCACGCGGCGGGGCGCAATCCCTACTACCAGCAGTCCAAATAGACACCCATGAGACCCTACGTGATGATCACCGGCGCGGTCTTCGGCCTCCTGACCCTGGCGCACGTCTGGCGAGTGATCGAGGAAGGACCGCGAGTGTTGAACCCCTGGTGGATCTCGATCACGGTTGCCGCTGGCACTCTGTCTCTGGGCCGTACGCCTGGTCTGGGCCTCGAAACGGTCCTGAGCCTCAGATCCGAAATTCCAGCCGCGCGTGCGCCCCGCGCAACGCGGTCTCGGCACGCTCCGGCGTCTCGGCGCGCGAGAAGATGAAACCCAGGTAGCGATCTCCTTCGGGCAGCGGCACGAGTCGCGAGCCGACATGAGCCGAGATCGTCACTTCCTCTATCCCCGGAACTTTTCTCGCGTCCGCGAGCCCCAGAACCTCCTGCAAAACGCCCGCCTTCGGGATCGGAATCATCATGACGCCCGCAGCACGCGTCTCGCGTTCCTCAGCCGGTACTCCGAACCCGAGCGCGTGACGCAGGATCAACTCCTCGAGGCTCATCCCGGTTCCGAATCGCAGCGTCCGGGAGCAGAGACCCCCGATCGAGCGCGCGGCGATCTCGATGACCGAGACTCCCCCGGCGTTGATCCGCATCTCGGCGTGGATGGGGCCCTCCATCAGACCGAGGGTAGCCGCGGCCTTCGCGGTCCGGGCGCACTCCTGCTGGATCTCCTGCGGGTGGCGCGAGGGCGTCACATAGATCGTCTCCTCGAAGAATGGCCCATCGAGCGGGTCAGGCTTGTCGAAGAGCGCGAGCACCCGAAGCTCGCCTCCGGAGAGCAGGCCCTCCAGCGCAACCTCCACACCCGGCACGAACTCCTCGATCAGGATCGAGCTGGCCGCGTCACCGCCCCGCTCGGCGACGGCCGGCTCTTCCAGGATCCGCGCGAGCCTGCGCCAGGCAGCAACGAACTCGGACGCATCGTCGGCGCGGATCACGCCGCGGCTGGCCGACAGAAAGGTCGGTTTGAGGACGCACGGATAGGGTGCCTCGCGCGCCGCCGCTTCCGGATCCTC
>JANMBR010000303.1:0-2288 GCA_031360505.1 Acidobacteriota bacterium
CAAGTACACGGCGGTCGCGCCATTCGAGTACTCCGTGGCATAAGCGCGGAGGGCGCGGAGAGCACCCGATGTATCAGCCTCTACTCAGCTCAGGTCGAGCAGGAAGAACCCGAGCATGGCGATGGCTGCGGAGCCGCCGACTGCGGCGACCCGGATCGTCCAGCGGCGTACAACGGCGTGTTCGCTCGCGAGGTAGAGCGCGCCCATCGAGCCGGCGCTGATGCTGACGAGCGTCTCGAGCGCCTGCATCGCGAAGCCCGTGCCGAGCGCTTGCGACATCCCGATCCCGCGTCCCGCAAGCGCGACGGCGACAGCTCCGCTGCCGATGCCGATGCTCCCCGGGGTGATCGGGAACGCCGAGGCGACGTCGAGCGCCGGCAGGATCAGGAGCGCTGCGAGCAACGGATGCGGCAGTCCGAGCGCGGCTGCAACTGCAAACGTTGCACCGAGCCGGCAGGCGACCATGCCGAGAGTCCAGCCGAGCACCGCCGCGAGGGCGCGCGGCGAGCGCTCGAGCGCGGCGAAGCCGGCGAGCACCTGGGCGATCCGGGGATGCCGGCGCACACGCCCCGACAGCGAACCGGCCACTGCGAGCGCGGCGACGATCGCGCAGAGGGCGAACACCGGCCAGAGCGGGACGGCGCCCGTGACGGAGGCGACGACGACGAGCAGTGCGAGTGCAAGCGACCGCGCGGCCGCGAGCGCCGCATAGACACCGCCGCCCGTCCACAACCGGCCGGGGGCGTCGATCGTCCGCGAGAGGAGCGCGACCTTGACCGCGTCGCCGAGCTTGGCGGGCGCGAAGGAGTTGACCATCTGACCGATCCCGAGACCGGCTGCCGCCCGCCGGGACGAGATCCGCCCCCCGGCCGCGGCGAAGCCGGAACGCCAGGCGCCGACCGTGCACGCGAATGCGCCGACGAATCCGATCACCGCGAGCAGCAGCCAAACCTGGTTTGCCCCCGCGAGCGCCGAGAGCGCCGACGCGACGCGGTGGCCGAGCAGGCCTGGGGTCAGCGCGATCGCAGCCAGCGCCGTGACGGCGACGGCGGAGATCATCAGCTGTGTCCGAGAGATCTTCATGTCGAGACGTTCACCTTCGGGGACGCTGCACCTGGGAACCGGTTAGTAGTGAAAGGGTGAAGATTCAGAGGTGAACGTGGCCTTGCCATCTCCATCGGCCGATCGGAGTGAGAAGTGAAGGGAGCTGTCGCCGCGGGGCACAGGCTCACCGCGCAGGCGGGCGCCCGCATGCTCGAGGAAGGCGGGAACGCCGTCGATGCCTGCGTCGCCGCCGCATTCGCTGCCTGGGTGGCCGAAAGCCCGCTCACGGGACCGGGCGCCGGCGGCTTTGCGCTCGTCCTGCCGGGGGACGGCAGGGCCCCGCGTGTCGCTGATTTCTTCGTGTCGACCCCGGGCCTCGGCAGGCCCGCGCCGCTGGACGCCGAGATGCACGCGATCGACGTCGGTTTCGGCGGCGACAGCGAGACCACTCAGGTCTTCCGCATCGGTGAGGCCTCATGCGCGGTGCCCGGCGCAACTGCCGGGCTCGAGTCGGTCCATGCCACCTACGGCCGTCTGCCCTGGAAGGAGCTTCTCCAACCGGCGATCGAGCTCGCCCGGGCCGGGATCGAGGTCACGCGCGAGCAGGCTCACCTTCACGCCATCCTCGATCTGATCCTCCGCCACACGGGCGAAGGGCGGCGAATCTACAGCCGGGCCGACGGCGCGAGGCTGCTTCCCGGCGACACCCTTCGCCTGGCCGATCTCGCTCTGACGCTCGAGCAGATCGCACAGGAAGGGGGCGATGCGATCTATCGCGGTGACCTCGCGGCAGCGATCGTGGCGGAGGTCGAGACCGGCGGTGGTGGGATCACGAAGGATGACCTCGCCGCCTATCGCGTCGCGTGGCGGCGACCCGTGCGTACACGCTTCCACGGCTACGAGGTCGTGTCGAACCCGCCTCCGTCGTCCGGCGGGATCCTGATCGCCTATGGGCTCGCATTGTTGGAGCGGGTGTCGCGCGGCGGACCGGGAAGCGCCGAGGCGATCGCCTCGCTCGCCGAGGTGATGCGCGAGCAGACGCGTGTGCGCGACGAGAGCTTTGCGAGCGCACTGCATCGCGGCGGGCTCGTCCGCCGTCTCCTCTCGGAGGAGGGCATCTCGGCGGGCATGGCCCGCATCGAAGCCTCGAAGCCCGGCGTACCCGAGCCCGCGCCCGCGGGGACGACGCACGTCTCCGCTGTGGACTCCGCGGGTAACGCCGCGTCGCTCTCGTCCTCCACCGG
>JANMBR010000157.1:0-10763 GCA_031360505.1 Acidobacteriota bacterium
CCTCGATGAAGAAGAACGTCGAGGACTTCCTCGCGCTGCCGCTGTCGGAGGCTTCCCGGCAGCGGATTCTCTGGGACAACGCCGAGGCGATCATCCGGTAGGTTCATATAATCGCCCCATGGCGGCAATCCTCGTCATCGGCGCCGGCACCATGGGCCGCGGGATCGCCGGGCTCTGCGCGATCTCGGGCTACGACACGTGGGTATTCGACGCCGACCCCGACGCGTCCCGCGCCGTGCGGGCGGCCGTCGAGGCGTCGTGGGCGCGCGCCATCGACAAGGGCAAACTCACGACCGAGGCCGCCGAGGCGGCGCGCCACCGGCTGCGCATCGCCGAACGCCTGCACGACGCGCGCGACGTGGATTTCGCGATCGAGGCAGTCCCCGAGGCGCTCGAGCTCAAGCGCATGGTCTTCTCCGAGCTCGACGACCTCTGCCCCGATCGGACCATCTTCGCCTCGAACACCTCCTCGCTGCCGATCTGGAAGATCGCCCAATCGACCGGCCGCCGGGACCGCGTCATCGGCATCCACTTCTTCAACCCGGTGGCGGTGATGCCCCTGGTCGAGATCGTCCGCGGCAAGGAGACCTCCCCCGAGACCGAGGCGCGCGCCCTCGCGCTCGTCGAGGCGCTCGGCAAGCAAGCCGTCCGGGTCTTCGACTCGCCGGGCTTCGCCACCTCGCGCCTGGGTGTCGCGCTCGGCCTCGAGGCCATGCGGATGCTCGAGGAAGGAGTCGCGGGCGCGACCGATATCGACCGCGCCATGGAGCTCGGCTACGGGCACAGGATGGGCCCGCTCAAGACGAGCGACCTCGTGGGACTCGATGTGCGCCTGGCGATCGCCGAGACGCTCGAGGTGGAGCTGCCATCGGACCGCTTTGCGGCCCCGGCGATCCTGAAGACCCTCGTGGCCGAGGGCCTGACGGGCAGGAAGGCGGGAGAAGGATTTTTCCGCTGGGATGGCGACAAGGCGGTCGGCGAGGGGGCGCGGGCGGCCGCGCTCGTGAGGAGACGATGAACATCGGGGACCGGCGGGGCTTGAACCTGGGCGTGGCGCTGGTCGCGCTGGGGATCTACTTCATCCTCTATCGATCCCTCCACTTTCGCGGGCCGGGGCCGATCCTGCTCCTGATCGGGGCGATCCTCCTGGCCCTCTCGGCGCTGCGGGAGTTCCGGGGCCCGGTCGTGCCGGCCGGTGTCCTTCTCGGCCTCGGCGCGGGCTTTCTGCTGCGCGACCCGCTCGCGCGCTGGATGCCTGCATGGGCGACGCTGCTACTCGGCTTGGGCTCGGGCCTCCTGCTCGCCGGCGGCCTCGGGCGCCTGTCGGGCCAGGAGCGCCGCTCCGCGCCCATCGTGCCCGGCATCGTCCTGATCACGATCGCGCTCGTTACGGCGCTGTCGCGGAACCTCGTGATCCCCGAGTCCTTCTATGACGCCGCGTGGAGGCTCTGGCCGTTCGCTCTGGTCGCGGCGGGGGTGATCCTGGTATTGCAGGCGGTGCGGACCCGGTCCTCGTAGGGGCGGGGCTTGCCCCGCCCGCGGGCGGCCCACGGGCCGCCCCTACGGCACCCGGACAGTAGACGCCTCTAGCTCAGATCCAGGATCTTCGGCTCCGGCGGCCTGGCCGCCCCGGGCACCTGGGGCGCGGCGCGGCGCTCGGAGAGCAGACGCGCGGTGACGAAGAGCGTCAGGAGCGCGGCCCCGATCGCGAGCGAGAAGAGTCCCGTCGACAGCCGGTGGTAGCGGTCGAGGAGCACCCGCGAAGGGTCGCCCGCCGGCAGGTTGTCGATGAGCCCCGGGGCCTCCGCGCGGATCTTGTCGATGGGCGGGATCAGGAGCTCTCGGATCACGAGCGCCGCGAAGAACCCGAGGACCGGCAGGCGCGTGAGCAACGCGCGCGTCGCCTTCGCCGCGCCGCCCGAGGTCAGCAGCCAGGCGGTCCCGAAGAGGACGAGGAAGCTCGCCTCGGTGATGCCGCACAGCTTCGAGAGGATGGGGCTCTGGAGCGCTCCGGCCATGTCCCGCGTCGGCAGGATCTTGAAGACCGCGGGCGCAATGACGGCACCGAAGAAGATCGGCGGAGCGAGGGCCAGAGAGAGCGCAGCCAGGTGCACCGTCAGGACGAGGGTCTCGAGGCGGGTGTCCAGCTTCACGGCTCGGGCGCGTACTCCGCCGTCACCGACGGCGTCAGCCCGGCGGCGTGGGCCCGATCGAGCAGCAGCTGGACCGCCCGGCGGCCAGCCTCTCCATACCCTCGAGTCCAGGAGTTCACGTACATGCCCACGAACTCGTCGGCCTTCTCGCGCGGCAGCCCGCGCGCGTAGCGCATGGCGTGGTCGAGGGCCGCGCTGCGGTGGGCCAGGCCGTATTCGATCGATCGGGAGAGGGCGCGCGAGATGCGGCCGATCCGCTCGGCGCCGAGGTCCCGCCGCACGACGTTGCCGCCGAGCGGCAGCGGGAGCCCCGTCTCCTCTTTCCACCACCGGCCGAGGTCGACCACCTCGGTGAAGCCCTCCTCCCGGAAGGTGAGCTGCCCCTCGTGGATCAGGAGCCCCGCCTCGAACTCCCCGGATTGCACCGCCTCCTGGATCCGATCGAACGGCATGGATCGCGTCGCAACGCCCGGCGCCCAGAGCCGGAGCGCGAGCGCCGCCGTCGTCCACTGCCCCGGCGAGGCCACCACGATCTGACCCGCGGCGATCCGCTCGCGCGCGATCGGCCCCCGCGAAACCACGACCGGTCCGTAGCCATCGCCGAAGGACGCGCCATGCGGCAAGAGGAGGTAGCGGTCGGCCAGGCACGTGTAGGCGTGGAACGAGACGGCCGTGACGGCGAGCTCACCCGCCATCGCGCGCCGGTTCAGCGACTCGATGTCGGACAGCTCGTGAATGAAGGAGAGACCCTCGGTCTCGACGCGGCCTTCGGCCAGCGCATAGAACATGAACGCGTCGTCGGAGTCGGGGCTGTGCGCGACGGTGATGGTCTCGTTGGAACTCACCGGGCGATTCTATTGCGTCGCGGCCCCGACGATCCCGACACGAAATCGCGCCCCGCGACTTGACTTGCGCCCCGAGGGACGCCACAATGAACTCAACGCGAATGCAAGGAAATTTCTTGTACCCGACCGGAAGAAACTTCTAGAATGAAAACGCCGGATGGGTTGCGGCCCATCCGGCGAAAGAAACAGAACGTATGACCCATCAATCGTTCGGCAGCGACAGACTGAAGGCGATACGCCCTTTCACGGGGGCGGAAAAACTAGCATCTCGCCCAAGGCCTGTCAATTGGCTGTCGGGAGGGAGGTGACGTAATGGCTACGAAGAAGAAACCCGCGAAGAAGGCGAAGAAGGCGACCAAGAAGAAGAAGTAAGTCAACGACTTACGGTTCCATACACGGTTTCTCGGGGGCCTGCGGGCCCCCTTTTTTTATCCCTTGACTTACCCTCCCTCCGGGCCCGATTGCCGTCCCCGTCGCCCGAACCTATATTCATATTGATATAGTTTCCGCGTGGCGCTCCCCCACGTCCTGCTCGGACTTCTCCGCCAAACCCCGCGCACCGGATACGACCTCGCCCGCGCGCTGCGCGAAGAAATCGACCCGGCGTGGAGCGCGGGCTTCTCCCAGATCTACCCCGCCCTGGCGCGAATGCGCCGCAACGGTTGGGTGCTCCTCCGGGTCCTGGGCCCCCGCCGGGGACCCCGCCGCAACCTCTACCGGGCCACGGCCGCCGGCCGGCGGGAGCTGCGGCGGTGGCTGGAGGAGGCGCCCTCGCCTCCGCGCGGCAACGACGAGGCCCTGGCCCGGGTCGCCTTCCTCGACGCCCTTGCGCTTCCCGAACGCCACCGAGCCCTGCTTGCCGCCGAGGGGGCGCTCGCCGTGGAGATCGCGCGCTTGAGGGTGCTTCCCGTTCCCGGCGGGTTCCGAAGCCTCGCGCGCCGGGCCGCGATCGAGCGGCTGGATGCCGTGCGCCGCTTTCTGCGCAGCGGCGGGGCGGCACCGCCCGCGCCAGAGTCGGCGGGAAGCCGGCGGGATGCCCGCAAGAAGCGTTGAGCTCGCGACGTATCATCCCGTTCGGAGGCAGATCACGTTGAGCGACGACCCGCTCGCCCCGATGCGGCGCTTCGCCCGCCCCTCGCCCGAGGCGAGGCGCGAAGCGGATCCTTTCCTCTGCCGCCACCTGCTCGCCAAGGCCTCCGCCAGCTACTCATGCCTGAGGACGATGAGGCCGGACGGCCCTGACGGCAGCCGCGCGGCGCCGGAGGTGTGCACGGATGACCGGATCTGCTTCGAGGCGACGATGGGGCGGGGCGGGGACAGCTGACCGGCGAAGGCAACGCCGCAGCCGGTCATCCCGAGCGCAGCGAGGGATCCCTTTTCGAGCCGGCAGCGCGTCAGCGCTTCTTCAGATCCATCAACACCTGCCGCGCGACGGCTTTGAGCGTGTCGAAGACCCCCGCGCCGGTCGTGGCCACGCCCTCGAAGGTGGGCTCGCGCTTGATGTTCAGCTTCCGGTAAAGCTCGTCGGCCGGCATCGCGGTCGGCAGGTCCCGCTTGTTGAACTGCAGGACGTAGGGCATCGTGGCGATGTCGTAGCCCTGGTCCTTGAGGTTCTTGTCGAGGTTGCGGATGGACTCGATGTTGGCCTCGAGGCGCGCCTCCTGGGAGTCGGCGACGAAGACCACCCCATCCACGCCCCTCAGGATCAGCTTGCGCGAGGCGTCGTAAAAGACCTGGCCGGGCACCGTGTACAGATGGAACCGGGTCTTGAAGCCCTTGACGGTCCCGAGGTCGAGCGGCAAGAAGTCGAAGAAGAGCGTGCGGTCGGTTTCGGTCGCGAGCGAGATCAGCTTGCCCTTGGCCGACGGGTTGGTGCGGTCGTAGATGTACTGAAGGTTGGTCGTCTTCCCGCACAGTCCGGGCCCGTAATAGACGATCTTGCAGTTGATCTCGCGGGCCGCGTAGTTGATGAACGTCATTGGGCCTTCACCGGAAGAACGAGCGCCGGGTGCAGGGCGCTACTCCGAGAACAGCCGGTCGATGTCTTCGTCCGTGATCTCGGCAAAGGGGGAGTCGAAGTCGGGCGACAGCGACTGCTTCTCTCTTTCCGCCTTGCGCGCGATTTCCTCGAAGATCTTTTCGAGCTCCGCCATCGACCGGCGGACCCGAAGACGCACGAGCCCGAGCGAGGTGCGCTCGTCGAAGATCACGACGAGGATCACCCGCTGGGCCACGATCGAAATGTGGATGTTGTCCCGCTCCCCTTCGTGGAACAGGATCGAGAACTCCTTTTCGCCGATCAGGCGGGCCAGCCCGTCGGTGGCGGCCACGTTGCCGGCCGTCAGCGAGGCGAGCGAAGTCGTGTCGAGCGTGGTCAGGTCCCCGACCGCAGCGATCTGCTGGCCGTTCTTGTCGACGAGGAAGACCACGTTGGCGTTCGCATCCGAGGCAAGCCTCTGGAGCGAGTCCTTGATCTTGCGAAACTCGTCGTCGTACAGGACGAGGTCGGGCAGCGTCATGAATTAACTGATTCTCCTGCTACGACTTATTCTAACAGCTTTCGCGCCGTCGACGGTCACAGCTCCCGCCGGTTCTCCAGCGACCGCGCCATCGTGACCTCGTCGGCGTACTCGATGTCGCCGCCGACCGGCAGCCCGAACGCGATCCGCGTGATCTTGACCCCCGTCGCCTTCAGCCGTCGCGCGAGGTAGAGCGCGGTCGCCTCCCCCTCGACGTTCGGGTTGGTCGCGATGACCACTTCTTTGACATCCGGTGTGACGCGAGCCACAAGCCCGGCCGTGTCGATCTCGTCCGGCCCGATCCCGCGCAGGGGCGACAGGGCTCCCCAGAGCACGTGGTATCGGCCCCGGAACTCCCGCGTCTTCTCGATCGCCGCGAGGTTGCCTGGCTCCTCGACGACGCACAGCAGCGTCGCGTCCCGCTGCGGGTCCGAGCAGATCTCGCAGGGGTCCTCCTCGGTCAGCGTGTTGCACGTCGAGCAGCGGCGCACCGCCGCCCGCGATTCGCGAATCGCGCTGGCCAGCCGCTCTGCCTCGTCGTCGGAGGAGCGCAGGAGGTGGTACGCCAGCCGCGCCGCGCTCTTCGACCCGATTCCGGGCAGACGCTGGAACTCCGCGGCCAGGCGCTCGAGGCTCTTGGGGGTGCCGATCAACTAGCGCATCCCCGGCAACATTCCGCCGAGCATCGACGCGGTCTTCTTCTGCACGGCTTCGTCCACGCGGCGCGAGGCCTCGCGGGAGGCGGCGAGGATCAGGTCCTGGAGCGTCTCGACGTCTTCGGGGTCCACGGCGGCCTTCTCGATGTGGACGGACAGGATGTCCTTGGCGCCCGACATCTCGATCTTCACCATCCCGCCGCCCGCGGTCGCCTCGATCTTCATGGCCGCCAGCTCTTCCTGCATCTTCGTCTGCATGGCCTGGGCCTGCTGCATCATCTTCTGGACGTTCATTCCTCTTCCTTGATGTCCGTCAGCTCCCCGTGAAACAGCTCCATCGCCGAGCGCACCATCGGATCCAGCTCGGCGCGGGAGCTCGCGCGTTCGCGGGCGATCGTGGCGCGGGGCACCTCGCGCGCCGCCTTGCCGAGATCGCCGTCGGCGGGCGGGCCCGTCTTCAGGACGACCCGCATCGGGCGGCCGAACGCTTCGCGCGCGACCTCGGAGAGCAGCTTCTTCGCGCCGTGCTCCTCGAGCGCCTCCTTGGCCGCGGCGCGATCGATTCCGAAGCGCAGGACGAGGTCGTCTCCGGCGGCGGCGATCGATTCGGCGAGGCTCACCTGCGCGGCCGTCACGCGGCGCCGCGAGTCGAGGATCTCGTGGAACCGCTCGAGCGGTTCGCCGCCCGGGGGCGCCGCGGACGCGAACGGCTCATCGGGCTCGGCCTCGACGGCCACGAGCGAGACGATCCGCGGGCCGGAACCGCTCGGCCGGGGCGGGGGCGCCGGAGCCGGAGCCGGCGGCCTCGCGGCGCAAGCCGGAGCCCCGGCGATCGCCTCCTCGATCCCGCGCAGCCGCGGCAGCTCCGCGAGCTTCAGGATCAGCATCTGGACGGCGAGCGAGGGGTCGTCGATCCGGCGCGCCAGCGCGTCCGCCTCGAGCGCGAGCGAAACCGCGCGCAGCAGGTTGTCGTAGGGCATCGCCTTCGCGAGCGCCGAAACCCGCGCGCGTTCCTCCTCGGGAACGTCCGCGGTCGCCCCGGCGGCGACCATCAACAGGTTGCGAAGAAAGGCCGCGAATTCCTTCAGGACGTGCCGGGGATCGGCGCCGGATTCCGTCAGCCGCGCAAGGTGGGTGATGGCCGCCGAGCGGTCGCCGCCGGCCACCGCGGAAAACATGCCCTCGAGCAGCTCCCGGTTGACGAGCGCGAGGATCTCGGCGCACCGCGCCTCATCCACGACTCCGCCGGCCACCGTCGCCGCCTGGTCGAGCAACGAGAGGCCGTCCCGCAGGCTCCCCTCCGCCGCCGACGCCAGCAGGCGCAGGGCCCCCGGTGTCGCGGAGATTTTTTCGGCCCTGGCCACCTTCTGGAGCTGCGCCGAGATCTCCTTGACCGTCAGCGCGCGAAACGCGAAGCGCTGGCAGCGCGACACGATCGTCGCCGGGATCTTGTGGAGCTCGGTCGAGGCGAGGATGAAGCGCGTGTGCGCGGGCGGCTCCTCGAGCGTCTTCAGGAGCGCGTTGAAGGCCTCGTTGGTCAGCATGTGGACTTCGTCGATGATCGCGATGCGGAAGCGGTCGCGCTGCGGCGCGTAGCGGACGGTCTCGATGAGCTCGCGCGCGTGCTCGATCTTGCGGTTGGAGGCGCCGTCCATCTCGAGCACGTCGAGCGAGTCGCCGCGGTCGAGGATTTCCCTGCAGGACGCGCACTCGCCGCACGGCCGGATCGTGGGCCCCTTGTCGCAGTTCAGGGCCCGGGCCAGCATGCGCGCCGTCGACGTCTTCCCGACGCCGCGCGGGCCGGTCAGCAGGTACGCGGAGGCGACCCGGCCCTCGGCGATCGCGTTCGAGAGCGTGCGCGCGACGGCCTCCTGGCCAACGAGGTCCTCGAAGATCCGAGGCCGCCATTTTCGAGGGAGTGCGACGTGCATGGAGACCCCGATTCAGAATTCCGCCGGCCGAAGATGAGCTCAGGTTGACCTGCGGCGCCCGGTGGCGCCTCCTGATCGCTGCTTCCTTCCGGATCTGACGAGGTTCGGAGACTTCCGTCGCACAGGGCCCGAACTCATCCTCGGCCGCCGGGAGTGGAATTCTACCGCAGACGGCAGGGCGGACACAGCCGCCTTACTCCTTCTTGTTGCAGCGCTCGCGTACGAAACGCATGACGGCTTCGGCCAGGTTTTTCGGGATCTCGCGGGGCTTGAGCATCTTGAGCGTGCGCCCCGTCGCCCGATAGCCCTTCAGGAACACGATGCACGGCGGGCAGTGCGAAAGGTGCTGCTCGAGCGCCTGGCGGTCGGGCTCGGGCATCGAGCCGTCCTCGTACTCGACGAGCGACTCGAGGATCAGGCGCTTGCAGGTGATCTCGTCGTGCTTCACGGGGCCACTCTGCGCTCCGCGGCGCCGGACTGGGGAACCGTCGCGACCTCCAAGAGCCTCTGCCGCACGAACAGCCGCGCGCGGTGCAGGCGCGATTTGAGCGCGGCGATCGAGATGTCGAGAGTCTCGGCGACGTCCGCCGGCTTCATCTCTTCGACGTCCACCATCCAGATCGCGTCGCGGTATGCGTCCGGAAGCTCGGCGATGAACCCCGCGGCCCGCTCCGCCAGATCCCGGGCGATCGCCTCGTCCTCGGCCCCGTCCACGAAGGCCGCGAACTCGGGCGAGGCCGCGTGCCCGTCGTCGCGAAAGCGCGGAACGTAGTCGTCGAGCGAGATCGTCACGCCGGGCTTGCGGCGCCGCGCGCGGGAGTAGGCCGCGTTGAGAGCCACGCGGTAGAACCACGAGAAGAACTTCTTCGACTCGTCGAACGTCCCGATCTTGCGGTAGAGCGTGAGGAAGGCGTCCTGCGTCGCCTCCTCCGCGTCCTCGGAGTTCCGAAGGACGCCGTAGGAGAGCGAGTAGATGCGAGCGTTGTAGCGGTCGACCATCTCTTTGAAGGCCGGATCGTCGCCCCGCTTGATGCGCTGCACCAGATCGAGGTCGGAGGCGTTTTGATCTTCGTTCGTGGCCATGAGAACTACGCGCGCGGACGAGGAGAGGGTTCCACTTCAACAGCCTATCAATGGCGGAGAGGGGGGGATTCGAACCCCCGGTACGTTTTGCGCACACACGCTTTCCAAGCGTGCTCCTTAAGCCACTCGGACACCTCTCCGGGAGGGCGGGGAATCCTACCAAAGGCGACGGATTCCCCGCGGACTTTCGTGGCTCCGGGCCTGTAACCTCCGAACCGGGGTTACACTGGAGGCCGATTTTCCATGACCGAGAAGGTAGAAAAGACCGAAAAGACCGAGTTCCTCTTTCTCGGGGGGCACCCCTGCCTCGACTTTCTCAACACGCGCCCGCTCGCGAAGGGGCATCCGGTCGAGCTGCTCGGAACCCTCGAAGACTTTCTCCGCTGGTTGACCCGCGCTGGGCGGATCGACGCGCGCGCCGCGGCGGACGCCCTGAAAAGGTGGAACGACGGGCCCGAGGGCCCGCGGATCACCGAGCGCGCTCGGGCCTTGCGCGAAACGCTGCGCCACATGGCGGACGGGCTCGTCAAGAGCCGCGGCGTTTCGACCGAGGGGTTGGCGGCGATCAACTTCATCCTCGCCGAAAACGACGGGAACCTGCGCCTCGAGCGGCATGGCGGCGGATTCCGCACGCGATTCGCCGCGCGGCCGACGAGTCCGATCATCCTGCTCGGCAGCGTCGCCGAGTCCGCCGCCGACCTGCTCTCCCGCTCCGATCTCCATCTGCTTCGGCGCTGCGGCAACCCCGACTGCGTCCTCTTCTTCTACGACACCACCCGCAACCACCGGAGGCAGTGGTGCGCGATGGGGACCTGCGGCAACCTGATGAAGGTCCGCGCCTTCCGCAAGAGGCACCGCCGCTCGGGATAACGTCGCCTTGTGCGCCCGGTCACCGTCGGCCGCAGCCCGGTGTCGGACAATCGGGCAAACATCCATGCACCCAAAGGATCCGGAGCCTTTCCCTGCGAGGGAGCCCGCGAACCGCAGAACGGCCCAGTTCGAGGTCGTTCGCGATTGCGTCGAGGACTCCGATCATTCCGACGGCGAAGCCACCTCGATCACCCCGCGGCGCCGCAGCACGGACCCGGGCCCCGAGGCGAACATCATCCAGATCGCGCACCCGAAGGGCCTGGGGCTCGGAACCCGCTACCGCTTCCGCCCGGGCTCGACGGTCGTGCTCGGCCGCGCGAAGAACGTGGACGTGAGCCTGCCGGAGATCTCCGCGATCTCCCGCAAGCACGCATGCCTCACCTACAGGATCGAGTCTGTCATCCTCGAGGACCTCGGCAGCACCAACGGCACGTTCGTCAACGACGTGCGCATCGAGCAGCCCACGACCCTGAAGAGCGGGGACCGGTTCCAGATCGGCGCCGTGCATTTCAAGTTCCTCCAGGAGCGCGACGTCGAGAACGCCTACTTCGAGGCCATCCACGAAATGATGGTCCGCGACGGCCTGACCCAGATCTCCAACAAGCGCAAGTTCGAGGACGAGGCGGTGCGCGAGGTCGCGCGCGCGCGGCGGTACGGCCGGCCGCTGTCGCTTCTGCTCTTCGACATCGACCGCTTCAAATCCATC
>JANMBR010000296.1:0-4786 GCA_031360505.1 Acidobacteriota bacterium
CCGCAGGCCATGGCCTCGACGGCGGCGTTGCAGAAGCCTTCGCTCAAGCTCGGAAGGACGAAGACGTCGGATTGCCGAAGCCGGTCTCGAACGGCGATCGGCGAGAGCGCGCCCAGCAGCTCCACGTGGTCCCACAGCAACAGGTCGTCGATCGTATAGAGGATCCGCTGCCGTCCGGGGCCGTCCCCGACGAGCGACAACCGGACCGGGACGCCGCGATCGACGAGCCTCCGGACCGCTTGCAGGGCGTAGGTCGCCCCCTTGACCCAGACGAGCGATCCGACGGCGACCAGTCGAAGGACCGGCGAGCTCTCCCGGGCAGAGGGAGGACTGAAAAAATCCGGGTCGATTCCGGGATGAATCACTCTGGCCTTCGTCGGGTCGAGGCCGAACCGCTCTGCCTCTTTCTCGATCGCCGCAGAAATGCAGTGAACAGCCGAGGCTTTCTGGAAGGTCGCCGGAAGGCCTTTGGATACTCCGCGACGGGGATCGTACGGCGCAACATTGACCTGCGACCCGCGGCAGCTGAGGAGCACCGGCATTCCCATTTGAAAAAGGGGCAGGTAATCGATTGCCGCGGAGTTCCAGGGGAAGTAGAGCACGTCGTAGGCGGCGCCCGCGAAGGGCAGAAGACGGTTCAGCGTGCGGAAGCGACTCCGGCGTCCGGACTCGGATCGGGAATGGCGCAGGAACCGCCGCAGGTCGCCCGGGGACAGCAGGAGCGCCCTCAAGCCGAGCCACGCGAGCCACGCCAGACGCAGCAGATGGGGCCCCGCCCAATCCCGCGTGCGGAAAGACCGGAGGCCGGACCTGAAGAACCAGTCCTGGTCCGGTGCGCGGCTGAAGGCGAGCGTCACCTCGACTCCCGACGCGCAGAGGCCGCGCATCAAGCGCCCGAGAAATGTCTGGGGCGGCCAGGAGGCGCCCACGACCAGCAGACGCAGCGGCGGCCTCTCAGCCATACGCCTCGAGCCATGAAGAGAAAGTGAGGAGCATCGACACCGTATAGCCGCGGCCCTCCTCGAGCGGAGCTGCGAAGAATCGCCCGAGCAACGACCGGACGTCTTCGGGCGAGACGAGATCGTGCAGTCTCGAGCCCGGCCGCAGGAGTGCGTCCTCGAGAGAGCGCCGCCCGCGCTCCGAAAGAAACTGGACTTCCCAATTGCGCTGCGGAACCTGCGTTTTCCGCAGGGCCCGAAGCGCCTTCTTCACCGCGCGGCTCGGAAGAAGCCACGTGCCGAAATGGGGATACCGGTAGAGATTGGTGTCGTAGGCCTGCCATTTGATCCGCGCGAGATCCGGCGCGAAGCGCTTGAGATAGTCGATCTGGAGACGCCGGCCGCTGACCATGCCGCTCGGCACGGTCACGAAAAAGTCCGACAGCCGCGTGTCGTAGAAAGGAAGGCGGGAGAAAGCGCCTGCCTGGTACATGCGCATGCTCGCCAGAGTCCACCGGAACGACCACTGGTCGGTCTTGAACGCCTTGACTCGAAAATCAGGGTCCTCGATCCCCTGCACGCGGGCGAGCTCCTGGCCGATCTGCTCGCGGAGCAGGGGCTCCGACTGGCCCAGCCGCGGCGCCACGAGCTTGTCGAGCAGCCAACGGCGCCCGCGCTTGACGATCTTGCCGAAAGAGTGCTCGAGCACGTCCGCGTCGGTCACCAGAGCGCGCCCTGCGAGACCCATGTCGTCCAGCCAGACGTCTCCCCAGTGAGCCGCGATCACCGCGTCGGCATCGCGGGAAAGAAGGCCGGCGACGGCCGCCTGGCGCGACTGCGTCACGTCCTGGAACCCCTCGACGCAGGACAGGATCGTTCCGACCCGATCGAACAGATACGGCCCGACAGTGATCGGCTCGAACGGGAGATCGCGCGCCGAAGCGACCTGTTCCGCGATCCGGGTCTCGGCCGAATCCTTCGCGTAGCCGTACGAGTAGGACCAGAGCCGTGCGGGACCGGCCGGGCGATCGCCGCGGGTCAGTGCCGCGACCGTGGACCGCGAGTCGAGACCGCCCGAGATCGGGACGGCGATTCGGCCGGTGGCCGACTGATCGTCCAGGACCCGGTGGAAGGTTGCGCCGAACTGATCGACCGTGTCCTCGTACGAGCGCCGCGAATCGGGCGCGTGGCGCCAGCCCCAGTAGCGCTCCTCGCGAACCGGGCGACCGGACTCGCCGAACACGCAGTGGGATCCGGGCCGCAGGATGCGCACGTCGTCGAAGAATGTTCGGTCCTGCGGAAAGAAACCGAACGCGAAAAACCCGGACAACCCCTGCCAGTCGAGCCTTCGGCGTGAACTTGCGGCGGCAACCGCGGGAAAGAAAGTCCCGAGCGCAGAGCGCGAGCCGTCGGTCGCGAAATAGGCGTGGATCGTTCCGAAGCGGTCGGTCCAGGCGTGCCATTGGCGCTCGCGCTCGTTCCATCCCAGCAGCAGAAGGTGGCCATTGAGGTCCATGGCCGTTCGTGCGCCCGTCGCCACGCCGATCACGAGCTCGCGCGCCGCCGATTCCGCGCCCGCGCCGTAGACCTCGCCGAGCAGCCAGAGTTTCCACGGTTCGGAGGCCATGGCCTGAACGGGATATCCGCACCACTCCGCTGATCGCTCCTGCCAGCGCAGGCTCCATCCGGCACCATGGAGGTCGGTCGCCCACGAGTTGGATGGGCCGCGGCCGGGGAGCGCCTGCGGCACATCGCCGAACGTGACGAGCATGTCGCCTCGAACTTCGCCGGGCGCCGAAAGCAGCACCGGCTTCGAGTCGGCGGCGCGTCCCGATTCCACGGTAAGCGGCTTCACGCGGCCCTCCTCGCTCCGGCGGGTCCGCCGAGGACCGACTCGTAGAGCTCCTCGTGGGCCCGGACCTCGATCTCGATGGTGTAACTCGCGAGGACCCGGGCGCGGGCGGCCTCCCCGATCTCCCGGCGCCGGCGCGCGTCGCCAGCGAGCCGCCGGAGCGCACCCGCGAGGGCGCCCGCATCCCGCGGAGCGACGAGGATCCCACTGCGGTCGGGCTCGACGATGTCGCGCGAGCCCGGAATGTCCGTCGCCACGCACGGCAACCCGCTCGACATGGCCTCGAGCAGCGCCACCGGGCACCCTTCCATTCGCCACCGGTCCCACGTCGGGAGGGCGAAGACGTCGAGCTCCGCCAGCAGAGACGCAACGTCCTGCACGTCCCCGAGAAACGAGACGCGCCCATCGAGGTTGAGGTCCCTGATCTGTCTCCGAAGCTCGGACGCGTACTTCTCGTCGAGCTCTTTTCCCGCGAGCCAGAGGTGCGCGTCCGGAACGCCCGCGATCGACTCGAGAAGCGTCGGATGACCCTTGACCGGCAAGAGCTGCGCTATGCAACCGACGACGACGGCGCCGGGCTCGACCCCCAGCTTCTCGCGCAGCGCCAGCAGCCGCGGCGCACCCGGCCGGAACCGCTCCGAGTCCACGCCGCGCGGCACGAGGACGGCTTTTCGTCGGAAAAGAGCGGAAGAGAAGAACTCCCGGAGCATGTCGGTGTTCTGCGCGGCCACGCGGCGGGCCAGAAGGGTCCGCAGGAACCAGGAGCGGCGGTTCCAGTTCATGTTTTTCTTGGTGTAGATCCAACCCCTTGCCCCGGCGAACCGGGCCACGAGAGGCTCGGTGTAGTCGTCCAGGTAGTGGAAGGAATGCCACAGGGCAAAGCCATAGGGCCGGAAGGCTTGCGCGGCCTGGCGGGCCCGAAGCGCGAGCGTCGCGAGCGGCCGGGCGGCAACGGTGAAGGGCGACTCCAGATACGGGATCCCCAGCCGGTCGATCTCCGCTTCGAGGCGCCCACCCCGGCGCGCCGCGCAGATGGCGGGGGCGAAACGCTGCCGGTCCAGCCGTTCGACGATGTTGAGCATCGCCCGCCCGGAGCCGGCCGTCGTGAAGTTCGGGATCGTGAAGAGAAGCGGAGTCGGAGTGCTCATGCCGCGGCCGCCACGGCACGGCCGTGAACCGTTGCCCACCATTGGAGCGCCATCAGAGTCCAGAGCCCCCATTTCCGATCCTTCTCGCCACGCCGGTGGCCCTCCCAGTACGCGCGCACGGCGCTTCGATCGAAGACGCCCGCGGGAA
This sequence comes from Acidobacteriota bacterium, assembly GCA_031360505.1. Classification (GTDB taxonomy): domain Bacteria; phylum Acidobacteriota; class Thermoanaerobaculia; order UBA5066; family Gp7-AA6; genus DAHUXD01. The sequence continues at coordinate 4,087 of JANMBR010000296.1, forward strand.
AGAGCTCGCCGGAAAAAAGCGTCTCCTCGACGAGCGGCCGAAGCGGCCCGCGAAGCCAGTCGCCGAGTGGCACCGCGAACCCGCGCTTGGATTTCGGAATCGTTTCGGGAGGCACGAACCGCGCGAGCAGATCCCGCAGCGGAGCCTTGCGCTGCCCGTCGCGCATGCATGCGAACGGATCGATGCGGAGGCTCAGGTCGATGACCTCCCGATCCAGCAGCGGGACCCGGACTTCCAGACTCTCGTGCATGGACGCCATGTCCACCTTCTTCAGTCCCCGCTGGAGCTGCCCGTAGAACTCCGCGTAGCGCGAGAAGTTGGCGAGGTCGCGCTTGCCGCGATAGCCCGGGAAGTCGTAAAGATGAAAGTCCGACGGAATGCCGCCGAGGCCCGGCGCGATTCGGCGAAGGTCATCCTCCTTGAGGCGCGAGTTCACCTCGAAGTAGTAGTCGCCTGGATCCTTCGCCACGACCGCGTCCGAACGCCGGGGACCGATCCCGAGCCGGCCGGCGCCGTGGGCCGCCCTGCGGACGGCCCGCGGCCAGCGGAACAGGCTCCCGCTGCGCAGGAGCGACATCGGGCGTTCGTAGCCGAAGAACAACTCGTCCCCGCCGTCGCCGCTCAGGGAAACGGTGACCTCCCGGCGGGCGAAGCGGCTCACGAGCAGCGTCGGCAAAATGGAAAAGTCGGCGAAGGGCTC
>JANMBR010000308.1:0-7995 GCA_031360505.1 Acidobacteriota bacterium
CCGCTTCACCAGCCCTTGAGCTTGCGCCGCTCGCGGCGTTCGCGCTTGTCGGGCTTGCCGTCGTCGCCGCGCGGGGCGAGCATGCGGTCCAGCCGCCGCGCCTCGACGACTTGCGGCGCGGGCGGCGGCGTGACGTCCTCGTAGAGCTTTCGCGCCTGCGCCTTCGGAATCGAACGCTCGGCGAGCCCACGGACGATGAGCTCCCGGCGCGTGCCGTCGCGGCCGGAAACGCCGAGGCGTTCGCCCACGCGGATCTCGCGATGCGGCTTGGCCCGATCGCCGGCCACGTCCACCTTGCCGCCCTCGCAGGCAGCCTTGGCCTGCGTGCGGGTCGGGAAGATGCAGGCCACGTCGAGCCAGATGTCGAGGCGTACGGAGGCGAGCTCCGGCTTTTCGCCGACTGCCATCGCCTTCAGGCCGAGCGCAAGGTGCCCGGGCGCGAAGCCATCCAGCTCCGGAAATCGGAGGATGCGGCCGGAGGCTCGACCGCGGGCCGGGCCAGAAAGTACCCCTGCGCTGCGCCGACACCCTCGGCGGCGCAGACGTCGAGGTCCTCGGCCGTCTCGATGCCCTCCGCAACGAGGCGAAACGCAAACTCGCGGCCGAGGTCGGAGAGGAACTTCAAGATCGCGCGCCGGCGCGGGTCCCGCGCGATGCCGCGCGTGACCTCGCTATCCACCTTGACCCACTCGGGCTGCAAGGCATGGCAGAACTGGAGCGTGCCGTAGCCCGAGGTGACGTCGTCGAGCGCGATCACGGCGCCGAGATCGCGGGGCACCGTCAGCGCCGGCGCCAGGTCCGGCGGCGACGGCAGATGCTCGACCTCGACGAGGTCGAGCACGAGGCGCGAGAACGGGACGCCGCGCCGCTCGGTTTCCTCGCCGAGGGCGACGAGGGCGTGCTCCGAGCGTTCGATGAGCTTGGGATTGATGTTGAGAAAGAGGAGCGCATCTTGCGGGATGCCCTTGGCCGCCTCGAGAACGCACGTCCAGGAGAAACGCTCGAAAGTCTGCTCGAGGTGCAGCGACTCGGCGGCCGGAAAGATGTCGGCGGCCAGCCGCATGTTCCCGTCCGGTCCGCGTCCACGCAGCAGACCCTCGTAGCCATGGACGCCGCCCGAGACGAGGTCGAAGATCGGCTGGAACTCGACGAAGAACTCACCCATCGTCAGCTCGTCGGCGAGCCAGAGCGCCTGGACTTCCCGTCGTGCGCGGGGCAGGGGCGTCAGTCGGCTCATCGCGTCCCACTTGGTCTGGCGCATGTCCTCGGGCGCGACCCGCACGCGTCCGGCCAGATCCCCCAGGCCCTTCTCGAGCTCCTCGAGGAAGTGCTCGGGCGTGCCCTCGACCAGCAGACGCCGCGCCCGTCCATACATGGGGGCGCGCGCCCAGATTCGCCCGAACGCTGCGGCGACAGCGCGCTCGGCTTCCAGCCCATCGGGCCGGACGAAGACGGCGCGTGCCTTCCGCCAGCGATCAAGCCGGCCAAGTATCTGGCCGTCCAGAACGCTTCCGGATGCTTTCACTGCAGCAATTCTACGCCTCGGCGGCGGCGTCAGCCTTCTTTTTCCTCGTACTGCGTCTTGAGCGCCGCCACGACGACCGCATCCGCGAGCGTCGACGTGTCGCCGAGGACGCGGCCTTCGGCGATGTCCCGCAGGAGCCGCCGCATGATCTTCCCGGACCGCGTCTTCGGCAGGTCGGAGACGAAGAACAGCTTGTCCGGACGGGCGATCGCGCCGATCTTCCTGGCGACGTGCGCACGGAGCTCGCGCTGCAGCGCCTCGTCGGAGTGCGCGGCGGCCGCCCTAACGCGTTCCTTCAGGATCACGAAGGCGGCGATGGCCGTGCCCTTCATCTCGTCGGAGACACCGACGACCGCCGCCTCGGCGACCGCGTGGTGGTCCACGAGCGCCGACTCGACCTCCATGGTGCCGATCCGGTGGCCGGCCACGTTCATGACGTCGTCCACGCGGCCGAGCAGCCAGAAATACCCGTCCTTGTCGCGCTTGGCGCCGTCACCGGGAAAGTAGACGCCCTTGCCCCACTTCGACCAGTAGGTCTCGACGTACCGCTCGTCGTCGCCCCAGATTGTCCGTAGCATTGCCGGCCACGGACGTGTGATCGCGAGGTACCCGCCGCCGACCTTCACTTCGTTGCCCTCGAGGTCCAGGATCTTTGCCTCGATCCCCGGAAAGCCTAGAGTCGCGGAACCGGGGCGCGTCTTCGTCACGCCGGGAAGGGGCGAGATCAGGATCATGCCCGTCTCGGTCTGCCACCATGTGTCGACGATCGGGCACTTCCCGCGCCCGATGTGCTTCCGATACCAGATCCACGCCTCGGGGTTGATCGGCTCGCCGACGCTTCCGAGAAGCCGCAGCGACGAGAGGTCGTGCTTGGCCGGCCACTCGGGCCCCCACTTCATGAAGGCGCGGATCGCCGTCGGGGCGGTGTACAGGATCGTGACGCCGTGGCGCTCGACGAGGTCCCAGAAGCGGTCGCGCGAGGGCGAGTCCGGCGCGCCTTCGTACATCAGGCAGGTTGCGCCGTTGGCCAGCGGCCCGTACACGAGGTACGAATGCCCCGTGACCCAGCCGATGTCGGCGGTGCACCAGTAGACGTCCTCGTCCTTCAAGTCGAAAATCCATTTTGAGGTCGCGTACGCGCCGACAAGGTACCCGCCCGTCGTGTGCAGAATCCCCTTGGGCTGTCCCGTCGTTCCCGACGTGTAGAGGATGAAAAGCGGGTCTTCCGCGTCCATCTTCTCGGGCTTGCAGGCGATCGGCGCGTCCTCCATGAGGCGATGCCACCAGTGCTCGCGGCCCTCGTGGAAGTGAACGGGGGTCCCGGTGCGCCGCACGACGACGACGCTCTGGATCGTCGGCGTTTCCTTCAGCGCCTCGTCCGCGATCTGCTTCAGCGGCACGACGTTGCCCCGCCGCCAGCCTCCGTCGGCCGTCACGAGAACCTTCGCCCCCTGGTCGTTGATCCGGTCGCGCAGAGACTCGGCCGAGAAGCCTCCGAAGACGACCGAGTGGATCGCCCCGATCCGCGCGCAGGCGAGCATCGCGATCGGCAGCTCCGGGATCATCGGCAGGTAGAGCGTGACCCGGTCGCCCTTCTTCACGCCCAGTTTCTTCAGGACGTTCGCACACTTGCCGACCTCGCGGTACAGATCGCGGTAGGTCAGCGTCCGCTGGTCGCCGGGCTCGCCTTCCCAAATCAGCGCCGCCTTGTTCCGGCGGGCGCCCGTGAGGTGCCGGTCCACGCAATTGACGGAGACGTTCAGCTTTCCGCCGACGAACCACTTCGCCCGGGGCGGCTTCCAGTCGAGGACCTTCTTCCAGGGATTGAACCAGTCCAACTCCTTCGCAAAGCCCGCCCAGAACTTCTCGAAGTTCCGGTCCGCCTTGCGGTAGACGGAGGCGCTCGACACGTGCGCCTTCTTCGCGAAGTCCCTGGGCGGCGCGAACTGACGTTTTTCGAGGAGGAGCGCTTCGAGCGCTTTGTCTTTCGTCATTTGACAGCTCCCACTGTGAACCCCTGGATCAGCCGATCCAGGAACAGGTTGTACACGATTGCCACCGGCAGGCTGGCGAAGAGGCATGCCGCCATCAGCTCGCCCCAGTAGTAGACGTCGCCGCGCACGAGATAGATCGGCACGCCCACGCCGACGGTCTGGCTGGACGCGGAGGAAATGAACGTCAGGGCATAAACGAATTCCTGCAGGACGAGCGTGAACGCGAAGATCGAGACCGTCACGAGGCCGGAGAAGGAGATCGGGACGACGACGCGAACGAAGGCCTGGAAGCGCGTCAACCCGTCCACCATCGCGGCGTCCTCGAGGTCCTTCGGGATGGACTTGAAGAAGCCCATCAGAAGCCATGTCGCAAACGGGACCGTGAACGTCGGGTAGACGACGATGAGGGCCCACAACGAGTCCTGGAGCCCGAGCGAAGCCACGACGCGTGAGAGCGGGATGAAGAGGAGCGTCGGCGGGACGAGGTACATGAGGAACATCCCGATGCCGGCGCGCTCGCCCCATTTTCCGGTCAGGCGCGCAAGCGCGTACGCGGCCGGCATCGCGAGAAGGAGCGTGATCGCGACGACCGCCAGGCCCACGGCGAGCGTGTTGCCGAGCCAGCGCGGGAAGAGCGTCCCCGTGAAGAGGAGCTTCCAGTGGTCGAGCGTCGGGCTCTCGTTGAAGAGGAGCGGGTTGTTCTTGAGCTCGTACAGGTCGCTCGTCCGCTTGAACGACGTGAGCGCCATCCAGTAGAACGGGAAGGACAGCACGATCGCGAAAGCCGCCACGACCAGGCGGTGCGCCAGCCGCGCTCCCCCGCGCGCTACTACGTCACCTCCGCGCGCCGCGCGATCCGCAGCAGCACGATCGCGCCCACGAGGAGCAGCGGGAAGAGGAAGAGCGAGATCGCGGCGCCGCCCGAGAGGTCGCCGCCGAGAATGCCGGTGAAGAATGCGAGCGAGGGCAGCACCTGCGTGGCGTCCGCCGGGCCGCCGCGCGTCAGGATGTAGACGGCGGTCATGTCGGTGAACGTGAAGACGACGCCGAAGAGGAAGGCCACGAGCACGATCGGCCGGATCATGGGCAGCGTGATCGTGAAGTGGGTTCGCCAGAAGCCGGCGCCGTCGACCGCGGCGGCCTCGGGGATGTCGCGCGGGATCGACGTCAACCCCGCGAGCAGGATCACGGTCGCAAACGGCAGCGTGCGCCAGGTGTGGACGAGCACGACCGAGAGCATCGCCAGCTTCGGCTCCCCCAGCCACATCGGCGGATTCGTCGGGTCCACCAGGTGGGCGTACGCGAGGCCCCAGTTGACGACGCTGTAGAGCGAGTCGAGGAGCCACTTCCAGCCGATCGCGCCCAAAGAAATCGGCGCGACCCAGGGAAGCAGGATGAGCAGGCGAATGAGCCCGCGCCCGCGAAAAGCATCCTTCAGGGCGAGCGCGAGGCCCGTGGCGCCCGCGATCACGAGAATCTGCGAGACGAGCGTGAAGAGCAGCGAGTTGCGCAGGGCGGTTCGGAACGCCGGCGTCGCGAGCGCGCCCGAGAAATTGCGCAGACCGGCGAAATGGATCTCATCGCTGCCGACCCGCGCGTCGCTCACCGAGTAGAACAGCGCCATGAGCACCGGCAGGGCGACGAGGGCCGCCATGTAGACGACGGCCGGGGCGACCATGGCCGGGCCGAGCCATTTGCGCTGCCGGGCCGCGCTCATTACAGCGCCCGTCGCTCGGTCCGACGTCCGGTCGCCGCGTCGAAGTACCGCAAGTGCCGCTCTTCGACGAGCAGCGCGTGCGTGGCGTTCGACTTTGGCGGCGCGGCATAGGCCGGAAGCCGCCAGACGATTTCCTTGCCGGCCCAGCGCCCGCCTAACGTCCCGAATGCGAGCTGCTCGGACCCGAGGTACTCGACCAGCTCGCAGTGAAAGTCGAAGCGCGCAGCCGTCGAGGGCGCCGCGCCGTCGGCCGGGCGCAGATGCTCCGGGCGGAAGCCGAAGAGTGTGCCGCCGCGCTCGAGCAGGTTCATCGGAGGAGACCCGAGGAAGGTTGCGACGAACGTGTCGGCCGGATCGTCGTAGACCTCCACGGGCGTGCCGATCTGTCGGACCTTCCCGTGATCCATGATCACGATCCGGTCCCCGAGGGCCATCGCCTCGACCTGGTCGTGCGTCACGTAGATCGCTGTCGTGCCAATCTCCTTCTGGAACTTCTGCAGCTCCTCGCGCGCCGACGAGCGCAGCTTCGCATCGAGGTTCGAAAGCGGCTCATCGAACAGGAACACCCGCGGCTCCCGGACGAGGGCGCGTGCGAGCGCAACCCGCTGCCGCTCGCCCCCGGAGAGCTCCCGCGGTTTTCGCGCGAGGAGCTTGCCGATGCCGAAGGTGGCCGCGGCCCGCTCGACCCGGCCGCGATGCTCCGCCTTCGCCACGCCCTGGGCCTTCAAGGGAAAGGCAATGTTTTCGTAAACCGAAAGGTGCGGATAGAGCGCGTAGCTCTGGAACACCATCGCAATGCCGCGCTCGCGGGGCGACAGATCGTTGACCGTCTTGCCGCCGATCAGGATCTCGCCCGAAGTCGGCTCCTCGAGGCCGGCGATCATGCGCAGGACGGTGGTCTTGCCCGATCCCGAGGGCCCGAGCAGGACGAGGAACTCGCCGTCGCCGCTGGCGATGTCCACCCCGTCGACGGCGTTCGAGCCAGCGGCGAAGCGCTTGGTCAGCGCGCGCGTCGCGACGGGAACACCCTTTTCCATTTTCACGCCGGGGATTGTACGGCGCGTGCCGCCCCTACGACTCCCGGGAAGTGGTCGTGTAGAACGACGCGCCGCGCACATTTTCGTCGATGCCGAGGCGACGGTGGATCGCGGGGAAGGCCCTCTGCTCGCAGTCGGTGCGCTCGCACAACCGGCAGGTGATCCCGATCGGCACCGCGGCGCTCGTATTGTTCACGTCGATGCTGTCGCCATAGACGAGGTGCTTCGTGTGCTTCACCTCGCAGCCGAGCGAGATCGCGAGCAGCGGGTGCGCGGCGCCGAAGCCGCCGAGCGTCTGCCGCACGGTCCGCGCCACGCAGAGATAGGTCGTTCCGTCGGGCATCCGCGACACCTGCGTGCGAATGATGCCGGGCGTCATGAAGGCGCTGTGGACGTTCCAGCGCGGGCACAGGCCGGAGAAGCGCGCGAACCGGATTCCCGACGCCGAATAGCGCTGGGAGATGTTGCCGGCGATGTCGACCCGGATGAAGTGGAAGGGTACGCCTTCCTGGCCCGGCCGGCGCATGGTCGTCAGGCGGTGGCAAACCTGCTCGAAGCTCGCCCCGAAGCGGCGCTCGAGGACCTCGATGTCGTAGCGCAGGGTTCTGGCCGATTCGAGGAACGGGCCGTAGGGCATCAGCACCGCCGAGGCGAAGTAGTTCGCCAGCGCGACGCGGCAGAGCGCGACCGAATCCGGAGTCGTCAGGCGCGACTTCGCGATGACGCGCTCGAAGTCTTCCGTAAAGTGCAGCAGGCCGACCTGGTGTGCGATCTGGAAGTTGCGCGCGTGGGCCGGAAGGATCTCGGAGACGTGGAGCCGCTTGCGCGCCGGGTCGTACCAGCGCATCGGCGACTTGTCTCCCGGATGCGGGGTGATCCCGACGCCGATCCCGTGGCGCTCGAGGTAGGCAACGAGGCCCGGGTACGGGTCGGGCCTCTCGAGGCCGGCCTCCTGCGAGAGCCGCTCGGCCGCCTCCTCGAGCCCGGGAAAGTAGTTCTGGTTTTCCTGGAGGACGTCGGAGACTTCCTCCGACGGGAGCCGCGCCGGATCGATTCCGAGCAGGTCGCCGCCGTCGGAGACCCGGGACGCCATCCCCTGCATCGACTCGAGCGCGTCGCGGTAGGCGTGGTACAGCTTCACGATCGCCCGCGAGACCGTCTCGTTCGAAGCGGTTTCGCGCAGGTCCGTCGTGGTCACGTCGTGCGTCTCGAAGAGCGCGTCGCCGAAGACCTCGTGGAGGTCGGAGACGAGCCGCGCCTGGTCGTCCGAGCCGAAACTCTTGAGATCCGCCGGGTAGAGCTCGGCGAGCCGAAGCAGCAGTGCCGCGGTCAGGGGTCGCTGGTCGTGCTCGATCAGGTTCAGGTAGGAGGCGGAGATATCGAGCTTTTCAGCTAGATCCACCTGGCGTAGGGCGTGGCGCCTTCGCAGGAGCCGGATTTTGGGCCCGAACTTCATTGTCTGCGCCATATCGATTTACAGAATACACTACTTTACAGAAGTACGCCCAATAACATTAACTACCTAACAACTGATTCTACAACTACTTATTGACTTATATCTCAAAATGACGATGATCTGTAAACCCATGGAGGCGAGTTGACCACAGCAGTTCAAGGCGGCCGCGGAACGGATGTCGGGACGCAGGCAGTCGCCCTGCACTGCCCGCCGGTTTCCGGCGCGGAGACGATCCTCACGCCTTCCGCGCTCGAATTCGTCGCCAT
>JANMBR010000320.1:0-7652 GCA_031360505.1 Acidobacteriota bacterium
GAAAGGTGGGGCTGAAGCGGCCGTCTGCCATCGCTGAGATGTCGTGCTCGGCGCGCACCTTCGAGACCCCATAGGCCGTGACTGGATTGAGCTCAGAGCGCTCGTCCACCATCGCGTCGCCGGCCGCGCCGTAGTTGCTGCAAGAGGAGGAAAAGAGGAAGCGACCGACACCCGCCTCCTTCGCCACCCTTGCCAGATGAGCCGAGCCCATGTGATTGATCGCGTAGGTCACTTCGGGGTTGAGATCGCCCAGGGGATCGTTCGAGAGCGCTGCCAGATGGACAACCGCATCGAACCCGGCGAGATCGGCTGGCTTCAAGTCCCGGATGTCGCGCTGGATCGAAGGGATCTCGGGAAGGGGGCCGATGAACGTGCAGGCCTGGTAGAAATCCGTATCGAGACCGGTGACGTCGTGGCCGGCCGCGGAGAGCAGCGGCGACATGACGGTCCCGATGTAGCCGCGGTGGCCAGTGAGTAGGACGCGCATTCTGTCGGAGCGAAGATGATACAGGAACTGGAGAGGGGCTGTCAGGTTCGGCTCCTTAGGCTGGCCGGATACGCAGCTGAGGAATACCATCCCATCTCGGACCCTTATGCGCGATCCAGACCAACCTCCGCGAGGCGCGGGCACAGGCGCTCCGATTTCGAGCAGCGCCTACGAGCCGGAGCGGTTCTGGGACGCGAAGGCCCTGCACAGCGGCGGGGACTTCATGCGGGCCGTCTGCTGTGACGACGCCGACACGAACCGTTGCATCGATCGCGTCCAGCGCCATCTGCTCGCCGCCGCCATGCGTTTCATCGCGCGGCGGGGCGGGCTTCGCGGCGCGACGCTGCTCGATTTCGGCTGCGGCTCCGCCCGATGGGTGGACTTCTTTGCGCGCCGCGGTTATCGCTACAGCGGTGTCGACATCTCGAGCGAATTACTGCGCATGGCCCGCGGGCGGTGGCCGGATGCATCCTTCTCCGCCATCCAGGATGGCCGGATTCCCCATCCGGATTGCAGCTTCGATGTCGTCTGCTCGATCGCGGTGATCCACCACAATCCGTACGAAAGGCAGGAGCGCATGGCGGCCGAGCTGTCCCGCGTGACTCGGGATGGAGGGTACATCGTCCTGTTCGAAAGCGTTGCGGCGCTCCGGGCGCCTGGCGGCATCGAGTTCCCGCGGCCGCTCGAGAGCTGGCGAGCGCTCTTCGCGGATCTGGGGATCTGCCTGCGGCTCTATCGCGGCGCGCGCTACGGCATCCTGAAATTGGCGGCGGAGAGGCTTGGCGGAAAGCTGCGGATGACGGCCGGAGCCGACGGGCGGGTCTGGAAGACCGGCGCCGACAAACCACTGTGGCAGAAACTCGTCGACCGTCTGGACTCGATCGTGGATCCATTCCTCGGTCCGATCCTCCCGGCCCGATACCACCGCCGAGCCCTCATGATCTTCAGCAAGACCCCTTCGGTCGGGTGAATGAGGCGTCGGGCTCAGATTTGACTCGCGCTTCCGGATTTCGAAATCCGCGCTCGACCGTATCGCGTGCGTGGACCGTCCGTGGTGGCGGGAGCTCTCCTGTACCTTTGCATTGCCGACGCTGAGCACCCCAACATGGCGTCTGCCTCCCGGCATGAGCGAAGGCGGGGGTTCTCACGGAGTTGCGACGGCGTTCGTCGCCCTGTACGATGCGTGCGCTCGGGTTGAGGTTTACGCGCGGCGGTTGGTCTCGCGGTGTTCTGCGGCGGCAGGGAGGAACGATGACGAAACCAACTGCCGAAACGGTGGCGCCGGCCTCGCGTCTCGGCGTCTTTGAAGGTCCCAACGCACTCAAGGACTTTCTGAATCCTGCCAACAACCCGCCTCTTCCGCTCGTCGAACTGCCTGATCGCCTGAATCCGTTTCGGAAACAAAACGTTCGGATTTTTGGCAAGCTGATGTACCTGCTTCCGCTGCTCAGCGTCAAATCGCTTCCGGCCCTCAACATGCTCCTGGAGTCCGAGGCAGCTGGTGACGTTGAAGGGGTCCACACGCTTGTCGAGAATTCATCCGGCAACACGGCGTTTTCGCTCGGCGTCCTCGCGGGGCTCTTCGCCATCGATCGGGTGGTGGCCATGGTGCCCTGGGACATCGCGCCCGGGAAACTCGATCTTCTTCGCCTCTGTGGCGTTGAGCCGAGATTGGTGAGGAGCACGGCCGGTCAGCCGAGCGGCATCGACCAGGCACGCGAAGCCGGAAATCAGACCGGCTGGTTCAATCCCGCTCAATATGAGAACGATGCCAACCCCGCAGCCACTGAAAAGTGGGTTGCGCCCGAGATCTGGGGGCAAATGGAGGGAAAACTCACGGTGTTCGCCACCGGCCTCGGAACTGCGGGGACGCTTGTCGGCGCAAGCCGGTACTTTCGGCGCACGACATCGCAGGTGACGCTGGTCGGCGTCATCTGTGGCCCGGGCAGCGCGGTCCCCGGGGTGCGTTCCGAAGTCGGCCTCGGCGAAATCGCGTTTCCCTGGCGCGATGCTGCGGACAGCATCGTCGAGGTCGAAACCAAGGAATCCTTCAAGAGGAGCCTCGAACTCTGCCGCGTCGGCTTGATGGGCGGCCCGAGCTCCGGCTTCGCGCTCGCCGGTCTTCTCAAATTCTTGAAAGCGCGGGAGGCCGCCTCCGGCCTGGATGCGCTACGCAACGAAGACGGCGAAGTGATCGCAGCATTCATGTGTACCGACACGCCGCTACCGTACCTGGACAAATACTCGACCCACCTGGATCCCTCCGACTTCTGATGAGCTCCAGCAAAGTGGTCACGATTCCGGAACCGCGGCTCGAGATCGCGGGACCGGACGTCTGGCGAGTCGTGGCATCGGTCGAGGGAACGGAAGTGTTTTTCGAGTCTCACGTGCCGCTCTCGCCTCGACCCGAGGTGTTCGTTTGTCCGTTTCTTTTGCCCGCGATGTCGCAACACGCCAACCTCGAGGTGTCGGCTCCGTTGAGCGCCGGCTTTCTGGAGAATCTCGAGTTCGTTCGCAAGCGCGCCATCGAGTGGTGGCCGGCATTGTCAGCGGGAGAGATTCGCGCCCCCGTCGGTGTCGCAGCGGCGAAAGGGCCGCATGTCGGTGTGTTTTACACCGGTGGCGCCGATTCGTCCTATGCTCTGCAGCAACTTCATCCGCGGCTCCGTTACGCCGTATTTATCGAGGGATTCGACATACCGCTCGCTGATTCTGATCGGCTCAGACGCACCCGGGAGTCGCTGAGCGCGACGGCAAGAGTGTGCGGTGTCGACTTCATCGTGGTACGGACCAACTTGCGTACCCATCCGTTGTTCAGGGCCGTCCGATGGGGAACCACTCATGTCGCGGCGCTGGCTGCGATTGCGCATGCTCTGGGGCCGAATGTCCACACGATGTACCTGGCGGCCAGCGACGTGCCGCCGCCCTGGGGATCGGCTCCCGACTTGGATGCCGCCTGGTCCTCGGAGGCCGTGAACCTCGAGAACTACAGCGCCGAGCTTTCGCGTCTGGAGCGAGTCGCATCGATCGCGAAATGGGAACCGGTGCGCGGCCGTCTCCGGGTCTGCCTGACGAACAAGTCGCTGGCACCTGAGCTCAACTGCGGGAGTTGCGAGAAATGTCTGCGGACCCGGATGCAGCTATATATTTCGGGCGCGCCCGATGGACTCGACTCATTCCGGGCAGAGCGACTCCCGCTGCGGTCGACGCTCGGCAGTCTGTATATCGTGCCACCCGAGGTACACGGCCAATGGCGCGAAATCGCGTCGCGCCTCCATGACGGGCGAATGCTCAAGCAGATCGAGCGCGCACTTCAGGGACGCAGGCAACCTCTTTGGCGCAGAGGGCTCCGTCACCTGAGGAGAATCGCCACCCGTTCGCTGGGCCAGTTCGCGTCTCGCTGAACGGCGGAAATTAAGACCCACAACAATGGAAAAAGTTGATTCATACGGCCAGTATTCAGAAGTGACGGCATCGCTCGAACCCGAGAATTGGGAGGAGTTTCGCAAATTGGCGCATGCCGCGCTCGATGATGCCATCGGCTTCGTCAGGGCCGTTCGAGAGCGCCCCGTCTGGCAGCCGGTTCCCGAATCGGTGAAGACAGCGCTGGCCGAGCGTTTGCCGGTGGAGCCGCAAGGGATACAGCCTGTCTATCGGGATTTTCTCGAGCTCGTCCTCCCCTATGCCGTCGGCAACGTTCACCCACGTTTCTTTGGCTGGGTGCACGGGGCCGGCCTGCCGTCGGGCATCATCGCGGAAATGATGGCTGCCGCAATGAATGCTAACTGCGGCGGCAGGGATCACGCTGGGCTCTATGTCGAACGCGTTGTGATCGACTGGTGCAAGTCGATCTTTCGTTTCCCGGCCGACGCCACTGGTGTTCTGCTCACCGGTACCTCGATGGCAAATCTCACCGGGTTGACCGTCGCGAGGAATGCGCGGAGTTCCAGCGACATACGGAGAGTGGGTCTGCAGCGGTACCCGCGGACACTCACCGCATACAGTTCGGAGGAAGCGCACGAATCCGTCGTCAAGGCCATGGAGATCCTCGGTCTCGGCAGCGATGCACTGCGCAAGATCCCTGTGAACGCGGACTTTCAGATGGACCTGACCGCGCTGCGCGAAGCCATTATCCTGGACCGGGAGGCCGGGAGAGAGCCCTTCTGCGTGATCGGGACCGCTGGGACCGTCAACACGGGCGCCATCGACGATCTCGAGTCCCTGGCCGCGATTTGTCGCGAGCACGAGCTCTGGTTTCACGTTGATGGCGCGTTCGGTGCGCTCGCTGTGCTCAGCGAGGAGATCGGGCCGCGGCTGCGAGGAATCGAGCTGGCGGATTCGCTTGCCTTCGACTTCCATAAATGGATGCATGTCCAGTATGACGCGGGGTGCCTCCTGGTCAGAAACGGGGAGCAGCATCGGAAGACCTTTTCCATGCGCCCCGCCTATCTGCATCAAACTGGCCGCGGCCTGGCCGGCGGGGGCGAATGGCCCTGCGATCTGGGGCCGGAATTGTCGCGGGGATTCCGGGCGCTCAAGGTCTGGTTCGCATTGAAGGAACACGGTGTCGAAGCGTTCGCCCGGGCAATTACAATGAACTGCCATCAGGCAACGTATCTGGCCGCTCTCGTCCGGCGCTTGCCAGATGTGCAGCTGATGAACTCTCCCTCGCTGAGCGTTATTTGCTTCCGCTTCCGCCCGCCGGGATGGGACGAGGCAGCGCTCGACCGCTTGAACGAGGACGTTGTCGCCGACGTTCAGGAATCCGGTGCCGCCGTGCCCTCCACCACTCGGATTCGCGGAGTTCTGTCGATTCGCGTCAATATCACCAACCATCGCACTCGCCAGCAGGATTTGGATCTCCTGGTTCGAGCGGCTGGCGACGCCGCCAACGAGCGCATCGCGGCCCGGTAGACGGGCTCAAGGCCGCTCTGGGCGATCCCTGGCGGCCAATTGGTTACTTCGGGAGCACTCCCTTGCCGTCCACGCTCGCAATCCATCGATCGGGCGCCAGGGAGTGGGCGTCCACGGTGTGCATCCGGTCCCTGTTCCAACCGGATCCCGAAGCGGCCACGACGGGACCGTCCCCGACCGGGGTCTCCCGATAGGTGGTCTCGTCGAGCTGGGTGACTTCAAAGGCGAAGACCCGGATCCCGTATTTCGGTTCGTCATCCTGCGCGAACCGCAAGACGCGGTCGCCCATCACCAGGACGCGGCCGCCGGGCCTCGCGATGTGCGGATCTCTGCGCACGATTGGGCTCGCCGGGTGTTGGCTCCACGGGCCTTCGAGCGCGTCGGCGAAGTAGAGCAGCAGCTGGCTGTTCTCCGGTGTCGAAGTGAACATCCACCACTTCTCCCGATACTGAAAGAGCGAGGAATCCACGTACGGCAGACCGGACAGGAGTGTTCTCTCGAGCACCCACTCGTAGGGAAAGCGGACCGCCCGATACAGGCGGACCGAGCCGGCCTCGGAGGACTCCGGCACCATGTAGAAATCCGATCCCTTCTGGAAGACATAGGGATAGGAGAGATGGAAGGGCTCGCGCAGGACGATCTTTTCGTACTGCCATCTCTGGCCGTCCGAGCTCGTTGCCACACCGATCGACCCGCGCTGCCTGCGGGATTCCATCACTTCGAAGAAGAGGTACCACTTGGAATCGCGCTGCAGCATGAACGGGTCGGCCACGAACTCCGCGCGAACATCCGTCACGTCGCGGGAGCTCAACACGGGATTCGACCGCGAGGGCGACGGTCCGAGTTTCAGAGGCGACGGCCCCTCCCAAATGTTGATGGACCACTGGGCCCTCTTTGCCTCCCTGGCGGCCAGGGCGCGCTCGTGCCGCAGAAAAAAGACGAGCCCCAGGCCGGCGAGCAGGCCGACCAAGGCCAGAGCGGGGATGCTCTTGAGGCGGATCATTCCCAACTGAAGATTGTACTTTCGACTTCCGAAACCCGTGCCCGGCCGGATCTCTACTCCCGCCACCACGGCCGGTCCACGTCGCGCGGCGCCGTCGCCGCGACGTACTGCGCCATCATCTTGAGCCGCTCCTCGAGCGAGAACGGTCCCACCCAGCAGTGCGGCTTGCGCGGGCCGTAGGTGATCGAGCCGGCCCACGCCGGGGAGCTCGTCGTCTTCAGGTAGTCCTCCAGCAGGTAGACCGCGTTGTTCAGGTAGTAGGTGTCCATGTCGCCGGTCCAGATGTGGATCTTGCCCGCGAGCTTCGGCCCGATTTCCTTCCAGCAGCGCTGGAGGTAGGCGTTCAGGTCCGTGTGCTCCTTCCAGTAAGCGGCGACGCCGTGGTCGATCGCTCCGGTTGCGGGATCGAAGAGCGGCTTGAAGTAGCCCGTGTCGGAGGCCGGGCCGTACACCGCCTGCCAGCAATCCCAGTCCTCGCCGGAGCGGCCGTTGGTGCCCATGGCCCTTTCGTAGTCGAGCTGCTCCTTCATCGTGGAGAGGACCAGGCCGTCGGGCTGGCGCTCGGCGGGAATCGGCGTCTTGCGCCACTCGTCCTTGCGATACCAGGCGTTCTCCCCCTCGTAGATGTTGACCATCTCGAAGTAGTGAAAGTCCACCGGGTCCGGGCAGTAGGAGAAGGTCCCGCCGAAGTAGTCGGGGTAGAAGATCTGCAGCGCCAGCGATTCCCATCCTCCCGTCGAGCCGCCCGACAGGATGCGCGCCCACGGCTTCGGGATCGCGCGGAAGCGCTTCTCGATGTAAGGAATCAGCTCGGTCGTGATCGCCTGCCCGTAGGGGCCGTTGTTGGGGGAGTCGATGGCGTACGAGTCGTCGTAGTAAGGAGTCGGGTGCTGGAACGTGATGAAGAGCATGCGCGGGAAGGCATCCGAGAGCCAGGCTTTCCCGAACTTCTCCCGTCCCCGGGCGCGTTCCTTTTCCTTCTCGGTGGCGTTCTCCGCAAGCTCGACCTTCTCGACGAAGCCGCCCGGAGCTTCGAGCGAGAAGTGCCCCTGCTCGTAGTTGACGGGGTACAGGACGCCCGAGTCGCGGTAGTAGTCTCTCGGGAGCAGGATCGTCGCCCCGATGAAGATCGGGTGTCCCCAGAACTTCGAGAGCAGCGGGCTCTCGAAGCGCACGTGCTTGACGTAAGCAGTGTCTTTCGGGACCTCGATCGGCGGGATCTTCCGGTCGAGAACGAGCCGGATCGTC
>JANMBR010000013.1:0-6334 GCA_031360505.1 Acidobacteriota bacterium
CGCAGCGCAACGCTCACCGGGTCCGTCGCAACGACTCCCAGAGGGACCTGGGATTGAGGACGGGCAGTGGCGCCCGGGCGCCAAGCTCCAGCAGGTCATTGTCGCCGGTCACGAGAACGTCGGCTTGTCCCGCCACGGCGGTTGCGAGAACCCACTTGTCGTCGGCGTCGCGGGCAGGCTCATCATGGGGCTTCGAGGGCCTGGGGATGATGGTGTGCTCGCGCACGAGCCGCTCGATCTCCTCGAGGCGTGCTGACGGGACCCGCATCTTCCGGCGAAGCACGCGGCGCAACTCGGCAAGGTTGACTTCGCCGGTCAGTAACTCGTGCTCGGAGATGACCAGGCGAAAAACATCGGCGGAGAGGCCTCGGGTCGTAAAAGCGCTGACGAGAACGTTGGTGTCGAGAAGGACCCTCACGAGACGTCGCGAAAGACGTCCTCGTCGGTGAGGTACCCCCGGGCCTCCGCGAAGGGCATGAGCTGCCGGCGTGCCTTGTCGAACCTCAGGACGGCAAGCTGGCGGCGCAGGGCGTCCCGGACGATCTCGCTGCGCGTTCTGCCGAGCTCGCGGCTCAACCGATTGAGCTCCCGTTCGAGCGACGGCTCCAAGCGGACGGTGACGGCCATGTATTACATGGTAATACAACTCCGAAACCGTCGCAATCCGGCGGTGCGGCCGTTAGAATCGGCGGCCTCCGATGAATTCCTCTCGAGTCACGATCGTCGGCGCGGGCCTGGCCGGCTCGGAATGCGCATGGCAGCTCGCGCGGCGCGGGCATCGCGTGCGCCTGCTCGAGATGCGCCCAACGGTCGGGACTTCGGCGCACCAGACGGACCGGTGCGCGGAGCTCGTGTGCTCGAATTCGTTCCGTTCGGATAACCCGCGAAACGCCGTCGGATTGCTCAAGCGCGAGATGGAAGCCCTCGACTCGCTCGTGATCCGTTCGGCGCGCGGCGCCGCCGTGCCGGCGGGCGACGCGCTCGCGATGGACCGCAACGTCTTTGCCGGGCTCGTCACCGAGGCGATCGCTTCGCGCCCCGAGATCGAGCTTGTGCGCGAGGAGGCGCGCGAGATCCCGTCGGAGGGCTTCGTCGTTCTCGCGACCGGGCCCCTGACCTCGCCGGCGCTCGACGCCGCAATCGGCGCGCTGCTCGGCACCGAGGACCTCTACTTCTACGACTCCATGGCGCCGATCGTGGAAGCCTCGTCGCTCGACCTCTCGAAGATGTACGCCCTCTCACGCTACGGCAAGGGGGAGGGCGAGGACTACTTGAACTGCCCGCTTTCGCGCGAGGGGTACGAGGCTTTCCTCGACGCGCTGCTATCGGGCGAGACCGTGCCGATCAAGGACTTCGAGAAGGGCATCTACTTCGAGGGCTGCCTGCCGATCGAAGTGATGGCCGAGCGCGGGCGCGAGACGCTGCGGCACGGCCCGATGAAGCCGATGGGCCTTCCCGATCCGCGCACGGGCAGGAATCCCTGGGCGGTCGTTCAGCTGCGCCAGGACGATCTTGCCAAGGAGCATTACAACCTGGTCGGTTTCCAGACGAAACTGAAGATTCCGGCGCAGCAGCGGGTGTTCCGCATGATCCCGGGCCTCGAGAACGCGGTCTTCGCGCGCTACGGCATGCTCCACAGGAACACCTACATCCACGCGCCCGCGCACATCGACCGTTTCTGGCGCATGCGCAGGCAGCCTCGGATCTTCTTTGCCGGGCAGATCACGGGCGTCGAAGGCTACGTCGAGAGCGCGGCGACGGGGCTGGCCGTGGGCTTGGCACTCTCACAGATCCTGGAGGGGCGCGAGCCCGTGCCCGTGCCCTACACGACGGCGATCGGCTCGCTCGCGCGGCACTGCTCGGAGCGCCCGCCCTCCGAGAAGTTCGAGCCGATGAACGTGACCTTCGGACTGATCGAAGACAGTTCGCACTCGCCCGTGCGCGACAAGCAGGTCCGCCGCCAGCAGATGGTGGACCGGGCGTTGGCGGCGATCGGGGAGTGGAAGACGCAGATAGAGTCAGTCGTCGTGTCGTAGGGGCGGCCCTTGCGGCCGCCCGCGGGCGGGGACAGCCCCGCCCCTACGGCACGAAATCAGGGTAAGGAGTGCCCCGTGCTGAGCTGGGAAGAAATCGAGAGAGCCAGAAAACGCCTTGCGGGCGTGGCGCACCGCACGCCCGTGCTGACCTCGCGGCAGTTCGACGAGGCTTGCCGCGCGACGGTCTTCTTCAAGGCCGAGAACCTCCAGCGCGGCGGCGCCTTCAAGTTCCGCGGCGCCTACAACAAGATCAAGGCGGAGACCGAGCGGCAGAAAGTCGACGCGGTCGTCGCCTTTTCCTCGGGCAACCACGCGCAGGCAGTGGCGCTCGTCTGCCGCCTGCTCGGTATCCGCGCGACGGTCGTCATGCCCGACGACGCCCCGCAGGCGAAGATCGAGGCAACCCGCGGATACGGCGCCGAGGTCGTCCTCTACGACCGCGCGAGCCAGAGCCGCGACGATCTGGCCGAACAGATCTGCCGCGAACGCGGCGCGGTTCTCGTGCCGCCGTTCGACGACGAGCTCATCATGGCCGGCCAGGCCACGGGCGCGGTCGAGCTTCTCGAAGAAGTTCCGAACCTCGACGCGATCGTCGTCTGCGTCTCGGGCGGCGGTTTGATCGCGGGCTGGGCCACGGCCGCGCGGCACATGAAACCCGGGATCGCGGTCTACGGGGCCGAGCCCGAGACGGCCGACGACACCAAGCGCTCGCTCGCCGCAGGGCATCGCGTCGAGGTCCCGCAGAACCCCACGATCGCCGACGGGCTGCGTGTCGCTTCTCCCGGCAAGCTGACGTTTCCGATCGTGCAGGAAACTGTCGCGGACATCCTCCTCGTCTCCGACGACGAGATGATCGAGACGCTCACCTGGATGCTCGAGCGCATGAAGGTCCTCGTCGAGCCCTCGGGAGCCGCCGCGGCTGCGGCCGTGCGCCACCGGAAGGCGGATTTCTCGGGCAAGCGCGTGGGGGTGGTCCTCTCGGGCGGCAACGTGGATCTCCAGAAGCTGGCCGGCTACATCGGTTCGCGGCGCGCCCTTTGAGCTTTCTTAAACAAGCCGTTCCGGGTGCCGAATCCGGTAGAAATGTCGTCGTGAAAAAACGGCTTGCCGGCGTGTGCCTTCTGCTCGCCGTCGCCGTCGCCCTCGCCTTCGGTATCGCCTGCCGGCCGCGCGAGGAGGCGACGTTCGCTCCGAGCGGAGCAACCCGACCCGAGCCGAACAAGGCGATCGCCGTCGGAGACCGGGTGCCGGACTTCGCGCTCACCGACCAGACCGGCAAGACCGTGCGCCTCTCGCAGTTTCGCGGAGAGCCTGTGGCCGTGACGTTCGCCTACACGCGCTGCCCGGACGCGACGGCCTGTCCCATGACGATGGCGAAGTTTGCGAAGTTGAATGCGGCGATCGCCGGCAAGGACGTCGGCCGGCTGCTCGTCGTCACGGTCGATCCGGAGAACGACACGCCGACGGTGCTGGCCGATTTCGCAAAACGCATCGGCGCCGACCCCGCCCGCTGGAAGTTCCTGACCGGCGACGCGCGGGCTCTCGCGCGGGTGTCGGAGTCGTTCGGCGTCCTCTACTACCCCGAGCGTGGCCAGATCATGCACCAGCAGGCGGTGGCGGTCATCGATCCGGAAGGCCGCCTTGCGTCGATCACCTACGGAGCGAATTGGGAGCCCGAACAAATACTCCAGGAACTGGAGAAAGCGAGGAAGGGATGAAGAAGACGCAGGTTCTCGGCACTCTGGTTTTCGGAGTGATCGCCGGCCTCGGTGTGACGCTCTTTGCGACCGAGCAGGAGCAGGAGCAGCACCCCTCGAAGCTCTACAAGGAGTACTGCGCGAAGTGCCACGGCGACAATGGCAAGGCCGACACGATGAAGGGGCGGTACCTGAAGGCCCGCAACTTCACCGACGCCGAGTGGCAGGCGGGCGAGTCGGACTCGGCGCTGATCGGATCGGTCACCGAGGGCAAGGAAGACATGCCGGCCTTCGGCAAGAAGCTGACGGCCGACCAGATCGAGAGCCTCGTGAAGACCGACGTGCGGGGCTTCGCGCCGAAGAAGGACTGAGCTAGCCGATCGCGGAGCCGGCCCCGCGGACGCGCGCGAGCACCGCGGGGCCGTCGTTGGCAACCCGGGGCAGCGGCGGCGCGTCCCCTGGCACATCGCTCCATTCCCGCGGCATCCAGGCGGCGGCGAGGTCTGCGAAGCGTTCGGCGAGGACCGTCGAAGTCGGATCGAGGCGCGTGACGACGCCGAGCCCCGTTGGGTACGCCGGGATCACGAACGCGTCGAGGTCCGGCCGGTGCTCGCGCAGGATGGGCAGGATTTTCCACACGTCTCCCGTCCAGAAGCCCGTCCGGCGCGCGCGGCTCGACGTCGCCCGATCGAGCGGCAGGCAATCGTGAAAAAGAACGACCGAGCTGGCTGCGGCGTGGCGCTCGACGTGCATGAAATCCCGCAGCGCCTGCTCGAAGAGGTGCAGCCCGTCCACGAAGGCGAGCGCTACGGGCGTGTGGCCGAGGCGCGCGCCGACATCGGCTGACGCGAAGAACGCGTCGCTCTCCAGCGCGAAGGTCCGCGTCTCAACCGCAAAGGGCGGGAGGCTCGCCGGCATGGCCGGGTCCACCCCGATCGCGAGAGTCGGCGGACGTGCAAGCGATAGAGTCCGGCCGGCGTCGACACCGATCTCGAGATACGTCGCGGGACGAAGCTCCGCGTGGAACCGGGCGAGCCACGCGAGGTAGTCGTCGCCTGGCAGGCAAGCCCGCGCCATGCAGACGTGAGCGGCGAGACAGTCCGGGTCGATTGCCAGCGCCTGCCTGCACGCATCGATTGCGCCGGCCGCGTCGCCGGAGGCGAGCAGCGCCTGCGCGCCGGCAGCGATTTCACCCGCGGTCACGTCAGTAAACCGGCTCCTCGAGCGAAACGCCGAAAATCCCGGAGTACATCTTCGGAAAGAAGTGCGTGGACTTCTGCGGCAGGCGGTCGCCGGCGGAGACGACCGCTTCGACGTCCGACACGGTCGTCGGGCGCATGAGCACCGCGGCCTGCGCCTCATTTCTTTCGACGGCCGAGAGTGCCGCCTCGGTGTCCGAGGTGAAGGAAACGTGCTCCCCGCGCGCGATCGCGTCGGTGTCGATCGAAAGGAGCTTCCCGAAGAGCGCGACCTCGAGAGCCGCGACGTCGAGCCCTTTCCAGGCATCCGAGCGGCCTTCGGGCCACGGTAGCGGCGCGGGGGAGTTGGAAAGGGTCAGCAGAGCCGGCCGTGCCGGCGGGGCATGCAGGACAAACGCGGGGCGAATGCGCGAGTGTTTCTGGAGTGCCGCGACGGCTTCCCGCGCATCGGGCTGCTCCTCGACGTCGAAGTACGCGCGTGCGGACACGAGCACCTTCTCGGGATTCCAGCCGGGCAGGCCCGACAGCAGCCGATGGATCGGCCGAACGACGAGGCCCGGCGAATCCATGTCCACGATCGCGCAGAGCTTGTAGCGCGCGCCGGGCAGCTTCGCGGCCGCGGGATCCTTCGAGAACGCGAGCGCGGTCTCGTAGCGGTGGTGGCCGTCGGCGATGATCGACTCGGCGTTCTTGACGAGCCCCTGCAGCTCGACGTGAGCGGCGAAGTCGGAGATGCGGAAGGCGTCGTGGCGCACGCCATCCGGGTCGGTCGCTGTCAGTTGCGCCACGCGGCGGGTGGAGAGGGCAGTCGAGAGCGGAGCGCGGGTCATGAGAAAGACGAGCTCGAGATCGGCCTTCGTCGCGGCGAGCAGTGCCAGGCGGTCGGCCTTCGGCTTCGCGAGCGTGCGCTCGTGCGGCTTCACGACGCCGGTTTCGTACTCCGCCAGCCTCACGAGGCCGACGAGGGCGTCGCGGACGAACGTCCGTCCGGCGTCCGTGAACGTCTGGCGGTAGATCCAGAGCGCGGGCCGCCGCTCCTTCTGGAGAGTGCCGTCGGCGAGCCAGTCGGTGAGCGTCTTTGCGGCGCCGGCGTAGAGGTCCCCGCCGTCGGCCTTGCGGCTAATGATGCGGACGATGTTCTCGGGCGCCTGCGCGTAGAGGACGTCCTGCTTCGCGGGGCCGATCTGGTCGTAAGGGGGCGCGAAGACCGCGGAGAGGCCGCGCGCCTTGAGCACCTTCGGAGAGAAGCGGATCGAGCGAAAGGGTCGCAATTCCATGGCGGAGAGACTAGCGGGGTCTGGCATCGCATTTTGCTCGGGCTTTGAGCTCGATTGAGCCGGGGACCCAAATGCGGTGCCAGACCCCCCGGGGGAGGGGTCAGACCCCGCACGCGGGGTCAGAC
>JANMBR010000347.1:0-2452 GCA_031360505.1 Acidobacteriota bacterium
CTTCGCGAGCGGCCACATCTCGGGCAGGAGTCCGCGCGCGCCAATCCCGTCCACGAAGCTCGGCGTGTAGTCCACGGCGACGGGGCGCCCGGCCGCGAGCGATGCCGAGAGCGGCGCGGCGGTCTCGGCCTCGCACCCGAAGACCTTTGCCGCTGGCCGAAGGGCACCGAGCGCAGAGGCGATGCCGCACGACAGGCCGCCGCCGCCCCAGGGGACGAGCACGGCGTCCACTTCGGGCAGCTCCTCGAGGATCTCCAGGCCGATCGTGCCGTTGCCCGCGATCACGGCACGGTCGGACACCGGGTGGATGAACAGGCCTTCGATGCCCGGGTAGTGGTGCTCGACCAGTACCTGCCACCAGCGTTCCATCGGGACCTTAACGACCCTCCCGCCAAGGCGCTCGACCGCTGCGAGCTTCGCCTGAGGGGCATGGTCCGGCACGACGACCGTGCAGGGGATGCCGAGCCGACGCGCGTTCCAGGCCACGCCCTGCGCCATGTTGCCCGCCGACGCCGTGTAGACGCCGCGCGCGAGGGCCTCCCGCGGAGCGAGCGCCATCGCGTTTCCGGCGCCGCGCAGCTTGAACGACCCGATCGGCTGGAGGCACTCGAGCTTGAGGAAAATTTCGCAGGGCGCGTCGACGTCGAGCGGTATTAGCGGCGTGCGGATGGCCGAGTCGGCAATGCGCGGGCGGGCCGCGCGGATCTCGTCGAGGCCGATCGGGGCGATCGGCTCAGTCGGCTTCGTGGCGGCCTCCGCCGAACTCCACGAACTTGCCGAAGCCCGAGCCGCGCGCCTTCGAGTAGATGTGCTGGGCGGCGGCGAGGTCTTCGATCGCGAGGCCGACCGACTTGAAGACCGTGACGTCCGTCGGCGCCAGGCGCCCGGCGACCTCTCCGGTGACGAGTTGGCCGAGCTCTGCGCGGATGTGCGCGTCGTCGACGGCCCCTTCGGCCTTCGGAATGAGGAAGTCGCCCGCCTCGGCCAGCGCCGCTTGCCTCCGGTCTACGAAGAGGCGCGAGCGCAGGACGGCGAGGGTGTCGAGCTCCCGGGTCGAGGCGACGCTCGATCCGACGGCATTGACATGGGCGCCCGGCGAAAGCCACTCGCCGAGCAGGACGGGCTCGCGGGAGGACGTGACCGTGCAGACGATGTCGGCGCCCGTGACCGCCTCCTCGACCGTGGCGCAGGCCGTGACCAGGATGCCGTGGCGCTTGGACTCGCGCTCGGCAAACGATCGCGCGCGCGCCGGCGTCTTGCTCGCGACCCGGACCCGCCGGATCTTGCGAACGAGCAGCATTGCCTCGAGGTGCGTGCGGGCCTCGACGCCCGAGCCGACGAGCGCCAGATCGCCGGCATCTTCGCGGGCGAGCAGGCGCGTTGCCAGGCCGCTCACGGCCGCAGTGCGGAGCGACGTCACGGAGGTGGCGTCGATGATCGCGAGCAGCCGTCCGCGCCCGGACTCGAAGAGCAGGACCGCGCCCTGGTGCGAATCGAGCTCGGTGCCCTCGTTGCGCGGAAAGAACGTCACGGCTTTCAAACCGAGCGCGCCGAGCCCCGCCATGTGCGCCGGCATCAGGCCGAGAGCCCCCGAGCGGTCTGCGAGCCAGACGATCTGGCGTTGCGGCAGCGTCGCCTCGGAGCGGGCGAGGGCGGCGAACGCGCGCGCCATCACCTCGATGCAGTCCTTCATCGGCAGGAGCTTCGGGACCTCGAGCTGGTTGACGATGAGTGTCTCGATCACGCGACCTCCGCAGGCTGATCCGGAAGGGGAAGGAAAGTGAGGCGAAGGATATCCCGCGGGCCGGACGTCATTGCCAGCGGAAAATCTTCAGGGCCAGCGCGAAGGAGACGACGCCCCAGACCACGATGACCGCGAGCTCGCCCGAGATCGCCGGGAGATTGCGCCCCTCCAGCATCACGGCCCGCAGGGCATTGTTCAGTGCCGTCAGCGGCAGCGCCTGGATGAGCGGCTGGGCCGCCTTGGGGAAGCGCTCGGAAGAGAAGAAGACTCCGGACAAGAGCCACATCGGGACCATGATGAGATTCATCAGCCCGTTGGCCGCCTCGAGCGTGCGGGCGCGCGCGCAGGTGAGCAGGCCGAGGCCGGCGAAGGACAGGGCTCCGAGCACGGTAACGAGGCCAAGCAGGCCGAGGGAACCGCGGATCGGCACGTGGAAGGCCGCGACGCCGAAGGCCAGGATGACCCCGACCTCGACAACGAGGAATACGAAGCGCGACAGCATCTGGGCGAGCAGGTAGTGGCTCTTGCGCATGGGGGTCGCCGCCATGAGCTTCAAAGTCTTTTTCAGGCGCGCGTTGACGATCGAGAACCCGATCCCCCAGATGCCCGTGCCCATGAGATTCAGGCCGAGAATGCCGGGCAGCAGAAAGTCGATGTAGCGCGAGCCCTTCTCGTGGATGAGCGATTCACGCGCTGGCGACGGGTCCA
>JANMBR010000362.1:0-4211 GCA_031360505.1 Acidobacteriota bacterium
CTATTCGTAGCGAAGGGCGTCGGCGATGTCGATGCGCGACGCGCGGCGCGCGGGCCACCACGAGGCGAGGAGGATCACGACGGCCGCGAAGCCCACGATGGCCGCGATGTCCTTGAGGCGAACTAAAAACGGGATGTACGAGACGAAATAGATCTCCGCCACGCCCGGCGGGAACGACAGCAGGCGAAAGCGGGTCGTGACCCAGCAGATCAGCACTCCGAAGGCGATCCCGGCAACGACGCCCGCCCCGCCGAGGAACGCACCGAGGGACAGGAAGACGCGCGAGAAGAAGCCGGCCTCGGCGCCCAGCGCCGTCAGCACGCCGATGTCGCGCTTCTTCTCCTGGACGGTCATGACGAGCGTCGCGACGATGTTGAAGGTCGAGACCGCGACGATCAGGCCGATGACGAGAAAGAGCGTGGTCTGCTGGATCGCGAGGGCCGAAAAGAGGCCCCCGTTCATCGAACGCCAGTCGGACACCGAGTAGCCATTGCCCGCGGCCGCGCCGATCGCCGCCGCCGCTGCCTCGGTGTCGCGGATGTCGTCCAAGCGCACCTCGAAGACGTTCGCCAGGCCCGGCATCCGCGCGAGCTGCCGCAGCTCTTCGCGGTCGAGGAAGATCCACTCGGAGTCGTACTCGGAGAAGTTCGTTCGAAAGATCCGGCCGACCCGGAAGCGGGCGGACCGCGGTGCCAGACGCGCCGCGCTGCCCGAGCCATCGGCCACCGAGAGCAGGATCACGTCGCCCTCGTGCACGTCGAGCCGCCGCGCGAGCTCGGACCCGATCGCGATGGATGCCGGAGCGCCCGACGCGCTGCGGGTGATCACACGCTCGGCGGCGGGAATGTACGCATCGAGCTCCGACACCCTGCGCTCGGCCGCGGGGTCGATCCCCTTCATGACGGCGTCCGTTCCGTCGGGCGTCGCGGCCGAAGCGGCCACGCCGGCCTGGTAGATCACGGCCGCGGTCGCGCGCACGCGCGGGACCTTCGCCAGGCGCCCCTCCAGCGCTGACGGGTCCGCATCGCCGCCCGCCGTCATCGGAAAAAGAACGACCTCGGCGTTCGCGCCGATCAGCTTCTCGCGGATCTCGGTCCGGTAGCCGGACAGCAGCCCCATCGCCACGACGAGCGCCGCGACGCCGAGCGCGATTCCAGCAATCGACAGGAGCGAGACGGAGGAAATCAGCCGCGAGGGCCGGGACCTCAGGTAACGGACCGCGACCTGGAGCGCAAGGGACTTCACTTCCGGGCCCGACCCATCGCCTCGAGGAAACCGTTGAACAGGATGTTCGCGTCGTGCGGCCCGGGCGCCGCCTCCGGGTGAAACTGCGCGGCGAGGATCGGAAGTGTGCGGTGCCGGAAGCCCTCGAGCGTGCCGTCGTTCAGGTTGCGGTGCGTGGCCTCGATCTCGGGCGGCAGCGCGGAGGCATCCACCGCGAAGCCGTGGTTCTGCGACGTAATCGCCACGTGCCCCGTCTGCAGATCCTGGACCGGATGGTTCGCGCCGCGGTGCCCGAACTTCAGCTTGAACGTCTTCGCGCCGAGCGCGAGGCCGAGCAGCTGGTGGCCGAGGCAGATGCCGAAGATCGGCCTGCCCGTGGGAGCGAGCTTCTCGATCGTGCGGATCGGGCCCGGCAGAGCGGAAGGGTCGCCCGGTCCGTTGGAGAGAAAGATCCCGTCCGGTTTGCTCTCCAGGATCTCCTGGTCGGAGGCCGTCGCGGGAAAGACCGTCACGCGACACGAGCCCGCCTGCAGCAGCCGCACGATGTTGCGCTTCATGCCGTAGTCGACCGCCGCGACGCGGAACTTCTTGCGACCCCGCCCTCCCGGCGCCACGCGAGCCTCTCTCGACGAGACCGAGAGCGCGAGGTCGCTGCCGACCATCTCCGGCGACGCGACCACCTGGCGGTGAAGCTGTGCGGGGTCCTGGATCTGTGTCGAGACCCCCGCCCGCATGGCGCCCTGGCTCCGGATGCGCCGCACGAGCGCCCGCGTGTCGAGCCCGTGGAGGCCCGTCACGCCGTTGGCGGCGAGGTAGTCCGCCAGGCTCTGCTCGCCGCCCGTGCCGCTCCACCGCGACGGGAAATCGCGGGCGATGAAGCCCGCGACGTGGACCCGGTCGGATTCGGCCTCCTCGGCGCGGATGCCGTAGTTGCCGACGTGCGCCGCGGTCATGACGACGATCTGCCCCGAGTAGGACGGATCGGTCAGGATTTCCTGGTATCCGCTCATCGCGGTATTGAACACGAGCTCGCCAAAGGATGTCCCGGGCCGGCCGATGGCGTCGGCCTCGAAGACCGTGCCGTCTTCGAGCACGAGGATCCCTTTCACACCGTCCGTCCGACGACGGGCGCGAGAAGCCGCACCGCGTCCACGAGCTCCCGGAACATTTCGGGCAGGATCGCCTGCGGTCCGTCGGACAGGGCGAGCTCGGGCTGGTGGTGCACTTCGATCAGGAGCCCGTCGGCGCCGACCGCGACCGCCGCGCGCGAGAGCGGCAGCACCTTCGAGCGCTTGCCCGTTCCGTGGGAGGGATCCACGAGGATCGGCAGGTGCGAGATCCGCTGGACGTACGGGACCGACGAGAGGTCGAGCGTGTTGCGGGTGTGGTCGGCGAACGTGCGCACGCCGCGCTCGCAGAGCATGACCTCGTAGTTGCCCTCGGCCAGCAGGTACTCGGCCGAGAGCAGCAGCTCCTCGAGCGTCGCCGAGAGTCCGCGCTTCAACAACACGGGCTTGCGCAGGCGCCCGAGCCGCTTCAGGAGCGAAAAGTTCTGCATGTTGCGCGCGCCCACCTGCAGGCAGTCGGCATGCTCGGCCACGAGGTCCACCGTTTCGGTGTCGAGCACCTCGGTGATCGTCGGCAGTCCCGTCTCCGCGCGGACGCGCGAGAGGATCCGCAGGCCTTCGGCCCCGAGGCCCTGGAAGGAGTAGGGCGAGGTCCGCGGCTTGTAAGCGCCGCCGCGATACAGCATGGCGCCGGCTTCCTTCACGCGGTGGCCGATCTCGAGCGCCTGTGCCTCGGATTCGATCGCGCACGGCCCGGCGACGATGGCCAGGCGCTTTCCGCCGACGGGCACGCCACCGACCGAGACGACCGTGTTCTCCCGCTTCGACTCCCGTGACACCAGCTTGTAGGGGGCGGAGACCGGGATGACCTCGCTGACACCGGGCAGGTTTTCGAAAGCCCCGCGGTCGACCGTTCCCTTGTTGCCCGTGATGCCGATGGCCGTGCGCTGCGCCCCCGGAATGGGGTGCGCCTGCAGGCCCAGCGTCTCGATGACCCCGACGACGCGGCGAACCTCTTCCGCGGTCGCGGCCGCGTCCATCACGATGAGCATGCGGGTGCTATCATTAGCGGCTCGAGGGGTTGTGTCAAACGCCGTCCGACTGCGGACGGAGGAGGCTTCACGATCGTGAGAAAGAGCCCGTTCCTGGCGGTCTTTGCGCTCGTCTTCGCCGCGTCGTCCGCGCTCGCCTACGTCGTCAAGTTGAAGGACGGCTCGCTGATCTTCGCCCGGATCAAGTACACCGTGAAGGGCGACAAGGCCATCATCACGCTCGAGAACGGTACGGTGACGGCGATCAAGCTCGACCAGGTCGACGTCGAAGGCTCGGAGCAATACAACAAGGAGAACTTCGGCAACGTCGTGGCGCTCGATACGCCGGAAAGCCGCAAGCCTACGGCCATCCCCAACGCGGCAGCGGCGGCCGTGCCGCGCCTGCAGGACTACATCAAGGAGAAGAAGCCCCGCATGGGCCTGCCGCCGCCCCAGTCCGAGAAAGCGACCGCCGACGGCGAAGGTCCCTCCTTCCAGGCGGTCGACGTGAACCTCCAGACGGCCTTCGCGAAGGTCTTCGACGGGGCCGGGATCACGCAGTACAAGCTGACGAACTTTCGCGGCAAGACCCGCCTGCTCGTCACCGCCAACACCGAGGAGGCCGTCTTCAACGCGTTGAACGCCGCGGCCCGCGCCCTGTCGGACCCTGGCAGCCGCGGAGCTCTCGTGACCATCCAGATCGTCCTGACGGGCTCGAGCGGGGAATCGGGCGGCACGCTCGAGATGTCGCCCGAGCAGGCGCGCCAGCTCGTCAACGGCCAGATCGCCGCGGCCGACTACTTCGTCAGGTACGTGGCCCTGTGAGCGGCCCGAAGCAGTCCTTCGAGCATCACACCCGCATCGTCCCGCCGTTCCACTTCGGGGTCCT
>JANMBR010000028.1:0-2605 GCA_031360505.1 Acidobacteriota bacterium
GGCAGGAGTGCCGGGTCTGCTACTCGCTCGTGGCGGGCTGATCCGCCCCGGCCCACAGAGTCCGAAGGTCGGCTCCGCGCTCGGGGTTCGGGTTTCCGTATCGAAGCGTGTGCTCGCGGTCGCCCGTGTTGAGATTGCGGACGATATCCTCGAGGCGCTCCGCATCGAGGCGCGGTTGCCTGGACAGCCGGTCGCGGACTTCCGGCTCCGACAGGTAGCTCGGCCTCCCACCGTTGATGACGACCCGGATCGAGCCTCCAACGGCGACTCGGTGAAGCGCGACTTCGATGTGTTTCATGCTCCGATTGTACGCGCTGTGGCCCGTTGCGCAGCGGGAGATCGCCCCTCACGGCGTAAACGCTGCCGTATCAGGACCTCTGCTCGATTCCGGCGGGTTTCGTGTCGCAAGGTAGAGTAGCCGCCGTTCATCCGATGACGATTCCAGCCGGGACGCGTCTTGGCCCGTACGAGGTCCTGTCGCCGCTCGGCGCGGGCGGGATGGGAGAGGTCTACCGGGCGCGAGACACGCGGCTCGAGCGCGAGGTGGCGGTGAAGGTGCTGCCGTCGCGCGTGTCGGCGGACGCGGATCGCCTGCGGCGCTTCGAGAAGGAGGCGCGTTCGGCTTCGTCGCTCAATCATCCGAATGTCGTCACGGTTTACGACATCGGGGAGTCGGACGGGACCGCCTACATCGCGATGGAGCTCGTGGACGGGCGCACGCTGCGCGACCTGTTGGCCGAGGGAGCCCTGCCGACCAAGAGGCTCCTGGGGATCGCGGCGCAGATGGCTGATGGCCTGGCCCGGGCGCATGGCGCCGGCATCGTGCACAGGGACCTGAAGCCCGAGAACGTGATGGTCCGAAGGGACGGGTTCGTCAAGATCCTGGACTTCGGCCTGGCCAAGCTGACGCAGGCGGAGGTGCCCGAGGGAGAGCAGACGAAAACCCCGACGCAGACCGCGGGCACGGAGGCGGGCGTCGTGATGGGGACGGTCGGCTACATGTCGCCGGAGCAAGCGCTCGGCAAGGCCCTGGATTTCCGGTCGGACCTGTTCGCGTTCGGCTCGATCGTGTACGAGATGGCGACGGGCCGTCGCGCCTTCCAGCGACGCAGCGCACCCGAGACGATGGCGGCGATCATTCGGGAGGAACCCGAGCCGATCGCAGCCGCGGCGCCTGCGACGCCGACGCCGCTCTGCTGGTTCGTGGAGCGCTGCCTCGCCAAGGACCCCGAGGAGCGCTACGCCTCGACACGCGATCTGGCCCGCGACCTTGCGCGTCTGCGGGACGGGATCTCGCAGGGCTCCCTCTCCGGCGGAGCCCCCGCGGCTGCGCCGGCCGGGTCGCGCTCCGGCCGCTGGCTCCTGTGGTCCGCGGTCGCTCTCGCGGTCGCTGCGGCGATCAGCGCCGCCGCTATGTGGCGGCGGGTCGAGCAGCCGCCCACGTTTCGTGCGCTGACGTTCCGCCGGGGATCGATGGGCGGCGCGCGCTTCGGCCCGGACGGCCAGACAGTGATCTACGCGGCATCGTGGCAGGGCAAGCCGATCCAGCTCTACTCGACGCGCGCGGACAGCACGGAGTCCACGGCACTGCCGCTTCCGAGCGCCGATCTTCTCGCCGTCTCGGCGACAGGCAAGATGGCGATCCGGATCGATCGCGATTCCGGTCCCGTGGTCGCCGAGGTTTCGCTCGCGGGGGGAACGCCCAGAGACCTCTTCGAGGGCGACGTTCAAGTGGACTATTCCCCCACCGGAGACCGGATGGTCATTGCGCGCGACGGGAAACTCGAGTGTCCGGTCGGAAAGGTCCTTTACGATCCTGGCCCGGACAAGGAGGCCGTCAAGCCTCGGTTCTCCCCGGACGGCCGCTCTATCGCCTTCATCGAACATTCGGGAAAACTTGCCTCGATCGCAGTCGTCGATCTGACGGGAAAGAAGCGAACGCTCTCTGAAGGCTGGGAGACCACAACGTCGCTGGCCTGGAATCCTCGAACCGGAGAAGTCTGGTTTTCCGCCCGGGAGTTCGCCAGTTTCGGCGTTGTCAATCTCCAGGCGGTCTCGCTCTCGGGGCGCCACCGCGTGGTGGCCCGGGGCCCGCTGTTGCTCCTCATCCAGGATATCGCCCGCGACGGCCGTGTGCTTCTGCGCGCGGATGACTGGACGGAGACGACGATGGGCCTGGCGCCGGGCGCAGCGAAGGAGTCCGACCTCACCTGGTTCGACGACTCGCTGGTCGCCGATCTTTCAGCCGACGGACAGAAACTTCTCTTCAGCGAGGGAGGCATCGCGGAAGGGGCGAATAGTGCCGTCTATCTGCGCAAGACCGACGGCTCCCCGGCCGTGCGCCTGGGAGAGGGAATAGCGCAGGCGATCTCACCCGATGGGAAATGGGCGATCACGAAGCGGGGGAAAGAGCTCCTTCTCCTTCCAACAGGCGCGGGCGAGCCGAAGACCCTCCCGACTCCGGGGCTCGAGGTCAGCCTGCCAGGCTGGTTCCCCGACGGGAAGAAGATTTATTACAACGCGTCTTCGCCGGGAAAGTCGACGCGCCTCTACGAGCAGGATGTGGCCGGTGGCGCGCCTCGGCCCATCGCGCCGGAGGGTTTTT
>JANMBR010000324.1:0-12285 GCA_031360505.1 Acidobacteriota bacterium
GCGATCCCTCGACCGGCCGCTGCGATACTTCCTGGCGAAGCAGGCGGCGGGGCCCGCGCTCGTCGTCTCCGATCGAATCGACGCCATCCACGCGTTTCTCAAGAGCGAGGGGCTCGACGGCCAGTTCCACCCGAGCTACACCCGGATGGTGCCCGCCCACTACGTCGTCGAGATCGAGCTGCTCGGCTGCCCGGATCCTTCGCCCACGTACACGCGCTACTTCACGCCCGAACGCAACGTACTGCCGCCGGATCCGGGCGAGATCGGCTCTGCCTACGTCGCTGCGCTCGTGGACGAGGTCGCAAAGTGGCTTCGCGCGGTCCCCGAGCGCGAGCCGATCGGCGTCTGCTTCTCCGGCGGGATCGACAGCGGCGCCGTATTCCTCGCTGCTCACCACGTCCTGCGCGCGTCGGGCGGCAGTCTCGCACGCCTCAAGGCATTCACGCTCTCGGTCGCCGGCGGCGAGGACCTCGACCAGGCCCGCGCCTTCCTGGCGCCGCTCGGCCTCGGGCTGTTCCTCGAGGCCGTCGAGACAGACGCCGGCGCCATCGATCCCTTCGAGGCCGTGCGCGTCGTCGAGGACTACAAGCCTCTCGACGTCGAGTCGGCGACCATGGCGATCGCGCTCTGCCGCGGGATCCGCGAGCGCTACCCGCAGTGGCGGTACCTGCTCGACGGCGACGGCGGCGACGAGAACCTCAAGGACTACCCGATCGAGGAGAACCCGGAGCTCACGATCCGCAGCGTCGTGTCGAATCCGCTCCTCTACCAGGAGGGATGGGGCGTCGGGAAGATGAAGCACTCGCTCACGTACTCGGGTGGTTCTAGCCGTTCTTACAGTCGCACGTATGCGCCTCTGCAACGTTTCGGCTTCGAGGGCTTCAGCCCCTTCACGCGCCCCGCCGTCGTCGCCATCGCCGAGGCCATCCCGTTTGCGGCCATGGCGGACGGCGACACCGAGCGGCTCTACGCGATCAAGGGCGAAGTCGTCCGCCGCGGCGTGGAGTCGGTGATGGGCGTTGCAATGCCTGTGTTCCCAAAGCGCCGGTTCCAACATGGGGCGCTTTCCGCCGGAGAAGCCGCCCGGCGGTTCGCCTTCGGCGAGGCGAGCTATCGCGCCCACTTCCTCTCGCTGTACGCGTGACCGCGCGTTGAGCGCCGCGTACCCAGGGGGCGACCGGGAGCGCGACCGCTGGATCCTCGAGCGGCGCCCCGAGCGCCATCGCCTCGACCCGTCCCGGCCCTACGCCGCGCTCGTGGAGGACGAGGCCTCGGAAAGCGGCGAGGTCGTGCCGGTCGCCACGATCTTCCTGACAAACCGGGAGTGCCCGTGGCGGTGCCTGATGTGCGACCTGTGGAAGAACACGCTCGACCAGGCGGCGCCGCCGGGCGCGATCGCCGCGCAGATCCGCCGGGCGCTCGCAACACTGCCGCCGGCGCGGCAGGTCAAGCTCTACAACGCTGGCAGCTTCTTCGACGCACAGGCGATTCGCCCCGATGAGGACCAGGAGATCGCAGCCGCCGTCTGCCCGTTCGAGCGCGTGATCGTCGAATCGCACCCCGCGCTCGTGGGCGAGCGCTGCCGGACGCTTCGCGACCGGATCGAGGGCCGGCTGGAGGTCGCGCTCGGCCTCGAGACGACCCATCCCGATGTCCTGCCCCGGCTGAACAAGCGCATGTCGCTCGACGACTTCCGGCGGGCGGCGGCCTTCCTGCGGGAGTCGGATGTCGCGCTGCGAGTCTTCGTCCTCGTCGGCCTGCCCTGGGTGCCCGAAGAGGAGGCCCTCGATTGGGCCTGCCGCTCGATGCATTTCGCGTTCGACTGCGGCGCAACCGTCGTCTCGCTGATCCCGACTCGCGCGGGCAACGGCGCCCTCGACGCGCTGGCCGACCGCGGCGAATTCACGCAGCCCGGCCTCGGCAGCCTCGAAACCGCGCTCGACTTCGGCATTCAGCTCGGCCGGGGGCGCGTCTTCGCCGATATATGGGACCTCGAGCGATTCAGCCGCTGCGCCGCATGCCTGCCGGCGCGCGCGGCCCGCCTGCGGGAAACCAACCTGCGACAGGCCGTCCGGCCGCGCGTCGCCTGCCCGGATTGCGAGGGCCTCGCGTGAACGGCGCCTTCGACGTTGCGGTCCTCGGATCCGGATTCGGGGGCTCGCTCGCGGCCCTGCTCGCTCGCCGGGCGGGCCGGTCCGTCGCACTGATCGAACGCGACTCGCATCCGCGCTTTGCGATCGGCGAATCCTCCTCGCCCCTCGCGAACCTTCTGCTCGAGGAGCTCGCCGACCGATACGACCTCCCGCGCATTCGGCCGCTCTCGGCGTGGGGCACGTGGCAGCGGACCTATCCGGAGATCGGTTGCGGCTTGAAGCGCGGGTTCACGTTCTACGCGCACCAGGCGGGACATCCCTTCCGCGGGGCCCCGGACCGGAGCGACCAGCTCCTCGTCGCGGCCAGCCCCCACGACGAGGTTGCCGACACGCACTGGTACCGCCCCGACTTCGACCAGTTCCTCGCCCGAGAGGCCGCGGCCGAGGGCGCCGAGTACCTCGATCGGACCGAGATCGTCGGGATCTCCGGCGGCGCGGCCGGATTCGACATCGACGCGGTCCAGGCCCGACGACCGATGCGGCTGCGCGCCCGCTTTGTCATCGATGCGTCCGGGCCCGGCGGCGCGCTCCACCGCGCGCTCGGACTGGAGTCCGGCGCGTTCCCGGATCTGCCGCAGACCGAGGGGCTCTTCACGCACTTCGAGGGCGTGCGGCGGCTCGACGACATGAACATCTTCGCGGCAAACGAGACGCCTCCCTATCCGGTCGATGATGCCGCTCTCCACCACGTCTTCGACGGAGGCTGGATCTGGGTGCTCCGGTTCAACAACGGCGTCACGAGCGCCGGCGTCGCGGCGACACCTGCGCTCGCGAGTGAGCTGCGACTCTCCGAGGGCGCGGCCGCGTGGCAGCGCCTCCTCCATCGCTTCCCGACGGTGCGCGCCCAGTTCGCCTTCGCCCGCCCGACACTTCCCTTCGCCCACCGGTCGACGCTCCCCTTCCGCAGCCGCTCGGCCGCAGGACCGGGTTGGGCGCTGCTTTCGTCCGCCGCCGCATTCGTCGATCCGCTCCTCTCGACCGGCTTCCCGCTCACGCTGCTCGGCCTCGAGCGGCTCGGCGACGCGATGCGGACCGACTGGGGACGACCGAGCTTCGAGGACAAGCTACGGCGCCACGAGGAGCGGACGTTCCTCGAGGTCGACGCCGCCGCGCTCCTCGTGGCCGCGCTCTACGCCCGGTTCCACGACTTCCCGGTCTTCGCGGCGCTGACGCGCCTCTACTTTGCCGCGGCGAGCTTTGCCGAGAGCGCCCGCCGCCTCGGCCGCCCCGAAATCGCGGGATCGTTTCTCTCGGCGGACCATCCGGCGTTCGGCCCCGCCCTCACGGCCTGCTGCAGAATGGCGCTCGCGGCCGGGCCCGGCGGCCGCGAGAGGCTCCTCGTGGCGATTCGCAGCGCCATCGAGCCGCTCGACGTCATCGGGCTCTGCGACACCTCTCGCCGCAACTGGTATCCGGTCGACGCGGCCGACCTCCATGCCTCGGCGCACAAGCTCGGCGCGTCCCGCGGCGAAATCGACGCGCTGCTGGAGCGCTGCGGCCTGACCGCGGCCGGCACCCCGGTCTCGTAGGGCGGAGCCGCCGGCTTCCGGCCCCGTACTCAGGTTTCGTCTGATCCCCCACGACGATGAGTTCGAGGAAGGAGCCGCCCGGCAAATTGGTATATCAGCGGCGGGAGCACAATCATCTGCAGCACCGGAACCAGCCCAACGTTCACGATCGGGATCAAAGGCATCGTGCTGCGGTAGGACCAGCGGCCTTCGCCAAGGCCAATCCTTTCGACCGCGATAGCGAGTACCGCGCCGAAACTCGCCATCAGGAAGTAGCCCCTTTTCCCCGGAGTGAGGAATCCATCGGTTCGTCTCAGCGCTGCTCCGACGAGCACCGCAAGCAGGACAACCATCACCCCATCGCCGAGGCTTCCTTGAAAGCAACGCCACAACCCTTGAGTCGGGGTCGGTCCCATCGATGCGAAGAGCCCGCTCTGCGCGACTTCCCACGGGAAGTTGATGATGACTGCGGTTATGAAAGCGAGCCCGACGGCGACCGTCGATCGGCGAATGAGAGTCATTGCTTCACCGTTTGCAGCCGATGACCAACGCCTTCCGGCGACTGGTCATGGTTCTGCGCCACATCATCTCAGTACCAGGTGGCTCCGACGACGGTATCCCTGCGTTCGTTTCGACAGCCTCAGGCCTTCATGACTTCGGAACCGGTCGCGGTGGACCAGAAGATTGGCAATAGCCCCATCACGACCGTGGAGACCGTCATGAGCTTTGGCCGCAGGCGGAGCACGGCGCAGTCCAGGGCCGACGATCTTCTCGACGCCCGAGACGTTGTGGACAGCCCCAGCCCCCTCGCACGATGTACTCGATGCCGCCCTTCCGGAGCGCCTTGCCGCCGACGCTATGATGCGCCGCATGATTGCTTGGCACCACTTCGAAACGACAAAGCCCCCCATCCACAACTTCCTCGAGCGTCGCTCGCACCGCGGAGCCTCGCACCTGGGGCACTGAATCCCAAAGGGTAGCTCTCGATGGGCGACCGGGTGGGAATTGGGACATCATGACCAGCCTCGCACGCCGCGGCTTCCGAGGACTGCTCACCCAGAACACGTGCACTCGGCCAACCCCTCTTCGAGCCCGGCCGCCCGAGCTCGACTCGACAGCCGACAGGGCTCGAGCATGAAGTATCACTACGTCTGGCTGGCCTGGTCGAGCGCCTTTCTTCTGCTTTGGTCTGGTCTTTTTGCGCTCAACGCAGGGAACCGCAAAGTGATGTGGCGAACGAGCCTTGCCACCGCTCTCCTCGGCCTGACCGAGCCCATTTTTGTTCCCGCATATTGGAATCCACCGAGTCTTTTCGAGCTCGCTCAACGCACCGGGTTCGATATCGAGAGCCTGATCTTCGCATTCGCCATCGGAGGGATTGGTGTCGTCCTGTACAACACGTTTCGAAGGCAGCATCTCGCTCCGGTCAGTGCCCAGGAAAGACATCGGCCGCTCCATCGGATTCACCCGGCGGCCCTGTTTGTGCCATATGTCTTGTTCGTGCCCCTCTATTTTCTGCCGTGGAATCCCATTTACCCGTCCATCGTCTGCCTCGTGACGGGCGCCATCGCCTCCGTTATCTGCCGCCCTGGCCTCAAAGGCCAGACCCTCGTCGGCGGCGTTCTGTTCCTCTGCCTGTATTCGATCTTCATGCTAGGACTCAAGTGGTTGACGCCCGGCTACATCGAGCAGGTGTGGAATCTGCCCGCGTTGAACGGAGGACTGATCTACGGAATCCCGCTCGAGGAGCTTCTCTTCGGCCTCAGTTTCGGCTTGTACTGGACCGGCGTGTACGAGCACTTCACCTGGAGCACGAGCGTGGCACACGCGGAGGACTGAGAGGGATGGTCGTTTTGAAAGAACGCCAGGGAGATAGGTCGGGGCACGATCGCAAAGAGAAGAGGGGCGGTGGTGCCAGGCCGGGGACACGCGGACCCGACAGCCCCATGCGCGCTACCCGATGGGAGATCCGCCTCGCGTGGCTGCTCCGCGCGCTGATACCGCTCACGGCCGTCGGTCATGTCGCACAGGACCAACATCGGTGAGGGATTCGAGGGCGCTCGCGAGTTGCTCCTCATTTCTCTCCAGGTGCGTCAGGCAGCCGAGAGCCTGACCGGCATCAACCGCGCGTGCTCGTTTGCTCTCGCTCGAACCGTCGCGATCGATTTCTCCGTGTGCCTATCGTCGCCTCGAAGGCTCAGAGGGCAAGCGCGGAGTCGCCCGGGGGAAAACTTCGCGATCGAAGCGCCGAACCGACATACAGTAGGAACCTGGATTCGAATCTCGCTTTCAGGAGGTGTGGATATGGCCAAGGATCCTGTGTGTGGAATGGCGGTCGAGGAGAAGAAAGCCGAAGCAACCGCGTCGCACGAGGGACGGACTTACTACTTCTGCAGCGCAGGATGCAAGAGCAAGTTCGAACGAGAGCCCATGAAGTACGCCGGGCGAGCCGGCACCCCCTAAAGTTAGTCGCAGCTCTTGGTCACGCTGTTACGCCAGGCGACGCGGTATTCGCGAGCTTACGGCGCAGCCAAGGCAGGCCGAAGCTTAGCAGCAGGCCCAGCAGGGCAAGCGCCGCAGTGGGTACGAAAGAAGCGCCTCGTACGCCGGCGACCCTGAACAGGAGCCCTC
The DNA here is from genome assembly GCA_031360505.1 of Acidobacteriota bacterium. Lineage (GTDB taxonomy): Bacteria > Acidobacteriota > Thermoanaerobaculia > UBA5066 > Gp7-AA6 > DAHUXD01. The sequence goes on from JANMBR010000324.1 coordinate 6,293, forward strand.
CCGCCGCCGAGCCCGCGGTCACTCCAAGGCTTGCAGCCGCCGTCTGCTCGCCGAGCTCCCAACCCAGGGAACTCCCGGCTGCGTTGATCGTGATCGATGCGATCATGCCGAAGCGAGGATGACCGAGCGCCTCGTGGATTTCGCAAAAGGCTGAAGGAGGAGGAGACATGACCTGTTGCAGTGATGTGATGCAACCCATCGAGGCGTCTTCGTGCTGTAAGCCGCAAGACACCGCGGCACATGCGGCGCGAGCGATGCGCGAGTCCGGCCGCGGCTGCGCCCCGGTGGTGGAGGATACAGAACGCTTCAAGCTGGTCGGTGTCATCACGGAGCGTGACGTGTGCTACGGCGTGGCGGCTGATGACCGCCGAGCATCCGACGTTCGCGTCGGAGAGATCATGCGCCCATCGTCCGCCTGTTGCGACGCGGAGGAACCGGTTGAGCAAGCGCGCCGACAACTCAACGAGCATCGCGCGACGAGCTTGCCCGTCGTGGACAAGGCAGGGTGTTGCTGCGGCACGGTCAGCGCTCACAGCTTGGAGAAGTCGTAGAGCAACGGACGAAGGCTTTCGGGAATCGACCTATGAGGACTGCGGGGCGTTGCGTCCTAACGATCAACGGCGGCTCGTCGAGCATCCGGTTCGCGGTCTATGACGCAGGCGAAACTCCGCGGCGGCGGCTCCATGGGAAGATCGATCGCATCGGTTTGAACGGGACGACTTTGCTCGTCGGCGATCCGGTTGGAAAACCGCCGGTCCCGCTCCGCCTTGCCGCCGCCGACCATCGCGCGGCGGTGGGGTTTCTGCTGGACTGGCTCGAGGCGCAGCCCGTCTTCGCGTCGGTCAAAGCCGCGGGACACCGCGTGGTGCACGGCATGAGGCATTCCGAACCGGAGCGGGTCACGCCGAAACTGCTCGCGCAACTGCACCGCATCACACCCTATGCTCCGGATCATTTGCCGCGCGAGATCGGGCTGATCGAGGCGTTCCGGAAGCGGCATCCACGACTGCCCCAGGTGGCATGTTTTGACACCGCGTTTCACCGCACCATGCCGCGCGTCGCCAGGTTACTGCCCATTCCGCGGCGCTATGCTGCAAAGGGTGTCGAACGCTACGGCTTCCACGGACTGTCCTATGCCTATTTGATGGAGGAGCTCTGTCGCCTCGATCCCGTGGCCGCCAAGAGTCGTGTCATCCTCGCGCATCTCGGCAATGGCGCCAGCATGGCCGCCGTGCACCACGGCAAAAGCATCGATACCAGCATGGGATTCACGCCCACGGCAGGACTCGTGATGAGCACCCGCACGGGAGACCTGGATCCCGGCCTGGTTTACTACCTGGCGCGTACCGAGCGCATCACAGCCGTGCACTTTCAGCAGATTGTCAACCGTGAGTCCGGACTGCTCGGAGTTTCCGGGAGCAGCTCCGACCTTCGCGATTTGCTCGCGAAGGAAGCCGGCGACACACGGGCGGCGGAAGCGGTCGCGCTGTTTTGCTATCAGGCGAAAAAGTGGATCGGCTCCTTCGCCGCGGCCCTCGGTGGTTTGGATACGCTCGTCTTTTCCGGAGGCATCGGCGAGAACGCGGCGCTCATCCGGAAGCGGATCTGCGATGAACTGGGCTTTCTCGGCATCGAACTCAATCCGAAGCGCAATTCCAGGAATGCACCGCTGATTTCGCCGGACGCCGGTCGCGTCAAGGTTCGGGTCATACGCACAGACGAGGAACTCATGATCGCGAGGTCCGTCACCCGGGTTCTCAGTCTCACACTTCAGAAGACGTAGAGCGTGAACACCAGCACACTCCCGCAATTGCCGCCGATCGCCGGCTTATCGTTTATCAAAGCCACCGCCGCGCATTTCGTGAGGGTAGATCAATGGAAAGTCAACCGGCAACGGCACAGCCATTCATGACACTACGCATCGCAGCGGGCCTACTTGCCTTCGTTGGCATCCTGATCATGGGAATGGGTGCGTATTTCGCAATCTTTAGACCTGCGCTCCTTCCAGAGGACCTTCGCTTCATCGGCCCGGATGCAGCCGCGCTCACGGCGGCAACCGGCGTCACGTCCTGGCTCCGGTTCGTGTTCGTGGTTTTGGGCGCTTATGCGTTCACGACCGGGTTGTTCACTGCTCACATCGCTTTCACCGCCTTTCGCGCGAAGAGCAAGATGCCGCTGCTGCTCATCGGCGTCGCGGGACTGACCTCACTTGGCGTCATGGTGGCTGTAAACTTCGCGATCCGGTCGGAATTCAGATATTTCCTGGCCAGCTTGGGCGCGCTGTGGGCAAGTTCCGTGTTCCTCGGTTTGCCGATCGGGCCAACGTCCAGAAGAGGACATCGCTGAAGTACATGAGATCCATCGATCTGTCGGCCGTGGCCCATTTCGGGACACCTAACCCATGAAACCCAACACGCTCACGCCGACGCTGCTCCATCGGATGGATGCCTACTGGCGCGCCGCGAACTATCTGTCGGTCGGCCAGATTTACCTCTACGACAATCCGTTGCTGAAGCGGCCGCTGACGCTCGCCGACGTGAAGCGCATGCTGCTGGGGCACTGGGGCACGACCCCCGGGCAGAACTTCATTTACGTGCACCTGAACCGGGTCATCAGGAAATACGAGCTCGACATGATTTATGTTTCGGGCCCCGGGCATGGCGGCCCGGCCGTCGTGAGCAACACATACCTCGAGGGCACGTACAGCGAGATCTACCCCGACATCGGTCGGGATGAGGCGGGTCTTCGGAAGCTGTTTCTTCAGTTTTCGTTTCCCGGAGGAATTCCGAGCCACGCATCGCCCGAGTGCCCCGGCTCGATCCACGAGGGGGGCGAGCTCGGCTATTCGCTCAGCCACTCGTTCGGAGCCGTCTTCGACAATCCCGATCTCGTCGTCGCCTGCATCGTCGGCGATGGCGAAGCGGAAACGGGGCCGCTGGCTACGGCCTGGCATTCGAACAAGTTCCTCGATCCGGTCACCGACGGCGCGGTTCTGCCGATCCTGCATCTCAACGGTTACAAGATTGCCAGCCCTACCCTCCTCGCACGCATCAGCCGTGAAGAGCTCGAGCAACTGCTGCGTGGCTACGGGTGGACGCCGTACTTTGTCGAGGGTCACGAGCCCGGGGCGATGCACGAAGCCATGGCCGCGACGCTCGACAAGGCGGTGGAGCAGATCAAGCAAATCCAGCAGGACGCCCGCATCCACGGCAACCTCGCGCGTCCGCGCTGGCCGATGATCGTCCTCAACTCTCCCAAGGGTTGGACGGGGCCGAGGATCGTCGATGGCAAAAAGATCGAAGGCAACTTCCGTTCGCACCAGGTACCGCTCCACCCGGCCAACCATCCTGAACACCTCGAGCTGTTGCAAGACTGGCTAGAGAGCTACAGGCCGGAGGAGCTCTTCGATGAACAGGGCCGCCTGAGATCAGAACTGGCTGAACTCGCGCCCAAGGGTGACCGGCGCATGGGCGCGAATCCCCACGCCAACGGCGGCATTCTGCTCCGCGATCTGCGGATGCCGGATTTTCGCGACTACGCGGTGGACGTGCCTTCGCCGGGACTGCGCGGCATCGGCGACACGCGTGTACTCGGGCCTTTCCTGCGCGATGTGGCGAAGTTGAACAGTGAGCAGCGGAATTTCCGGGTGTTTGGCCCGGACGAGACGATCTCCAACGGCCTGGAAGCTCTCTTTGAAGAGACCAACCGCCAATGGGACGCCGCGACGGCGCCGAACGACGAATTTCTCGCGCGCACCGGGCGGGTTATGGAAATGCTCAGCGAGCACCAGTGCGAGGGCTGGCTCGAGGGTTACCTGCTTACCGGCCGGCATGGTCTCTTCAATTGTTACGAGGCGTTCATCCACATCGTCGATTCGATGTTCAACCAGCACGCCAAGTGGCTGAAGGTCACGTCGCACCTGCCGTGGCGCCGGAAGATCGCCTCGTTGAACTACCTGCTGGCCTCGCATGTCTGGCGCCAGGATCACAACGGGTTCACCCACCAGGATCCAGGTTTCATCGATCTCGTCATGAACAAGAAGGCCGAGGTCGTCCGTATCTACCTCCCGCCGGATGCCAACTGCCTGCTGTCGGTGATGGACCACTGCCTGCGCAGCCGCCACTACGTCAACGTCGTGATCGCAGGCAAACACCCGGCTCCGCAGTGGCTGGCGATGGACGCCGCCGTCGCGCACTGCATCGCCGGCGCCGGCATCTGGCAGTGGGCCAGCAACGACCAGGGCGTTGCGCCCGACGTGGTCATGGCCTGCTGTGGCGACGTGCCCACGCTGGAGACGCTCGCCGCCGTCTCGATTATGCGAGAGCATCTGCCCGATTTGAAAATCCGTGTGGTCAACGTCATCGACCTCATGAAGCTGCAGCCAGAATCCGAGCACCCGCACGGGTTGAGCGATGTGGAGTTCGACGAGCTCTTCACCACGAACAAGCCGGTCATTTTCGCCTTCCATGGCTACCCGTGGTTGATCCACCGCCTGACCTACCGCCGCACCAACCACGACAACATCCACGTCCGCGGCTACAAGGAAGAGGGCACGATCACCACCGCGTTCGACATGACCGTGCTGAACGATCTGGACCGCTTCCACCTCGTGATGGACACCTTCGACCGGTTGCCGCAGACCGGCGCCAAGGGCATCTCCCTGAAGCAGTGGCTCAAGGAGAAGCTGATCGAGCACAAGCAATACATCGAAACATACGGCGAGGACCTGCCGGAGATTCGCAATTGGAAGTGGGGCGCGACCCGCGTCCCGGGTGCACCGGCGTAACCGGGTGCTGGAGCGACGGGTTATGCGGGCGACCCCGGGGAAAACATCATGACGGTGGAGATCGCTGAGGAGGCGCAATGAAAACGAGCGTCATTGAAGTGCACGACATGCTGGCTGCATTGAGCGTGGACGAGGTGGAAGAGCGGATCGGCAAGGTGCCGGGAGTCGAAAGCGCTACGGTGAACTACGCCGCCGGAAGTGCCACCGTGCGCTACGACGAAACCCGACTCGATGTCGCCGATATCAAGGCGGAGGTGCACCAACGTCGGCATCAGTCTGAAGGCGAATCCCTACCTGCCGAACAGAAGCCCGCACCCGACGCTTCCGTCGTACCAACGCCGGACGCTGTGCCGGGCGCGCAGCCCTCAGCGCCCGATGCCAATTTGCCGAAGGCTCCCCCGGCCGCGATGGCCGCCATGCCCGCTCCGGACGCGCCTGCGACGCCCGTGGCCACTGTGCCGAAAGCTCCCCCGGACACGCCGCCAGCCACGCCCGCGCCGGTCCCGCCTTCAGCGCCCGGAGCCGCTCTGCCGAAAGCCGCCTCGGACGCGCCGACAGCCCCCGCCGCACCAACCACGCCTGCGCCACCCGTGAGCGCCCCGCCGAAAGGTCCCCCGGATGCGCCGGCAACCACGCCCCCTCCGGTCGCGCCTTCAACGCAGGGAGCCGTCGAGCCCAAGGCAGCCCCGGAAAAGCCGGCCGCCGCTCTCGAGCCGGCCGCTCCTGCAGCCGAAAGCCACAAGGGCCACGGGACGCCGGGCGCTCAGGCCGCGATGCCAGCGGACATGGCGTATGAGATGGGCCATGGCGGCAAGGACCTGCCGGCCATGGTCCGCGACATGCGCAACCGTTTCTGGATCTGCCTGGTCTTCGCAGTACCAATCTTCATCTACGCACCGATGGGAAGCTTCTTCAAGCCGCCGGCTCCGCCGTTTGGGCTCGACCTCAACCTATGGTTGTTCTTCCTGGCAAGCGCCGCAATTCTCTATCCGAGCTGGACGTTCTTCGTCTCCGCCTGGCGCGCGCTCAGGACGGGCACCCTGAGCATGGCGGTGCTGGTCGTGTTGAGCGTCGGGACCGGGTATCTCTTCAGTGTCGCCACGACTTTCTTCTTCAAGCAAGGCGGGCAGTTCTTCGAAGCCGCAGCCGTCCTGCTGGTTTTCATCCTGCTTGGCCACTGGCTGGAAATGCGTGCCCGCGCCGGTGC
>JANMBR010000041.1:0-22140 GCA_031360505.1 Acidobacteriota bacterium
GTCCGGGCTCGTGCTCATCCCGAGCGGCCTCGTCAACCAGCTGCACGAGCCGACGGCATTTCTCGGCGCGCGCCGGCCGGACGTCGAGGACTTCATCATCCCGACGACCTGGCGCGAGCTCGGCGCCGGCGCCTACGGCACCATCGGCCCGATCTCCTACCAGGCCTACGGCGTCAACGGGTTGAACGCCGCCGGATACTCGGCCGACGAGGGCATCCGCGAGGGCCGGCAGGAGGGCTCGGAGGCGCTCGCGAAGAGCTGGGCCTTTGCCGGCCGCGCCGACTTCACGGCCGTCCCGGGATTGCTCGCGGGAGTGGCGGTCTTTTCGGGAGACGCCGGCCAGGGCCAGTACACTCCGTCGGGCGTGAAGATCGCGGCCCCGACGACGGTGTTCGACGCGCACGCCGACTGGCGCTGGCGCGGGCTCTGGCTGCGCGGGCTCTACGCTCGCACGAGCGTGGGCCAGGCAGAGCTGATCAACCAGCTCAACAACCTCGAGGGCGACGAATCGGTCGGCAGCCTCCAGGAGGGCTGGTACGTGCAGGCGGGGTACGACGTGCTGTCCCTCGTGTCCGAGACGAAGTTCAACCTCATCCCCTTCGTGCGCTACGAGCAGTACGACACGCAGGCCGAGGTCCCGATCGGCTACGAGCGCAACCCGGAGAACGACGTCCGGCAGCTCACGATCGGTCTCGCGTTCCAGCCGATCCCGCAGCTGATCTTGAAGACCGATTGGCAACAGCGGCACAACGCCGCGAAGACGGGGACGGACGTTTTCAACGCGTCCCTCGGGTACGTGTTCTGATCACGCGACGCCTGCTGGCATCTGCCGCGGTCGCGCTGGCCGCGGCGGCGCTCGACGCCAAGGTCTTCCTCACGCAGGAAGAGGCGTTGAAGCTCGCGTTTCCGGGCGCGGCGATCGACCACAAGATTGCCTACCTCACGACGGCGCAGCAACACGAGGCGCAGAAGCTCTCGGGCGAAGGCGAGCTGCCCGGCGCGATCGTGAGCTACTACGTCGGGACGAAGGACGGCCACCCCATCGGGATCGCCTACTTCGACACCCACGTCGTTCGGACGATGCCGGAGACGATCATGGTCGTCGTCGATCCGGCGGGCCTCGTAGAGCGCATCGAAGTCCTCTCCTTCTCGGAGCCCGAGGAGTACATGCCGCGCGCGCACTGGTACGAGCAGTTCCAGGGCAAGCCGCTCGACGCCGAACTCTCGTTGAAGCGCGCCATTCGCCCCGTCACCGGTGCGACGCTCACGGCGCACGCCACGACCGACGCCGCGCGGCGCGTACTCGCGCTCGATCGCGTGCTGCGGAAGGTGCAGCCGCAGGGCCCGTCGAAATGAAGAGGTGGGAGGCCTGGTGGAACCACGCGGCGCTGGCCGCGGTGTCGCTCTCGGGCCTCGCCTACGGGGTCTTCAAGTACTTCGTCCCGAACGCCGACCGGGACTCACGGATCGGGCATCCGTGGCAGCCCGGCTTGCTCAAGGCCCACCTCCTCGTCGCGCCGTTCGCAGTCCTCGGCATCGGACTTCTGCTGCGCCGCCACGCCCTCGCGCGCCTGCGCCAGGGCGAGCAGAGCGGAAGGAAGACCGGGGCGCTCATGCTCTGGATCTTCCTGCCGCTCGCTCTCTCCGGCTATCTCATCCAGGTCTTCGTCGAGCCGGGCGTCGTGCGGTGGACCGGTTGGATCCACGCTGGCGTCGGGATGCTGTTCGTCGTTGGGTATGCGATCCATCCCAAGAAGCGGACACCTGCTTCGAACGACAACGGCGACTCCGAAGAATAGTCCCGCCTCCCGCCTAGAACACGTATGTCAACCCGGCAGTGAATGCGGGCTTGACGTCCTGTCTTCCATTCAGGTTTTCCCAGACCGGGATCTGCACCCCCGCGCGGGCCACCAGGCCGCGGACGACGTTTATACCGACGCGCGGCGTCACGTACAGCGTCTGACCGCCCGTGTCCGGGTCGGGCACGCCGAGCGCGTCGACCTGGTCGCGCTTGGCGTCGAGGAAGTTCAGCTCCAGGACGCCGTCGAGCCATTCGGTGAGCTTGCGGTCGTAAACGAAGTTCACCTGCACGTTGTCGCCGTACTTGTAGCCAAAGTCGTTTCGGCCGGTTCCCGTGTAGGCGGTCGAGGCGTAGAGGGAGGACTTCTCGTCGAGCAGGTAGAGCCCCGTCAGCCCGCCCGAGAGGTTGGTGGCGCCCGTGCCCGGCTGCACGTGCTCGTCGAGGCGCTCGCCGTCCTGGGTCACGTCGTTCTTGCCCCACGGCGTCTTGACGCTGACCACCGCCGAGATCCAGGCGCGGCGGCCGAGCCCCGAATTGAACTCCGAGGACCAGAGACGCACGTAGACGAAGAACGCCGGGTCGCCCATGCCGTCCGCCGTCTCGACCTCGTCGCCCTCCGTGAGGTGGTTGAAGGTGTAGGGAACCTGGGCGACGAAGGTGAGCCGCTCGTGCCATCCGTAGGAGATCGTCGCGACGAGCGAGTTGCGAACCTGCTCCTCGAAATCCTCGCCCGCGCCCTGGCTCTGGTCGAGCCGGGTCCAGTCGAGCGCGACCTGGAAGCCGCCGTACGAGTAGAGCCCTTCCCCAAGGGCGCTGAACACGGGGTCGCTGCAGCGACACATCGAGCAGGCGGCAGCCGCGCGGGGCAGGACCATCAGCAGGAGCGCGAAACCGAGCACGGAGCGCGCGCGGCGCGCCAGGGGCGATTGCCAGTTCAAAGTGCGATCTCCTTTTCGTTTCGGACTGGGGAGCCGGAGGGATCCGCCGGCGCCGAGAACCACGGTCAGCCGAAAAGGAGAGGAACGTGGTCGAGCGGGCGGGGGTCCGGGCCGATGCGCCCGACCTCAGATTCCGGGTCGAGGAGGCGATGCACTTGCGGCGCGATCAGAGATGCTACTGCGATCAGCAGCGCCGGCTGCCCCGGAGCGAGAGGAATCAGAGCCAGGCCGTCACTCCGCGCGCACGTCTTGAACGACGGGTCGGCGCCCGGGGCTTCTGCCATCGGGCAGCAGGAAGCGCCCGTCGTCGCGATGTCCGAATGCCCGCAGACGATCGCGCACCGCATCGCCTCGCTATCCTGAGCGGCAGCGGCAAGCCGGAGTCCCGCCAGCGAGGCGAGAGCGGCGAGCAGCAGTGTTGCGAGCGGGCGGCGCATCGGGGTCAGGTCTCTCAAAGTGTGAGTTTAGGCCGGCGCGAACTGAGAAAAGTCACACTATGAGAGACCTGACCCCGATTCAGGCGCGGCTGTTCCAGAGGATGTCGGGGGCGCCGCGGCGTCTGTTCTCGTGGCGGGCCATGACGAAGAGGGCGTCGGAGAGGCGGTTCAGGTACTTGACGGTCCAGACGCCGACGGGCTCCTGCCGGCCGAGGGCGATGACGATGCGCTCGGCGCGCCGGCAGACCGTGCGCGCGACATGGAGGTGCGCGGCGCCCGGGGTGCCGCCGGGAAGGATGAAGTTCTCGAGCGGCAAGAGCTCTTCGGAGAGGCGGTCCATCAACCCCTCGAGCGCGACGACATGCCGCTCTTCGATTCGCGGCACGGGCATCTTCACCTTGTCCTCTTCGAGAATGCAGAGGTCGGAGCCCAGGTGAAAGAGCTCGTTCTGGATCTCGCCGAGCGCCTGGACGAGCGCCTCGTTCAACCCCGCGCTGAGCGCGACGCCGAGGACGCTATTGAGCTCGTCCACCGTCCCGTACGCCTCGATGCGCAGCGTGTCCTTGCCGACGCGCTGCCCGCCGCCGAGACCCGTCGTCCCGTCGTCGCCCGTGCGCGTGTAGACCCTGGTGATTCGAGGCATTAGAACTTCACTCCCACGCCTCCCGCCGCGCGGATGCCCACGGCCGGATAACCTGCTGCCTCATCGTAGCTCGTGTTGGTCACGTTGTTGATGCGCAGATAGGGAGCGACGCCGCCGAGGTTCCAGCTGGCGAAGAGATCGAGGCGGAAGTACGCCGGATCCGTCACGTCGACGAAGTTGACCGGATCGGAGTCGGGCCGGCTGCCGACGTAGACGCCGCGCGCCTCGACCGAGAGCGGCGCCAGCGGTTGCCAGATCACCGTCAGGGCGGCGCGGTTGCGCGGCCGCCGAATGAGCGGCTGGTCGTCCGTAAGATCCACGGCGTTCAAATACGTGTAGGTCGCCGCGATCGCCAGCGGCTCGAGGATCTGCTGCCGGTATCCAACCTCGACGCCCTGCGTCCGCGCGCTGCCGATGTTCTCGGTCTGTGACGAAGCGAAGTCGTAGACGATCAGGTCGGTGAGATCGTTCCAAAAGTACGTGACCTCGATCCTCCCGCCCCCGGCCACGTACGCCTCGCCTCCAAGTTCCCACGAGATCGAGCGCTCCGGTTTCAGGTTCGGGTTTCCGTAGAAGGGATAGTAGAGCTCCCCCACCGTCGGCGCGCGGAAGCCGCTGCCTCCCCCGGCGCGCAGCTTCCACTTCTGATCCTTCGAGAGCCAGGAGATCGAGCCGCGCGGGCTGACGGCGCTGCCGAACTGGGAGTTGCCGTCGTAGCGGATGCCGCCCGTGATCGTGAACTGCCCGAGCGTCACGGCGTCCTGCGCGCCGATGCCCCAGATGGTCGTCGACTGGTTGTCGAGCGAGGTGCCAAACGTGTCCGTGCTCGTCACGTTCGACCGGTTCCACATGGCGATGCCCGTCACCGTATGGATCCCGAGCGTGGCGGTGTCGGACACCTGGGCCTGGAGCGTGCGCGCGTCGGTCTGCGCGGAGTAGCCGCCCAGAGGATCGTTGTACTCGGGGCTAGACCAGACCGAAGCGATGAACCCGTTCAGGTGGTTGGTCGGCGAAAGCGCAAAGCTGGCGGGAAGGGCGATGCGCTCTTCCTTGAAGAGGCTGCTCGCCTCCGGGTTTTCGGCGCCGACAGGCCCGGGGCTACCCACCTTGCCGGAGAGAATCGAGCCTTCGATGCCGATTCGCGCGTCCGCGCCTGGCTGCCAATCCACCCGGGCCGAACCGTTATTCTCGCGCCAGTTCGAGTTGGGAACATCCCCGTTCGTGTTTCCGAACCGGTAGCTCGCCGCGGCGGAGAACGGACCGGCGCCTGCCGCGATGAAGACGGAGGCCGTGGCCGAATCCGCGTTGCCGCCCTCGGCCGTCGCGCTGCCGGAGAAACCCTGCTGCGGAGGCCGGGTAAAGATCTGGATCACGCCGCCAATCGCTTCCGAGCCGTACAGCGCCGAGAAGGGGCCGCGCACGATCTCGATGCGCTCGACGTTCTCGGTCGTCAGCCCCGAAAAGTCGTAGCCGGGAAAGTAGGCCGAGTTGACCCGCGCACCGTCCACGAGCACGAGGGTCTGTGTCGAGTTCGTCCCGCGCAGCTGAACGGATGTCAGGGAACCGTCGCTGCCCGACTGCACGACGTCGACCGCTGGCACCGAGCGCAGAAGCTCCAATACCGTGATTCGACCGCTCTTCTCGATCTCCTGTCGTGTGATGACGGTCGTCGCGACGCCCAGCTCCTTCTCCTCTTCCGGAGAGGCCGTCGCGGTGACGACGACGTTCTCGGAGGCGGGAGGCAGCTGCTGCGCGGTCAGCGCGGGGGGCGAGAGGACGACGACGAGAAACACGGCTGCCGAAGCCAGGGTGAGTTGGCGCTGCCGCCGCGACAGAGCGTCGAGGCCGAACAGGACGGCCGTCCCCAGGAGATCCGCGGCGAGCGTGTTCCAGAGAAACGGGATGGCCGCGGCAAAGCAGAGCGCGAGGCCTGCGCCCGTCTTCGGGTAGAGCGGGTCCCCGAGCCACTCGGCGAAGTTCGAGGTGAGGAAGAAGAGCAGCGAGGCGGCGATCGACAGCCCGATGAGCCGCGTCGCGCCGGATCGACGGCGCACGAGCCGCCCTGCAAGAACGATCACGGCAAACGTCGCGTATACGGTCACGCGCATTCCCGAGATCACCGCGCGCCCCGTGCCTGCGTCGAGCACGAAATCGGAAAGCGCAAGCGCAGCGAGAGGAACTTCGATCGCCCAGCGCCGCGGAAGCCGCGCGCCCGCGTAGAGCGCGAGGGCTCCCATGGCGACGAAATTCGGGGGATGGGGAAGAAGCCGGGACAGGGCGCCGAGGAACACGAGCAGGACCGCGGTCGTCATTCGAACCTCCCGTTCGATCCGACGAATCCCGGATGGCCGAGAGGTGTCCCGCGCTTTCGGAAATCGAAGACGCGTCCTCTCTCGTTTGTCCCCGTCCGAGAAGCGTGTCGTCCGGCAGGTCTCCTGGCTTCCGGATCTTCCGCCTTCGGGCTCCTTCCCAAACGCGCAACCGGTTTCCCGATCGACTCGCGTCCAGTGGATTGCGCCCGAGGCGTCCCCGGTGACAGTGGCGGGGGCCGCGCGGGATTTTCACCCGCTTCCCTTGGCCAAACGAATGCAAAGAGCGTCGAAGGAGGGGGACGATAGCGCCTTCCCGCCGCCGTTGCAACCTGTGCATAGAATGCAGCCATCATGCGCGGCCCCGACTACACGCTCGACCTCGACCGCAAGCGCCGCGTGGGCTTCCCGGAGGTCGTCCTCGGACAGGGCAAGACGGCCGCCCAGATCACCGAGATCTGCAAGCAGCTCTCGCGCGCCCACGACGTGCTGGTCACGCGCCTGGTCCCCGAGATGTGGGACGAGATCGCGCTCGCTCCCCTGCCCGGCCGGGCGGACTACGACCCGCGCTCCGCAACGCTGCACCTCTCCATCGGAAAGCCCATGCCGCGGATCGAGGCAACCGTCGCCGTCGTCACCGCCGGCACGGCCGACACGGCCGTCGCCGAGGAGGCACGGCGCTCGCTCGAGTACCTTGGCATCACCTCGACCCTCGTTCCGGACGTGGGCGTCGCCGGATTGCTGCGCCTGCTCTCGCGCCTGGAGGAAATCGAGCGCGCCGACGTCGTCATCGCCGTCGCTGGCATGGAGGGCTCGCTCTTCTCCGTGCTCGGCGGCCTCGTCGGCCGCCCGATCATTGCCGTTCCGACCTCGCGGGGCTATGGCGCCGCTTTCCAGGGGCTCGCCTCGCTTCTCTCCGCCGTCAACTCCTGCGCCAACGGGGTTTCGGCGGTCAACATCGACTCCGGCTACGCCGCCGCGATGGCCGCGTACCGCATTCTTTCGGGAGGACCACGCCGATGGGATCGAAAGGAAAAGGCGCCCCGCACACCGCCGACGAGTACGTCCACGCCGCGGCGGTCGGCGTCGACCGCAGGAGGAAGAAGGCGCTCCTCGGCCGCCCGACGACGCCGATAAAGATCACAAAAACCACCACCGTCTCGCAGCTCATCGATTCCTACCGGGACGCGTCCTTCCAGGCGCGCGCCCTCGGCAAGGCGGCGGGCGTGTTCGAGGCGATGCTGCGCGACAAAAAGCGCCCGACGATCTTCCTCGGCCTTGCGGGCTCGCTCATCGCTGCCGGCATGCGGCAGGTGATCGTGGACCTGATCGAGCAGAGGATGGTCGACGTCATCGTCTCGACGGGCGCGATCATCTCGCAGGACTACTACCAGGTGCGCGGCGGGCGCCACTACCACGGGACTCCCGACGCGGACGACAAAGAGCTGCGCGACCTCTACATCGACCGGCTCTACGACACCTTCATCGATGAAGAGAAATACTGGGAGACGGACCTCGCGGTCTCGCGCTTTGCCGACGCACTCGGTGGAAAGAGCCTGTCCTCGCGAGGGTTCCTGGCGCTGCTCGCTGCGGGCACGCGCCACGACAAGGGCTCGATCCTCGGCGCGTGTGCGCGCCACGGCGTGCCCCTCTTCGTTCCGGCCTTGAACGACTCCTCGATCGGCATCGGCCTGACCGAGCACTACCACCGCTTCCGCAAAGCCGGGAAGAAGCCCTTCGAGATCAGCTCGATCCGCGACAACTACGAGCTCACGCAGATCGTCGTCCAGAGCCCGGCGACCGCGGCGGTCTACGTCTCGGGCGGCGTGCCGAAGAACTTCATCAACGACTCGATCGTGATGTCCTACATCTTCGGTCTGGACACGGGCGGCCACAAGTACGCGTTGCAGATCACGACCGACGCGCCGCACTGGGGCGGCCTCGGCGGCTCGACGCTCTCGGAAGCCACGTCGTGGGGCAAGGTCTCCAAGAAGGCCACGCACGAGATGGCGTTCGTCGAAACGTCCGTGGCGCTGCCGCTCGTCTACGGCAATGCGCTGCAAAAGAACGCCGCGCGCGGGCGCAAGCGCTTGAAATACGCCTGGGACGGCGACATCCTGAAGAAGGTCACCCGGGTTTGACCCCGCTCGGAAGGGTCGTCCGGCTCCAGGTGCAGTCCGCGCCCTTGAAGAGCGGCGAACGGCCCGACCGCGTCTACGGCACGGCGCCAATTGTCCAAGTCGAAGAGCTCCTGCTGACTCCGGATGGCGCCGTCGGTGTGGACGCCGCGGGCGCTCGGATCCTGGACGTCCACAACACCGCGCACCCCGCAACGCGCTACAGCGACGGCAACACGGTGTCGTTCGGATTGACGAGCCACTACGCGCGGATGCGCGAGCGCTTCGGGCCGCACATGGTGGACGGCTGCGCGGGCGAGAACATCCTGGTCGAGACGGACGCTCCCTTGAGGCTCTCGGAGCTCGGCTCGCGCGTCGGGCTATGCGGAGCGCAGAGCGGCGAAATCCTCGAGTTCTCGACCATCCGCGTCGCCCTGCCCTGCGTCGAGTTCTCGAAGTTTGCCGTCCGGAATCAGGACGCGGCCCCGGCGGACCTGAAGCCGGTTCTCCAGTTTCTCGACGAGGGAACCCGCGGGTTCTACGTCACGGCCGCCCGCGAAGGCTCGATCCGCCGCGGAGACGTCCTCGTCACCCTCGGCTAGTGGTCATCCCCGGATCGGCTGGTCGAGCCACCGGGTCAGTTCCGCGCCCGGCAGCGATGGACCCACGTAAGAGCCCTGAACGTAGTCGCACCCGTACCCGGCGAGCATCTCCCACGCGGCGGCATCCTCGACGTCCTGCGCGACGATCCGTCGGCCCAGGCTGTGGCCCAGGTCGATCGTGCACCGCACGATCGCCGCATCCCGCGCGTCCCGGGCCATGTCGCGCACGAACGCACCCGCGATCTTGATCTCGTCCACCGGCAGCCGCTTCAACGAAGAAAGCAGCGACCCTCCCGCGCCGAAGTCGTCGATCGAGAGGCGCACGCCGGCGGCCTGGATCCGATTCATTGCGGCGATGGCGCCGTGAGGATCCGAGAGAATGCTTCCCTCGTCGACCTCGAGCTTGAGGCAGGCCGGGTCCAGTCCGGAAGCCCCGAGCAAACCCGAGATCTTCTCGATCAGGAGCGGATCGCGCAGGTTCCTCCCGGACACGTTCACGGCGACGTGGAGCGGAAAACCCGCCTCCTTCCAGCCGGCGCAGTCCGCGAGCGCCGTCTCCAACGCCCATTCGCAGACCGGCTTGATGGCGCCCGTCCGCTCCGCCGCGGGAAGAAACTGCCCGGGCATCAGGATCCCGCGGCGAGGATGCTTCCACCGCACGAGCGCCTCGACCGTGCCGGCGCGTCCATCCCGCATGCGCACCTGCGGCTGGTAGTCGAGGCGCAGCTGGTGGCGCTCGATCCCCGCGCTCAGCTCGCGCATCAGCGTGAAACCGCTCTCGCCGTAGGTGTCCGCGGCCGCCGAATACACGACGTAGCCCTCGCTCGACTGCTTGGCCGCGTACATCGCGACGTCCGCGCAGCGCAGCAGCGTCGTCCAGTCGTCGCCGTCCTCCGGGCACAGCGCGATCCCGATCGACGCCGAGACCTCGAGGCTCTGCCCTTCGATCAGGAACGGCTTCTCGAGCGCGGCCATGATCTTCTCGGCCATGAGCGCCGCTCCGGCCGCGTTGCCCGCGCTCGGCAGCAGGACGGCGAACTCGTCTCCGCCGAGCCGGGCCACCGTGTCGGCCGTTCGGAGCACCCCGCGCAGGCGCTGTCCGAAGTCCTTGAGCAGAAGATCCCCGAACTGGTGCCCGAACGTGTCGTTGACGTCCTTGAAGCGGTCGACGTCCATCACTAAGAGCGCCAGCGGGGCGTTCTCTCGGCCTGCGTGGCGGATCGCCTGCTCGAGGCGGTCGCGCAGGAGCATGCGGTTGGGAAGGCCCGTGAGGAAGTCGTAGAGGGCCTGCTGCTCGAGGGCCTCGAGGTGGGCCACGCGCTCGGTCACGTCGCGCAGAATCCCGACCCAGTGCGTCGGGTGCGGAGCGCCCTCGGGAACGGGTGTGAGCTGCAGCTCGAGGACGCACTCCGTGCCGTCGGCGCGCCGCGAGCGCATGCCCTCCCGTTGAAACCGCTCGCCCGCGTACAGGGCCCGCCGCAGGGCCGACGCCGCCTCGATGTCGTCCTCGTCGACGGGCAGGATCGCGAGCGTCTCGCCCAGGACGTCGCGGGCCGCGAGGCCGGTGATCCGATGGAACCCTTCGTTGACGAACGTGATCCGGGGCATTCCCTTGCCGCCATCCGGCGTCAGGATCACGATCCCCTCGAGAGCGTTGTCCACGGCCGACTCCAGCAGCGAAAGCGACGACTGCACACGCCGCCGCTCCGCCACGACGGCGGCAAGCGCCGTCGTCGTGACGGTGGCCACGCCGAGAAACGCCTCCAGGAGCAGCAGCGATTCGTTGGGCGTGTTCCGTTTGAAGGGGCCGAGTCCGGAGAGCGTGCCCCAGATGGCGACGCCGGCGATCACGACGCTCGCGGTGGCCGCCTCGCGCTGGCTGAAGCGAAAGGCCGCCCAGACGAGCAGCGGGAGGCAGAGAAACTCGAGCGGATAGTTCTTCGTCGCGGCGGGGCTCAGGCCCGCGAACACGAATCCCGCGACGAGCAGGAGCGATACCAGGAGCAGGACCCCTTCGGCGGCCTGCCCCTTCTTCCAGGCAGCCCTGGGCCGCGCGCTCCACAGCAGCAGCGCGGGCGCCGCGACCAGCGCTCCGGCCGCGTCGCCCAGCCACCACGTCAGCCAGAGGGCGCCGAAGTCCCGCCACGCGGCGTAGCCCGCCACCGCGAGGCTCGCGACGCCGATGGTCGCGCTGAGCATCGTGCTGCCGAGTGCCGCGAGGAACGTGAACTTGAAGATGTCGCGCGCCCGGTCGAAGGCGTGACGTCCGCGGGCGAAGCGATTGACGAGGAAGGCGCCCGCCAGCGCCTCCGCCGCGTTGCCGTTGCCGATGGCGATCGACGTCGGCACCGACCCCGTGGTCGTCACGTTGACGAGAAAGGCGCCGAGCAGGACCGCGGGCCACGCCCGGTATCCGAAGACCAGGAGGGCCGCCAGCGCGATGCCCGTCGCCGGCCAGACCGGGCTTGCGCTCGAGTTCTCGAACGCGAGGCTCAAGCCGAGCTTGCCTGCCGCGAAGTACACGACCGTCAGCGCGGCGAGGACCGCGAGTGAAGGGGAAGAGCGACGCTTCATCCCGTTCCGGCCTCCCCGGCCGGTCACACTAGGTTACTCCCCCGTCGAAGCTCTGGAGCACCAATGTGATCGGCTGTTTCGAGGGACACCAGGACTCTAAGGGATCCTTCGCTTCGCTCAGGATGAAAGGCTTCGCCGCCAATGAAAAACGCCCCGGTTGGCCCGGGGCGCTCGAATTCGACGGGTTCGGCTGCGCGCTTACAGCGCCTCGCCCTTGAGCGGGATCTCGATCACGGGCTTCTCCTTGTCGGAGGTGTAGAGCGTGACCTTGCCCTCGATGGCGCCCTTCTTGACCTTCTCGTTGGCCTTGACGACGACCGTGTAGGAGACGCCTTCCTGTGTCGGGACCACGTCGGTGACGAAGCCCGGGACGTTGACCTCGGCCTTGGTGACCTTGATCGGCGTGCCCGGCTTGTTGTTCGTCACGACGATGTTGCGCGTGATGGGATCCTTGCCCGGGGTGAAGTTGCCGAAGTTGACGGTGATCGGCGTGATCGACACGCGCGGACGCACGATGCCGGAGACCGGCACTTCGATCGTCGGCTGCTGCGACACGCCCGTGTTGATCCGGATGGGCGCGTTCAAGAGGCCCTCGGGCGCATCCGCCGTGACGGCGATGGCAAGCCTGTACTGCTCACCCGGCCGCCCGGAGATCTTGTCCTTGTCGCCCGCGGGGGAGATCTCGGCCTTGACGTAGGGCTGGGCCGTCTCGGCGACGGTCGGCTTGAAACCCTTCTCCTCGGAGATCAGGACCACGTCCTGCGAGGCGGGGTCGCCCTTGACCACGGAGAAGCGCACGTACGCCTGCGGAGCCACGTCCACGAACGGCTTGACCAGCGCCTTGACGAACAGGTTCATCTGCGGGCGCTCGGGGTCGTTGGAAACGACGAGGACCGACTTGGAGATCGGCCCCGAAAAGCTCTTGGTGTCGACGCTCGTGTGGACCTTGCCCTCTGCCCCCGGCTTGATGAGCTTGTCGAACGAAGAAACCGTGCAGCCGCACGAGGGGCGGGCGTCGGTGATCACGAGGTCCGAGCCGCCGACGTTGCGGATGATGAAATCCGTCTCGATGATCTGGCCCTTGGGAACGGTTCCCATTTCCTTGGTTTCCTGGCTGATCTCGATCTTGGGGGCGGCAATCGCCTTGCCCGGGGCCGCAGCCTTGGCGGTGGGAGGGGCCGACGCCGCGGGCTTCGATTCGGCGGGCTTCTGGGCCAGGGCCACTCCGGACGCCAGGAGCGCGGCCATCGAAAGCCGGGTGATTTTCAGGACGTGACGCATCTTCAGTTTCCTCCTGTCATTACGGTGCCAAAGCGGCTAAACCCTCGAAAATAGCTGGATATTTCCGAAAACCGTTCCATTAGACCAAACTCCGCACGGAAACATGAGCGAAATCCGCCACTTCCACTTCGTGCCCGTCGGCGGAACGGCGATGGTTCCCCTGGCGGCCCTGTTGCGCGAGCAAGGCCATGTCGTGACCGGAAGTGACCGCGCGCTCTACCCGCCCATGTCAACCTTGCTCGCCCGGCTCGGCATTCCGGTCGCCGAGGGCTTTGCGCCCGAGCACGTGCCGCCTGACTGCGACGTGGTCGTCGTCGGAAACGCCGCCCTCCGCGACAACGTCGAGGCCGCCGAGGCGGCCCGCCGCGGGCTGTCGGTCCTCTCCCTGCCGCAGGCCGTGCGGCAATATCTCCTGCCGGACAGGACCTCCGTCGTCATCACGGGGACACACGGCAAGACGACGACTTCGGCCCTGACCGCCTGGCTCCTCCTCGACTCCGGGCGCGACCCCGGGTTTCTCGTCGGCGGCGAGATGCGCAATCTCGGAAGCGGCTATCGGCGCGGCCACGGCGCACCCTTCGTCCTCGAGGGCGACGAGTACAACGCGGCATTCTTCGACCGCGGCCCGAAGTTCCTCCACTACGAGCCGAGGCACCTCTTCGTCGGCAACATCGAGTACGACCACGCCGACCTCTACCCCGACCTCGAGTCCGTGATCGAAGCGTTTCGCAAGGTGGTGCGCCTCGTTGCGCCGGAAGGCGTCGTCGTCCTGAACATGGACGACCCGCGCGTCGGGGCACTCGCGCCCGAATCCCGCGCCGCCGTCGTGCAGGTTTCGCTCGAGAGCCCGGACGCGGACTTTTCGGCGCGCGACCTCGTGTTTGCTCCGGACGGCGCGCAGTTCACTCTGCTCGAAGCGGGCCTGCCGACCGCACGCCTCTCGTCGCCGTTGTCCGGACGGCACAACGTGCGCAACGCCCTCGGCGCGATCGCTCTGGCGCGCGGGCTCGGCCTTTCGGTCTCCGAGATCGCGCGGGCCCTGGCGCGGTTCGAGGGCGTGCGGCGTCGCATGGAGATCAAGGGCGAAAAGAACGGGATCCTCGTCGTGGACGATTTCGCGCATCACCCGACGGCCGTTGGCGGCACGATCGAGGCCGCGCGCGCGCGCTTTCCCGGACGCCGCCTCTGGGCGCTCTTCGAGCCGCGCTCGAACACGGCGGGCCGCAAGATGTTCGAGGACGAGTACGCGGAGGCGTTTGCCGGCGCGGACGCGCTCGTGCTCGCCCCGGTCTTCCACGCACAGCGCCTCGCCCCCGACAACCAGATCGACCGCGCGGCCTTGATCGGGCGGTTTACTCGCGCGGGCAAGCCCGCCTTCGCGCCCGAGGCGATCGCGGACATCCCCGGGATCCTCCGGCGCGAGGCGCGGCCGGGAGACGTGCTGCTGCTGATGTCCTCGGGCGCCTACGGCGGCCTGCCCGAGTCGCTGCTCGAGAGCCTGTGACGCGGCGCGTTCTCTACGGCGGACTGGCCGCCTTTGGCTTGGCACTCTTTCTCTGGCCGGCCCTCGCCGCGCCCGTCGTCCGCTGGTCCGATTCCGAGCTCGACCTCGACTGGGCACGGCGCGGCGTCGGGATCCTTTCGCCGGTCGTCTCGACGCACCACCCGCCCAAGCCCGGCTACATCCTGTTCCTGCGCGGCGCCATCGCCCTCGGCCCGGAAGAGACCGAGGCGCGGCGCGTGGTCGTGATCCAGTCGCTGCTTCTCTGGCTCTCGATCGGGATCACGGCTCTGCTCCTCGGCCGCAAGGTGGGGGTGCGGTGGGGCGTGGCGCTCTACGTGGTCCTGATCCTGTTTCTGCGCCTGCGCGATTCGTCGAGTGCCGTCATGTCGGAGGCGTTGACGGCCGCGCTGCTGCTTCCGATTGCCGCAGCGCTGCTCGAACCGCCCAGGCGCGCGGTGACCGCCCTCATCCTCGGCCTCGCGATCGCAGCCCTCTTCCTCGTTCGGCCCAATGCCGGAGCCGCAGCGGTCCTCCTGGCCGCGGTTGCCCTGTGGATCTCGGGCGGCCGGCGGCGCATCGTTGCCCTCCTCATTGGATTCGCCGCGCTTTCAATTCCGTTCTGGGCGACGACCCGCGTCCCGGGCGACCCATTTCGCGGAATGTCGCCCGCCTTCATCTCGGGAAGTGTCGACTACAGCTGGGTTGCTCAACACGAGCGCCCGGCCCCGGAGCCACCGCCGTTCGAGCAGGTTCGCTCCGCGCGCGAAGGTTGGAAGGCTGCGTTTGCGGAAACAGGCGGCGACAGGGGCAGGCAGCTCGCGTGGCGGGCGCTCCACGGCCTGCTCGGCACGGATTTCTACGACTCACGCTGGTCGCCCGAGTATGCCCGCCTGGACACCGCGTCCCGTGTTTTCTCGCCGCTGCTGATTCTCGCCGCGCTCGCGGCGTTGCTCGCCACCTGCGCCCCGATCGCCCGCGTCCTCGGCCTCCTGCTTGCTGCGTTCGCCGTCGCACAGAGCCTCCTGCTCGGAGCGTTGCCCCGCCTCGCGTTGCCGTTCGTGCCCGCGCTTCTTCTCTTCGGAATCGTTGCACTCGCCCGACTCGGAAGCCCGTGGCGACGAATCGGGGCCGCCGCCGTGTTCGCCCTGCTCATCGCAGCCGTCGCATGGCAGCGCCAGGTGCTCGACTGGGAATGGGGGCGGATCGAGTCCTCCGGCATCCGGATCAGTCAGAAGATCCCGCGCGGGGCGCTGCCCGCGAAGGAGCCCGCGACGCTGCACATCCGAATCGCCCCCCTGATCATTCCCACGGATGCCACGCTCGAAGTCGTCGGACCGGCAGGCGAGAAGCTCTCGAGCGGGCCGGCCGTTACAGGCAATCGGCCATTTCTAACCGTGTCTCTGCCCCACTCCGTGCTCGCCGCCAACCGCAGCGGCCCGGTCGAAATCACGCTCGTTTCCGTGGGGAACTACGACGCGATCCACTTCCTGATCTTTCCGGTCATCCCTGCGCCGTGGGGCCCGCCGGCACGCCGCGAGAAAAGCGACGAGCTCTCGCCGGCATCCGGAATCGCCTCCGGCTCACTCGACTGGTGGTCCCACTCGGGCACGCGGTAGGCGGCGCCGAAAGTCCCCACTCGGGCGCCGAGCACGAGGGCAAAGGCCGGAAAGAGGGTCATCACGATCCGGCGAAAGGCGCCATCGACCGCGTACATCGGGTCGAACGACGATACCGAAAACGCGACCGCATAGCAGGCCAGTTGCGCGGCGAACACGGGAATGAAGGGATCCAAGATGCCGCGGCGCGTCATGAAGAGGTAGGCCGCGATTGCGGCCAACGCCACAGCAGACTGCCGCGCCTCGGTCCCGAGCATGCGGCCGAGGACGAGAGCGATGAGCGGCGGCAGATCCAACCACCGCCGGGGCTCGAAAAGGGTCATGTCGAAATCGCGCCGCGTCTGGTTGCCGCGCAACAGGTACAACGCGGCCCAGTGCAGGCTCGGCGGGATGACCAGGGCCGCCACTCCGAGGCGACGGCGGCGCGCCGGCGCACGGCGCAAGGACCACCACATGGCAGCCGCGACGAGAAAGGCAAAGAGCGTTCCTTCCTGCTTCAAGCATGCGCAGAACAGCCCGGCCACGGCCAGCCGCGCGACATTCGCCGCGTTCGTGCCGGCCTCAGGCCGCATGGCGTCCGCCGCCGCGCAACAAACGAGGACGAGTCCGAGCGCGAAGGGCACCTCGGCCGTTCCGGCGTTGCCCGGGCGGTAGAGGAAGAAGCAGAGCGATGCGAGCGCGGCGGCAACGGCGCCGGCAAGCCGCGAGACGCGGCGCTCCAGAAACCCGGACAGGGCAAGCAGGGTCGCGAGCGCGCACGCGGGATAGAGAATCGCTAGCGCCTGGTCGTTCCACTCGCCGACGAAGGATGCGAGCGCGGCCAGCGAGACAGGCACGAGCAGGGGATATTCGCGGTGTGCAAAGTAAAGCGCAGGGTCCTCGAAGAGCCGCCGCGGCACTCCCGACGAGAGAAAGATGACCTTGCCCTTGTAGCCCCAGAATGCGATGAAGTCGGTCGCCCACATCGCGTCCGAAAGGGCGCCGACCAGGAACACGAGCCACGCGATGACGGCCAGGACCGCAAGGCCGACGACGAACGCCCGCACCCAACCCGAGACCTTCAGCGACTCCTCTCGCACGCCGACGCCCGCCTGCCGCCGACCGAACATCAACACGGCTCCCGCGACGACCGCTTCGAGGCACAGAAGATTCAAGGCTCGCGGCGTCACTCGCAGCGCAAGCAGGACGAGCAGGCAGAGCGCCTGGACGAGAAGCCCCGTCGAGAGACTCCAGGCCGCCTTCTCCCGCCGCGTCAGCCCACCCGTGAACGCACGGCTCATCGCGACTCCCGCGCCGAATGCCGTCAAAAGCCCCAGCAGAGCCCGCGCAAAGGCGACGACGAGCGTCATCTCGTCCACAACTGGCCGTTGACGATCGGGGTACCGCCCGGTCCCCGTCCCGCATCGGTGCGATAGGTGGCGATGAAGGCGGCCTCGTCCTTCCATCGATCTTCGACCGCGCGCCGGGGGGCTAGCTGGTAGTACGCTTGGTAACGATAGAGATCCGGCCGGAACGGCACGATGACCGCAACGGTTGCATTGGCCGGCGTCCGTTTCTTCACGTCGGCCAGAAACGCCGCGTAGTCCGGGTCGAACCAGAATCCGGTTGCCTCGCCCTCCGGGCGCGCGTTGCCGCCGAGAGTTCGGGCCAGATGATGCCAGCGCGCCAGAGTTGCCGCGGGCTCGAACGATCCCGCCAGGGACACCGCGAGGACGAGCAGCGACAGGACCGCGATCCCGGTCCGAATCTTCGAGGCCCTAAGGCTGGCCGCCCACTTCACCCGTCACCCCGTTTCGCAGGACACCGACCCCGCTGATCTCGACCTCCACGACGTCGCCGGCCGAAAGGGGCCCGACACCGGCGGGCGTGCCCGTGAGGATGATGTCGCCCGGCAGCAGCGTCATCATGCGCGAGATGTACGCGACGAGGAAGGCCGGCGAGAAGACCATGTCCGAAATCGGAGCCGACTGCCGCATCGTGCCGTTGACGCGGGTCTCGATCGTCGAGGCGGACGGGTCGAAGCCCGCGACGATCGCGGGGCCGACCGGGCAGAAGGTGTCGAAGGACTTCGAACGCGCAAACTGCTTGTCCTTCTTTTGGAGGTCGCGCGCGGTGACGTCGTTGGCGCAGCAGACGCCGGCCAGCGCTTCCATCCAGCGCTCCTGCGGCCAGCGCTTGATCTTTCTTCCAATGACGAGGGCGAGCTCGCCCTCGTAGTCGACCCGCTGCGACTCGGGAGGCATCACGATGTCGCCGCCTCCGAGGACGAGGGCCGAAGGCGCTTTGAGAAAGAGCATCGGCTCGTCCTCGGGCGCAACGCCGCCGAACTCCGCGGCGTGCTCGCGGTAGTTCTTTCCCACCGCGACAATCTTGGACGGCAGCGGCGGCGCTTCGGGCGATCCGAAGAGGATCTGATTCAGAGGCGTCAGCGTCCGACCTGGTAGATCGCTGGCCGATAGCGGGGCGGGGGGATTTCCTTGCCCGCTTCGCGCGCCGCGGCCAGCCAAGCCTCTTTGGCGAGCTCGACTTCTGCAAGCGCGTCTTGTGGGGTAGCGCCGAACGCGGAGCAGTATTCCAGGTCCGGAATGTCCGCGACGTACGAGCGATCGTCGTCGCTGTAGAAAATATTGATGTGGTAGTCGCTCACGATTCTGCTCTCACCTTCAAATTATAGCGTTCCACCAGACGCAGAAACTGGCGGATCTGGTAAGGCTTCGCCTCACCTTTCACGTCCTGCAAGTTGATGAGGTCGGCGATCTCCGGATGTATGAATACGTGATGACTGCCCGAAACGCGGGTCAGGCGAAAACCGGTGGCTTCCAGCAAGGAACAGAGATCTCGAAATGCGACGTTCTGAACGGATCCGCCGGAGAGTCTCTGCAAGAGCGCGGACGGCTTCATGCGTCGGCGGTCACTCCTTCCAGGCCTCCTCGAGCAGCTCGCCCGTGTAGATCTCGCGGGCGTCGCCGGTCAGGCGCACCCCCGCGACCACTTCGCCCAGCTCGCGAAATTCGACCGTCAGGTCCACGCCGCTCTTGGTCCCGCAGATGATGGGCGAGCTCGCCATTCCCTGCCGCCCAGCGGCGATCGCCGAGGCGACGACACCGGAGCCGCAGGAGAGGGTCTCCCCTTCCACGCCGCGCTCCCAGGAACGCACCTCGATGCGGTTGGGGCCGACGGCGCGCACGAAGTTCACGTTGGCGCCCTCGGGCAGCGCCGGGTGGCGGCGCAGGGGCGGTCCGAAGCGGTCGATCGCGAGCTTGGCGAGGTCTCCACGCACGAAGACGACGAGGTGAGGCACTCCCACTTTCATCGGAATCGCGGTCGGCGGCAGTCCCCGGCCGGAAATCGGAATCGGATCGAGGGGAGCCGGCACGGCGGGCAGCGCGAGCATGACCTGCTCGCCGTCCACGCGCGAATCGATCGATCCCCAGCCCGTCTCGAGCACGACCGTGCTTCCCGCAGCAAGTCCCCGCCGAACCGCATACCGTGCCGCGCAGCGGGTTCCGTTGGCGCAAAATGTCGCAGGGCTCCCGTCCGCATTGAAGTAGTCCACGCGGACGCGGCCCTTCTCCCCGGGCGAGAGAAACAGGGCGCCGTCGGCCCCGACCGAGAGCCCGCGCCGGCAAGCGAGCGCCAGCCGGCGACGGTCCTCTTCGGTCAGCGTCCGGCCGTCCGCCTCGAACATGAGGAAGTCGTTGCCGCCGCCGGCCATCTTTACGAAACGCGCGGGGAGGGACATGGGAGCGGGATTCTAGTCGAAGGTCGCCCGGGCGAGACTCCAAGACCTCCCTCTCCCGGCGGGAGAGGGCCGGGGTGAGGGGCTCTCTTCTCTGGTCAGAACGGTTCTGCGACCGCTTCCGGGGAGGCCGGGCTCTGGTTGCCCGCACGATCGATCGCGACGACGGTGTAGCGATAGCGCCTGGCCTGGCCGACGGTTTCGTCGGTGAAGAATGGATCTGCGACCGGCTCCTTCGTCAGGCGTTCCGGCTCTCCCGCTCCCTCGGCGCGGAACACGAGGTAGCCCGCCAGGTCCGGCGCGTCGACCGGATTCCAGACGAGGCGCACGCGGTTACCCTCGGACAGCGCGTCCAGCCGCGAAGGTGCGGGGGGCGGATAGATGTCGCGATACATGAAGGCGAGTTCTTCCGCCGGAAGCCCCTCGACCTTCGAATTCTTCGCAAGGACCGCGCGCACCGTGTACACGAGGGGCACGGCATACGGAGCGCCGGCGTCCACATACGATAGGGCGACGATCGGCTTCGCGTTGAGCGGCCGGTCGTATTCCTCCTCGGGCAGGATCCGTCGGTAGATCTTGTAGCCCCCGATCTCGACAGGCCGGCCCAAAACATCCTTCGTCGGCGGGAGCCAGTCGAGGCAGACGCTCCCTTCCGAGACCAGCGCGGGCAGCAGGACCGGAGCCTCGGGCGCAACGTCGGGCTCGATCACCGCGATGTTGGAGAGCGGGCTTCGCGGCCCACCCCGCCGCACCGAGATGACGGCGTATGCGAGCGGCTCCGATTTCTTATCCTGCGCGAAAAGCGGCGAGAGGGGGTCGCGGTAAACGACCGATGCGCCCCGGGTGCGCTCGGCGATCTCGGAGAGTGGGAGCGTCGCGATCTTCTCGGCCAGTTGGTAGAACGCTTCTTCGGCCAGCCGCGTGTTGGTCGCTTCGCGACGCTGTGCGGCGCCGGGCAGCAGGACGACGTTCGTGCCGGAGGATTGTCCGCCCTGGCTCGGGCCGGCCGGCCGCGGCGACGTCATCGAGGACGGCGGGTGAACGACCCGATACACCTCGATTGCCTCGAGGTCGGTCAGCGGCGCGCCGGTCAACAGCCGATCCGGGAAACCGAACGTCAGGACCGCGTCATCGCCTTCCTGCTCGACGGACAGATCGGAGACGGCGTTGGGTCCCCGCGGCAGCGGCGCCTGCGGATCCCCCTTCTTCCCGCACCCCCCCGCAAGGACCAGAAGCGCGAGCAGGATCCCGACTGTGGACTGTCGACGACCGCCGGTCGACTTGCTCACAGCACGTAGCGCGACAGGTCCTCGTCCTTGACCAGATCCGAGAGCGCGCCCTGCACGTCGGAGAGCTCGATCCGGATCGCCTTGCCCGCATTCTCGGGCCCCGCAAACGAGATGTCCTCGAGCAGGCGCTCGAGGATGGTGTGCAACCGCCGCGCGCCGATGTTCTCGAGCGCGCGGTTGACGCGCTCGGCGTCGCGCGCGATCTCGCCAATCGCATCGTCGGCAAACGAGAGATCGACGCCCTCCGCTCCCATGAGCGCCCGGTACTGCTTGAGCAGAGCGTTTTCCGGCTCGGTCAGGATCCGCACGAAATCGGACTCCGTGAGCGAATCGAGTTCCACGCGGATCGGGAAGCGGCCCTGCAGCTCCGGGATGAGGTCCGAGGGCTTGGAGACGTGAAAAGCGCCCGCGGCGATGAAGAGCACGTGATCGGTCTTGACCAGGCCGTACTTCGTGTTGACCGTCGTTCCTTCCACGATCGGCAGCAGGTCGCGCTGCACTCCCTCGCGCGAAACGTCGGGCCCGCGGCCGCCCGACTCGCGCCCGGCCACCTTGTC
Source organism: Acidobacteriota bacterium (assembly GCA_031360505.1). GTDB lineage: Bacteria > Acidobacteriota > Thermoanaerobaculia > UBA5066 > Gp7-AA6 > DAHUXD01. The sequence goes on from JANMBR010000041.1 coordinate 21,408, forward strand.
GATCTCGTCCAGGAACACGATGCCCGACGACTGAGCGCGCTCGACCGCCTCGCGCGCGACCTGGCCGGGATCGATGAGCCTTCCCTCTTCCTCGGCCTGGAGGATCTGCCGCGCCTCGCCGACGGTGGTCTTGCGCCGCTTCTTCTTGCCGCCGAAGAGGCCGGGGAGCATCTCCTTGACGTTGATGTCCATCTCCTCGACGCCCTGGTTCGTGACGATTTCGAAGGATGGGAACGTCTTGTCGGCCACTTCGACCTCGACGAGGCGGTCCTCGAGCTTGCCGTCGCGCAGCAGCTGGCGCAGCTTGTTGCGCGTCTCCTCCGCCTCGGTGTCCGGCAAGGCCGGCAGGAGCAGGTCGAGGATGCGCTGCTCGGTGCGCCCGGTGGCGCGGTCGCGGATCTCGAGCGTCTTCTCCTCGCGCACCATCTGGACGGCGACCTCGGTCAGGTCGCGCACGATCGACTCGACGTCGCGCCCGACGTACCCGACCTCGGTGAACTTCGAGGCCTCGACCTTGAGGAAGGGCGCATCGGCCAGCCGGGCGAGCCGCCGCGCGATCTCGGTCTTGCCGACGCCCGTCGGGCCCATCATGAGGATGTTCTTCGGAAGGATCTCGCGCGCCATCTCGGGCGAAAGGCGCTGGCGGCGCCAGCGGTTGCGCAAAGCGATCGCGACGGCCTTCTTCGCTCGATTCTGACCGATGACGTACTTGTCGAGCTCGACGACAATCTCG
>JANMBR010000078.1:0-3955 GCA_031360505.1 Acidobacteriota bacterium
CGCACCCTCGGGCACCGCGTTCTTTCCGAGGGCGAGATCCGCGTGACCGGCCCGGACGACTACCTCGCAAAGCTGCGACAGGCCTTCGTCGAGCCCGACGCGGAAGCCCGGAGGGCCCTGATCCTCGAGAAGGCGCGCAAGCTCGCCAGCGAGGTGAGCGGCCAGATCGAGGCGCACGCCGATCTTGCCAACATGCTCGCCGATCTCGTCGAGTGGCCCGGCCTCGTGCGCGGCTCGTTCGCCCCGGAGTTTCTCGAGCTGCCCGAGGAAATCACGGTCACTGCCATGCGGACGCACCAGAAGTACGTCCCGGTGCGCGGGCCCGAGGGGTTGTTGCCGCACTTCATCGCGGTCATGGACAACACCGAGGATCGCAAGGGGTTCATCGCGAAGGGCAGCGAGTGGGTGCTGAACGCGCGCCTGGCCGATGCGCGATTCTTTTTCGAGGCCGACGTGCAGGAGCGGCTCGAGGCGAGGCTGCCGCAGCTTTCGCGCCTGACCTTCCAGGACAAGCTCGGCGACTACCGCCAGAAGACGGCCCGGATCCAGGACCTCGCCGAGGAGATCGCGCGGTTGACCGGGCGGGCGGACCTCGTCGAGGCCGTGCGCACCGCCGCCCTGCTGTCCAAGGCGGATCTGAACACGCTCGTCGTCAAGGAATTCACGGACCTGCAGGGCGTGATGGGCGGCATCTACGCTCGGCGGGAACGATACCCGGACGCGGTGTGGAAGGCGATCTACGATCAGTACCGCCCTTCGTCCGGCTCGGATGATCCGCCGCGGGAAGCCTCGGGCGCCATCCTCTCGCTCGCCGACCGATTCGACTCGCTCTGCGGTCTCTTTCGGATCGGGCTCGTCCCGACGGGATCGAAGGACCCGTACGGCCTGCGGCGCGCCGCACTCGGCGCGGTCGCGATCGCCATCTCGCGCAACTGGCGGACGGACTGGCGGCCGATCGCGCGCAAGGCGCTTTCGCTGCTGCCGGAGAAGCTCGCGGGGCCGGATGCCGAACAGGTGGTGGAAGAGCTCGGCCGCTTCTTCGCCGAGCGGATGCGCAGCCTGCTCGAACGCCGCGGGCATGCCTACGACGAGATCTCGGCCGTCCTGAACGTCGGCGTGTGGGACTTTGCCGACACGGCCGATCGGGCGCGCGCCCTCTCGGAGGCGCGACGGCACATGGATTTCCGGGGCCTCATCATGGCCTTCAAGCGAATCCGCAACATCGTTGGGGCCGAAACCCCGGGGGAGCCCTCGCCGGCGTTTTACCGCGAGGATGCGGAGCGCGCGCTCGCCTCCGATTTCCTGCAGGCGAAACAGGCGATTGCCGGCTTCGTCCAGGAGCGGCACTACCGCGAGGCCATGGAGACCATCGCCTCGATCGCGCCGTCGCTCGACCGTTTCTTCGTGGATGTCCTGGTGAACTGCCCCGAGGAGGACCTTCGCCGAAACCGCCTCGCACTGCTCGCGTCGATCCAGAAGGAATTCACGAGCCTCGCGGACTTTTCCGAAATCGTGGTGGAAAAATGAAACGCGTTTACTCGTTCGGCAACGGTGTGGCGGAAGGCGCCGGCCTCGGCAAGGAAACGCTCGGAGGCAAGGGCGCGGGGCTGGCGGAGATGACGGCCCTCGGCATCCCGGTCCCGCCGGGCTTTACGATCGAAACTTCCGTCTGCGCCGACGTCTCGCGCGGCGCCTCGCTCGACGGCATCCGTCCGGAAGTCGAATCGGCGCTGCTCAAGCTCGAGCACGACGCGGACAAGCACTTCGGTGATCCCGAAAACCCGCTGCTCGTTTCCGTGCGCTCCGGGGCGCGCTCTTCGATGCCCGGGATGATGGACACGATCCTGAACCTGGGATTGACCTCGCGAACCGTGAAGGCCCTTGCCGCGCGCTCCGGAGACCGGTTCGCCTTCGACTGCCGCCGGCGCTTTCTCGAAATGTACGGCGACGTCGTCCTGCGCGTGCCGCGGCACGAGTTCGAGAAGGCGATGCAGGAGGTCAAGAAGGCGCGCGGCGTCGCCTCCGACGCGGACCTGGCGGCGGCCGACCTGGCCGAGATCGTCCGCAGGGACGAGCAGATCGTGCGCCAGCGCACGGGGCACGATTTCCCCGACGACCCGCGCGAGCAGCTCTGGGGCGCGATCTCGGCGGTCTTTCGCTCGTGGGAGAACGAGCGCGCGAAGACGTACCGCAAACTCCACCACATCCCGGACGATTGGGGAACCGCCGTCAACGTGCAGGCGATGGTCTTCGGAAATCGCGGCGACACGTCCGCAACGGGCGTCGCGTTCACCCGAGACCCGGCCACTGGAGAGCGGAAGTTCTACGGCGAGTTCCTCCCGAATGCCCAGGGAGAGGACGTGGTCGCGGGCCTGCGCACGCCGCGGCCTCTGAACGCCGACGGCTCGGGGCTATCCCTCGAGGAAACGATGCCGAAGGCGTACGCCGAGCTGCAGCTCGTGCGCGAGCGCCTCGAGCAGCGCTTCCGGGACATGCAGGATCTCGAGTTCACGATCGAGGAAAACAAGCTCTACCTCCTCCAGACCCGCAATGGGAAGCGCACAGGATTCGCGGCCGTGCGCATCGCGACCGACATGGTCGACGAGGGCCTGATCGACGAAGAAGAGGCGGTCGCGCGCGTCGAGCCCGAACAGCTCGTGCAGCTGCTCGCGCCCGTCTTCGATGCGAAGGAGAAGGCCGCAGCCGTGAAGGAGGGACGCCAGCTCGGCAAGGGGCTGCCGGCCGGGCCCGGGGCAGCATGCGGGCGGATCGCGCTCACCGCCGTTGGTGCCGTCGCGATGGCGGCCAAAGGCGAAATCGTCGTGCTCGTGCGCGAAGAAACCTCGCCCGAAGACATTGCCGGCATGCACGCGGCCGCCGGCATCCTGACGACGCGCGGGGGCGCCACGTCTCACGCCGCCGTCGTCGCGCGCGGGATGGGCAAGACCTGCATCGTCGGCGCGGGCGAGATCACGGTGGACCACGCGCGCAAGGAGATTCGCTCGAAGGGATTGAAGGCGGCCGAGGGCGATTGGCTTTCGATCGACGGCACGACAGGTGAAGTGCTGCTCGGCAAGCTCTCGACGCGGCCCTCGGAGGTCCTGCAGGTGGCGCTCGAGGGGACGATCAAGCCGGAGGATTCGGCCGTCCACCGCGCTTTCACGCGCATCCTCGAGTGGGCCGACGCCCGGCGCCGCCTCGGCGTTCGGGCCAACGCCGACACGCCGAACGACGCGCGCATCGCCCGGGTCTTCGGCGCGGAAGGCATCGGACTCTGCCGCACGGAGCACATGTTCTTCGAGGCCAAGCGCATCATGGCCGTGCGCGAGATGATCCTCGCCGAGACGCTCGTCGAGCGCCGGGCCGCGCTCGCGAAGATCCTGCCGATGCAGCGCGAGGACTTCCTCGGCATCTTCCGCGAGATGGGCGACCGCCCCGTCACCATCCGCCTGCTCGATCCGCCCCTGCACGAGTTCCTGCCGCACGACGACGAGACCATGCAGAAGATCGCGACGCAGCTCGGCGTCTCGATCGAGAAGGTCCGTGAGCGGACGCACGCGCTCAAGGAAACCAACCCGATGCTCGGCCACCGCGGCTGCCGGCTCGGCATCACGAACCCCGAGATCTACGAGATGCAGGTGCGGGCGATTTTCGAGGCCGCGGCCCTGGCCATGAAGGAAGGGCTCCATCCAAACCCGGAGATCATGATCCCGCTCGTCGGCGCGCGGGGCGAGTTCGAGCGCCTGCGCGTCCTCGTCGAGGAGGCCGCGAAAACGGTGATCGCCGAGGCGGGCAAGGACATTCCGTACAAGGTCGGCACGATGATCGAGGTCCCGCGCGCCGCCCTGCGCGCGAACCGGATCGCCTTGAACTGCGACTTCTTCTCGTTCGGCACGAACGACCTCACGCAGATGACCTACGGCTACTCGCGCGACGACATGGGCACGTTCCTGCC
>JANMBR010000086.1:0-25713 GCA_031360505.1 Acidobacteriota bacterium
CGAGCGGGCCTCGGCCCCCCCCCGGGCGCCCCGCCCCGCGCGTGTGACCCAGACCGCGGCCGTGTGGCCTAAGCCCATCGTCGCGGCCCCTAACGCCGCCACCGACCAGAGGAAGATCCGCCCCTGGTGCGGAGGCAGCGGGCGGACCGAGAGAAGCAGCGACCCCGCCAGGGCGCCGACGGCCGGAGCCGCGGCGAGCACGCCGTAGCCTTTCGCGCCAACATGGAGGACCTGGTCGGCAAAGATCGGGAGCAGCGACATCGCGCCGGAAAAGAACGTCGCGAGAAAGTCGAGCCCCATCGTCCAGACCATGAGTCGCGTCGTAAATACGAAGCGCAGGCCCTCGCGCAGGGCCGACCATCCCTCTGTCTGCCCGCTCTCGGCTGTCGGCGCGCCGGAGGTGTGCATCGTCGCGAGCGCATAGATCACCGAGAGGAACGACACGGCGTTCAACAGGTAGATGAGCGCGAGGCCCCTCGTTCCCTCCCCCGCGTGCGCGATCAAAAGCCCGGCGATCGCCGGGCCGCCGATCAGCGAGGCCTGGAAAACCGAGAGGTTGAGTGTCAACGCTCCTGGCAAGTCCGCATGCGGGACGAGGCGGGGGATGAGGGCCTGGCGCGATGGGCCGTCGAAGGCGACGGCGGAGGCGGACAACGCGTTCAACGCATAGATCAGCCAGAGCGTCTCGTGTCCGGCAAACGTCGTGCCCCACAGCGCGAGCGCGACGGCCGTCATGGCGATCTGCGTGGCGATCATCACGCGCCGCCGGTCGTGCCGGTCCGCGACGACGCCGCCCCAGAGCGAGAAGGCGACGATCGGCACGACGCGCGTCAATCCGACGATTCCGAGGGCGAGCGGCGATTTCGTCAGGAGGTAGACGTGCCAGTTGATCGCCACGACCTGCATCTGCGAGCCCGTCAGCGAGAGCAGCTGCGAGGCGATCAACCGCCGGTAGTCGCGATGGGCGAGGGCGAGGTAGGGCGCCCTGGCCCGGGCGGTGATGGACGGCAAGGCAGCGCCGATTTTACGGAACCCGGCTCGCCGCCGCGGCCGGCTCCAGCGGCACCGCCCGGACGATGTAGCGCTTCGGGGCGGAGCCGACGAAGTAGAAGGGATAGCAGGCGACGAGCGTGATCGCGCGGCCCGGCGTTGGGTCGAGGACGTGGATGTCCTCGGGGTTGACGATCCAGATGTCATCCACGCGGTAGGTTTCCTTGCCCGCCAGGGTCTCGAGCTCCATCGTGTCGCCAGGGACCACGTCCTTCAACCCGCGGAAGAACCCGTCGCGGTGGCCGGCGATGCCGACGTTGCCGTTCTCGCCGGGTCTGGGCGTGTCTGCGATGTGGCCGATGGCGCGGTTCAGCGTCAGGTCGTCCGTGCCTTCGAGGACGGCGACCTCGAGCCCGATCTTCGGGATGCGCAGGACGGCGAGCGGGTCGGACGACCCCTGCTTGAGGCTCTCCTCGTAGCCGTGGATCCGCTCCTTCGACCAGAGCGACTGGTCGGGCGGCGCCTCGCCGGGCAGGACGTGCGCCGATGTGACGGGGTCAGGCGTAACGGGGGTCGGCGTGACGAGGGCCGCCGTGACGTGGGCGCGGGCGTGCGCGGCGGTCGCGAAGCGGGCGAGGTCGCGGCGCGAAAGAACGGACTTGTGGACGTACGCCGCGAACCAGACGCCGACGAGAAGAATCCCGACAATCCAGAAGAGGCGCTCGAAGCGGCGAAGCCAGGACATTCCGCCGATGCTACCGCGGCCGGCTTGCCAGGACGTTTACGCCGTCCTGGCCGCGTTCTTTCTCTGTGCGCGCGCGTGCCACCAGCCCTGCGCGCCGGCTTCATCCCATGGCTGCACGCCCCCGCAGGCCGCGAGGGCTTTGGCGAGCGCCTTAGCGCTATCGGGCCGTTGGTCTGCGTCCTTGGCGAGGCAACGAAGGATCAGCGCCTCGAGGTCTTCGGGCACCGCGCGGCCGAGGCGCCGCGCCAGCGACTCGGGCTCGGTCTGCAAGTGGTGGTGGATCGTCTCGAGCGGGCTCTTGCCCGAGAAAACGGGCGTGCCCGTCAGAAGGAAGTAGCCGACGGCCCCGACGGCATACAGGTCGCTGCGGGGGTCCACGCTCTTCGCATCGCGGATCGCCTCGGGCGCCATGTATTGCGGCGTGCCATGGAGCACGTTCTCGTTCGTCATCGCGGAGGACGTATCCGAAACGTCCTTGACGAGGCCGAAGTCGAGGACCTTGGCGATGTCGGGGATGCCGCCGCGCTCGCAGAGGATGACGTTGGCGGGCTTGATGTCGCGGTGAATGAGCCCGATGCCGTGCGCTTCCGCGAGAGCCGCGCAGACCTGGCGCAGGATGCGCACCGCGCGGCCGGGCGCGAGCGGCCCGGACTCGCGCACGAGGGTCTCGAGGTCCACGCCGTCCAGGTACTCCATGACGTAGTAGAAGAGGCCGTCGGGCGTGCGCCCGAAGTCGTACACCGACACGGTGTGCGGGTTCGTGAGACGCGCTGTCAGCTGGACCTCCCGCTCGAAGCGCCTCAGGCTGTCCTCGCCGGCGCGGCCGGGCGGCAGCAGCTTGATCGCGGTCGGCCGGCGCAGCATCTCGTGCTCGGCGCGGTAGACGACGCCCATGCCGCCCTCGCCGATCTTCTCGGTGAGCGTGTACTGGCCGAGCTTCCTGTGGCGCGCGACGCTCTTGCGCAGGCGGAAGGTCACGTACGAGACGAGCGTCGATAGGACGACCGCGAGCACCGACCAGAGAAACGCGTATGCCACCGAGGCGCCGCGCGAGGTTTCCCGCGGCGCGCCCGCGGCGTAGGCCACGTACGCGAGCAGCGGGATTGGCAGGCACGCGAGCGCGGAGATGATGGCCGTCCGCCGCGGCGCGCTCGGGACGATTGCCGCGCGGTAGAGCAGGAGGGAATTCGCGATCAGGCTGATGAGCATTTCCGGTCGCCATGCCAGCGGCATGCTCAATCCCATTCCGGCGTAGAGCGTCAGTGCCGCGACCGTCGCCCCGGCGTCCAGCCGTCGCAGCGCCGGCTCCGAAAGGCCCGGCTGGCGCGCGGCCAGCCATTCGACGAGGAGGACCGCGATCGCCGCGAGGTGAAACAGGATTTCCGGCCGGGAAAACGACGGTGCCATGCCGGCGACGGGAGGCCAGAGGGCGTAGATGAGGAAGTTCGCGAAGAAAAAGCCCGCCGACGCGATCAGCGTCGTGCGCGCATAGAGAGCGAGGCGCTCGCCAAGGAAGTCCCGCTCGCCGGAGGAGCCCGTCGGCGCGATGCGCTCGCCGGAATCCGTCTCGCCGCGGCATTGCAGTTGCCCGATCTTGTCTCCGCAGTCCATCATCCGCCTCCGCAACCCCGTCTTCTGCACGGTCAATCGATCCGGATTTCTACGCGCTGCCCCAGTTTCAAGGGCGTCGGCTCGAGCAGCGCGATTTTCACGAGCAGGACCCGCGTGTCCCCGGGCTTGCCGGGGTCCTGCGGCTTGAGTCTACGGCCGACCACGGAGTCGGGAATCTCCTCGACCTTGCCTCGCCACGACTTGCCGTCGTTGCCCCTGCGGACTTTCTCCTTTTCCTGCACCTCGAGTAATACGATCGTGCCGGCCAGATCGGTTCCGACCACGATTTCGGCCCCCGGATACGTGACGATGCGGCCCTCGGCCGCGACCTGGTTGGAGGCCTGCGACGGGGCCGCGGGCGCTGGCTTTGCGGTGGGACTGGCGGCCGGGGCGACGACCCCAAACGCCTGGAAGGCCGCGATCGGCGACCAGGTGGAGGCCACAGGACGAAGCGGTTTCGGAAACTCCGGGTCATCGAGGTTTTTTGGATACTTTTTCGGAGGTTTCTCGAAACCCGGTCGGCCAGGCGGTCGTAATGATGTAGAACTGACCGGTCAGTGTCGTAAATCATGGCGAGACTAAAAACAGCAGACAAGCAGCTTGCGATCCTCGAGGCCGCGTCGCGCGTCTTCGCGCAGCGCCCTTTCCACGAGGTCCTGATCGATAACATCGCCGCCGACGCCGGGATCGGGAAAGGGACGATCTACCGTTACTTCGAGACCAAGGACGACCTCTATTTCAACGCCATCCTCCACGTCCTCGACACGCTCATGGCGGCGCTCGAGGCCGCGCCGCGCGAAAACGTGACGGCAGCGCGGCGCCTCGAAGCGATTGCGACGGTGATCCTGCGCCACTTCTGGGACCGGCGGCAGCTGATCGAGTTCTTCCAGCGCGAGGAGCATTTCGCGATCCGCCACGAGGAGCTCACCGCGCGGCGCGAAGGTTTCCTGCGCTTCGTCCAGGAAGCGATCCTCTCGGGCATCCAGCGGCGCGAGTTCCGCGGCATCGACGCGCGCATCGGAGCGAACCTCTTCCTCGGCATGGTGCGATCCCTGAACCTCTTTCACGAAAGGGACGATCGGCTCGAGGACCTGGTTGCGCAGTTGATGGGCGTGTTCCTTTCGGGCGTCGCGCGGAAAGCCTCGTGAGGCGCGCCGCCGCGATCGTCCTGCTCTTTTCCACGGGGTGCACGGCGATCCCCGAGAAAACCGTTCGCGACGCCGTCTCGCCCGCGCCGCAGGAGCCCTGGACGCCGCCGGCGAAAGCCGCCATGCCGCCCCCGCCCAGCGACAAGCTCGCGCCCTCGATTCCCGCCGAATACCTGACGCCCGGGACGACCCTGTCGCTGGTCCAGCTCGTCGACGTCGCGCTGCGCGCAAACCCTTCGACGCGCGAGGCCTGGGCCTTTGCGCGCGCGGCGGCGGCGGAGGTGGGCTCGAAGCGCTCCCTGTATTTCCCGGTGATCGAGCTGGATGGCTCGATCCAGCGTCAGAAGCAGGCGGCCGTGGGAGGCCGCTTCACCTACCTCCAGACGACGTACGGCCCCTCGGTCGCCGCGTCGTGGCTGCTTTTCGATTTCGGCGGGCGCGAGGCGGATGTCGAGGAGGCCACGCGCGCCCTCTACGCCGCCGACTGGACGCACAACGCCGCGATCCAGGACGTCGTCCTCTCGGTCGCGCAGGCCTACTACGGCTATCTCAACTCGAAGGCGCTCGTCCTGGCGCGCCAGTCCAATCTGGACGAAGCGCGCCGCAGCCTCGACGCTTCCGAGGAGCGGCACCGCGCGGGTGTGGCGACCATCGCGGACGTGCTTCAGGCAAAGACCGCGGCCTCGCAGATCGAGCTGCAGCTCCAGGACACGCAGGGACAGCTGCAGATCATCCGGGGCGCGCTGGCAACCGCCGTCGGCGTTCCTGCAAACATCCCCGTCGAGGTCGGCCAGCTGCCGGAGGACCTGCCGGTCGACATGGTCAAGAAGACCGTGGACGAGCTGATTGCCCGGGCCGTGGCACAGCGCCCGGATCTGGCCGCGAGCCGGTTCACTGCGCTTGCCGCGCAGAGCCGGATTCGCTCCGTCGCGTCGGAGGGGCTGCCGAAGCTCTCGCTCAACGCGAACGGCAACCGGACCTTCTATTCCACGCCGAACATCGCCGACCCGTTCTCGACGAACTACTCCGGCGCCATCCTCCTGCGCATCCCCATCTTCACGGGATTCGACGTCGCCTACCGGACGCAGAAGGCGAAGGAAGAAGCGCAAGCCGCAAAGGCGAGCGCGGAGCAGCTCGTGGACCGGGTGATCCTGGATGTCTGGTCGAGCTACTACGCCGTGCAGACGGCTTCGCAGCGCATCGCCACGACGCGGGACCTGCTCGCGAGCGCGCGGCAATCGGCGGACGTCGCAGCGGGCCGCTACAAGGCCGGCGTCGGATCCATCATCGATCTGTTGACGGCGCAATCGGCGCTGGCGGACGCCCGCGCCGAGGAAGTGCAGGCGCGGTCCCTCTGGTTCCTCGCGATGGCGCAGCTGGCGCACGCGACGGGGGCTCTGGTGCCGGGAGCGGCCGAGATCACGACCGTGACGACGCGGAAGCAGGAGATCCCATGATGCGGATGCGAGCGCGAGCGGTGCAGCGAGTCCTCGTTCCGATCCTTGCGTTGATCGGCGCCGCCCTCGGCTGCGCGAAGGCGAACAAGGCGGCGCCGATCGAGGCCGTTCCGGTGCGCGTCGGCAGCGTTGTCCAGAGGGCCGTGCCGCTGCAGATTCGCAATGTGGGAACCATCCAGCCCTACGTCGCCGTTTCCGTGCGTGCACAGGTCTCGGGCCAGATCATGCAGGTCCACTTTCGCGAGGGTCAGGATCTGAAGAAGGGCGAGCTGCTCTTCTCCGTCGACCCGCGTCCCTACGAGGCCGCGCTCGCCCAGGCGGAGGCGGCCCTCGCGCGCGAGCGGGCGCAGATGGAGAACGCGCAGACCGACGTGCAGCGCTATGAAGACCTCGTGAAGAAGGACTACGTGACGCAGCAGCAGTACGACAGCGTCAAGGCCAACGCCGCGGCGACCGCGGCGACCGTCCGTTTGAACCAGGCCTCCGTGGAACGGGCGCGCCTCGACCTCGCGTTCTGCTCGATCCGCGCGCCGATCGACGGACGCAGCGGAAGCATCCTGGTGCAATCGGGGAACGTCGTGAAGGCAAACGACGCCGTGCTCGTCACGATCAACCAGATCGCGCCGATCTACCTGACTTTTGCGGTGCCCGAGCGCGAACTGCCCGAGATCCGGCGGCGCCAGAACGCCGGCAGCCTCGTCGTGGAGGCGGAGGAGCCCGGCAACGGCAAGTCGCTCGGCCGGGGCGAGCTGACCTTCGTCGACAACACGGTCGACCGTGCGACCGGGACGATCACTCTGAAGGCCACCTTCGAAAACGCGGACCGCGTTTTGTGGCCCGGCGAATTCGTGAACGCGGTCCTGACGCTCACCACCGAGCAGGGCGCGATCGTCGCTCCGATCGGCGCCGTTCAAAACGGCCAGCAGGGGACCTTCGCGTTCGTGGTCAAGGCCGACCGGACGGTGGAATCGCGGCCCGTGACGGTCGCGCGCGGCATCGCCGACGGCGTGCTGATCGCCAGCGGCCTGGCGGCGGGCGAGACCGTCGTCACCGATGGGCAGTTGCGCCTTTCGCCGGGAGCGAAAATCGAAGTCCTGCCGGCCGAGGACGCCGCCGCGACGAAGAAGCCATGAACATTTCCGAGCTCTTCATTCGCCGCCCCGTCACGACGACGCTCGTGATGGCGAGCCTGCTCGTCTTCGGCGTGATGGCCTACCGGCTCCTGCCGGTCTCGGACTTGCCGAGCGTGGACTTTCCGACCATCCAGGTCTCAGCAAGCCTTCCCGGCGCTTCGCCCGAGACGATGGCCTCCTCGGTCGCGACCCCGCTCGAACGGCAGTTCACGACGATCGCGGGCCTGGACAACATGAGCTCATCCTCGACCCAGGGCTCGACGTCGGTCACGCTGCAGTTCAACCTCTCGCGGGACCTGGACGGCGCGGCCCTCGACGTGCAGTCGGCGATCTCGGCCGTGGCGCGGCAGCTTCCCCCGAACATGCCGTCGCCTCCCTCCTACGGAAAGGTCAATCCAGCCGATCAGCCCGTCATGTACCTCGCGCTGACCTCGAAGACACTGCCGCTGCCCGAGCTCGACGAGTACGGCGAGGTCATGATGGCGCAGCGCATCTCGACGGTCTCCGGCGTGGCGCAGGTGCAGGTCTACGGCCCGCAGAAGTACGCCGTGCGGGTCCAGGTCGATCCCCGGCAGCTCTCGAGCCGCGGCATCGGCATCGATGAAGTCGCCGACGCCGTCCGCGGCGCCAACGTCAACCTGCCAACGGGAATTCTCTACGGGCCGCTGACGTCCTTCACCGTCCAGGCCAACGGACAGATCCTGAACGCCGAAGGGTATCGGCCCGTGATCGTCGCGTACCGCAACGGCTCGGCGGTGCGCGTGGGCGACCTCGCCGAGGTCATCGGCGGCGTCGAGAACAACAAGGCCGCCGCCTGGTTCAACGACGAGCGGTCGATCTCGCTCGCGATCTTCAAGCAGCCCGGCACGAACACCGTGGAGGTGGCGGAGTCCGTGCGCAGGCTCCTGCCGGCCTTCCAGAAGCAGCTGCCGGCCTCGGCCTCGCTGCACGTCGTGTACGACCGCTCCACGCCGATCCGCGCGTCGGTCGAGGACGTGAAGTTCACGCTGCTGCTCACGCTCGTCCTCGTCGTGCTCGTGATCTTTCTTTTCCTGCGCAAGCTCTCGGCGACGGTGATCCCCAGCCTCGCCCTGCCGTTCTCGATCGTCGGCACGTTCGCCGCGATGTACGCGCTCGGGTACAGCCTCGACAACCTCTCGCTGATGGCCCTGACGCTCTCGGTCGGCTTCGTCGTGGACGACGCGATCGTGATGCTCGAGAACATCGTGCGGCACATCGAGCGCGGCGAGAAGCCCTTCGAAGCCGCGTTGAACGGGTCGAAGGAGATCGGCTTCACGATCATCTCGATGACGATCTCGCTTGCGGCCGTCTTCATCCCGATCCTCTTCATGGGCGGCATCGTCGGACGGCTCTTCCGCGAGTTCGCCGTGACGATCGGCGTCGCCATCCTCGTTTCGGGTTTCGTGTCGCTGTCGCTGACCCCGATGCTGTGCAGCCGGTTCCTGAAGCCCGAGGGCGAGAAGAAGCCGGGCGCGCTCTACCGGTGGAGCGAGCGAGGATTCGACGTGGTGCTCGGCCTGTATGCGCGCACCCTCGGGCCGGCGCTGCGGCATCCGCGCCGGATCCTCGTGATGTCGGTCCTGGTGCTCGCGGCGACGGGCTGGATGTTCGTGAAAATCCCCAAGGGGTTCCTGCCGACCGAGGACCAGGGTCTGATCTTCGGCTCGACGGAGGCGGCGCAGGGAATCGGATTCCCCGCGATGCGTCAGAAGCAGCTCCAGATCATGGCGATCGTGCGGGCGCACCCGGACGTCTCCAACGTGCTGGCCTCGGCCGGGCCTCGCGGCAACACCGCGGTGGGCAACGCGGGCATCATCCTCGCGCAGTTGAAGCCGCGCGGGCAGCGCAAGAAGACGGCCGACGAGATCGTCGCCGAGCTGCGGCCCCGGTTCGCGAAGGTCCCGGGGATCCGCGCTTTCCTTCAGGTGCCGCCGCCGATCCGTCTGGGCGGCAGTCCGACCAAGAGCCAGTACCAGTACACGCTGCAGGATTCGGACACGGCCGAGCTCTACAAGTACGCGCCGATCCTCGAGCAGAAGATCCGCGCGCTGCCCGAGGTCCAGGACGTCACGAGCGACATGCAGCTCTCCAATCCTCAGTTGAACGTGACGATCGATCGGGATCGCGCATCCGCTCTCGGGATTTCCACGCAGAAGATCGAGGATGCCCTGTACACGGCCTACGGTACGCGCCAGGTCTCGACGATTTACGCGCCGACCAATCAGTACCAGGTGATCATGGAGCTCGCCCCGGAGTTTCAGGCCAGCCCGGCGGCGATCGGCATGCTCTACGTGCGCTCGTCGGCGGGCGAGCTCGTTCCGCTCTCCTCGCTCGGATCGATCACCGAGGGCACCGGGCCCCTCACCGTGGCGCACCAGGGGCAGCTTCCCGCCGTGTCGATCTCCTTCAACCTGAAGCCGGGCGTGGCGCTCGGCAACGCCGTGGCGGCCGTCGAGCGCGTCTCGCGCCAGACACTTCCGGCAACAGTGCAGCGCGACTTCCAAGGCACGGCTCAGGCGTTCCAGAGCTCGGTGCAGGGCCTGGGGCTGTTGCTGATCGTCGCGATCCTGGTCATCTACGTCGTCCTCGGCATCCTCTACGAGAGCTTCATCCACCCGCTCACGATCCTGACGGCGCTGCCGTTTGCCGGCTTCGGCGCGCTCGTGACGCTCATGATCTTTCGGACCGAGCTCTCGATCTACGCCTTCGTCGGGATCATCCTGCTGGTCGGCCTCGTCAAGAAGAACGGCATCATGATGGTCGACTTCGCGATCGAGGCGCAGCGCGGCGAAGGCGTGAGCGCGGAGAAGGCGATCTACGAAGCATGCCTCGTGCGCTTTCGCCCGATCATGATGACCACGATGGCGGCGCTCATGGGCACGATCCCGATCGCGCTCGGCACGGGAGCCGGCGCCGAGTCACGACGCCCGCTCGGCCTCGCGGTCGTGGGCGGCCTGCTCTTCTCGCAGACGCTGACGCTCTACGTGACGCCCGTTTTCTACATCGCCATGGACCGGCTGCAGCAGCGGTTCGGGCGGGGCAAGGGCGGGGAAAAGAGCGCGAAAATGCACCCCGGCGTGAAGGTGGAGACGCCAGCGCCGGCGGCCGCCGCAATGCGACTGATTGACGTATAACCATAATCCAGTCAGCAAGTTACGGATCGCTTCCCCATGGTCTCCGGAGTATAATCAAGTCATGGATCGAGAGCTCGAGAGGCGCCTCATTCTCCAATGGGTCGAGACCGGAAAGCTCCTCGACGAGATCCGTCGACAGGAGCTTCGGTCGATGACCGAGGATCAAGCGCGTCAGGCCTCGGAGAATGTCCTGTCGCTCGCCGGGAACTTTCCGTTGCCAGCCCGCCGCGTCACGTGGTCGGGCCTCATCGAGCAGCAGGCCCTCTTCCATCGGCGGCGCGCCGGGTGAGCCTTCTCTACGACACCGCGAGCGATATCCAGCGAATCTGCCGGGCCTCCGGCTGGCGGTTTTGTTTCATCGGAGGCATCGCCGTCCAGCGGTGGGGCGAGCCGCGGTTTACACACGATGCCGACCTGACCCTCCTGACGGGCTACGGCAACGAGTCGGCTTACATCGAACGCCTGCTCGAAGAATTCGATCCTCGCGCGCCGGATGCCGCCGCGTTCGCCCTCAAGAGCCGGGTTCTTCTTCTCAAGGCCCCCAACGGCATTCCGATCGATGTCTCTCTGGGCGCGATCGACTTCGAGGCGCGAATGATCCAACGAGCCTCCGACTGGGATGCGGCCGATGGAGTTGCCCTGACGACGTGCGGCGCCGACGACCTCGTCGTGCTCAAAGCTTTCGCCGGCCGCGACCAGGACTGGGTGGACATCCGAACCATCGCAACTCGCAAGTCCCGTGAGCTGGACACGGACCTCATCTTCCGCGAACTCGCGCCGTTGCTCGAACTGAAGGAAGACACGGAGACCGAGCAACGGCTCCGCAAACTCTTCTCGAAGGCCTGACCTAAGCCCGCGCGGCGCGCGAGCTGACCTGGAACGCGGGCCGGCCGAGCAGGTAGCCCTGGCCGAACTCGATGCCGAGGTCGATGAGCGCCTTCCTCTCGGGCTCGACCTCGATGCCCTCGGCCACCAGCGTTGCGCCGATCCGCTTGCCGATGGCGTCGAGGCTCGTGATGATTTCCCGCTTGATCGGGTCGGCGTGGATGTTGCGCACGAGCGAGTCGGCGACCTTGATGTAGTCGGGCTTCAGATGCAGGATCGCCTCGAGCCCGGAGTACCCGGAGCCGGCGTCGTCGATGGCGATTTTCATGTTCGCCTTGCGCACGAGCTCGAGCACTTCCTGGAACGAGTCGTAGTCGCGCACCATCTCCTTCTCGGAGATCTCGACGACCACGTCGCCGTGGCTGCGGTTGATGGCGGCGAGGTTGCGCTCGTCGAGAAACACGGGGTGGCACAGCAGCATCGCTGACGCATTCACGAACAGGCGGCATTCGCCGACGGCGCGGGGCAGGTTCGCGAAGATCGTCTCGAGGCACAGCGTCTCGAGCTCCACGTCCATCTCGTTGTCGTGCGCGACAGCGAAGAGCACGGTGGGCGGCTCGAGCGGCGTGCCCTCTGGTCCGCGGATCAGGGCCTCGTAACCCATGATGGCGCCGTCGGGCAGGTGGCGGACGGGCTGGAAGGCGGGCCGCAGCTGCTTCTGGCCGATGACCGTCTTCAACCCGGCGAAGAGCTCGAGTTTCGCGTGCGTCTGCCGCTGGCTGACGATCTTGACCGCTTCCTGCAGCGTGCGGATGACGTGCCGGGAGGGCCGCACGCGCGGGTTGTCCACGGCGGTCAGGCTCGACGCCAGGATGTTGATGAAGTCGGCGGCGGTCCCCTCGATCGACTGGCGCAGCCGGCGCGCGACGCTCGCGCGCAGCCGCGCGGCCTCCTCCTCGAGATTCGTCGGCACCCGGCCGCGGCCGGCCGTCGGCAGGTTGTAGAGGACGAAGAACCCGTCGGCGCCGGAGAAGCGGATCGAGTGGACGAGTGGAGCCAGGCGCGAAGCGCGGACGTCGTCCTGGAGGCTCTCGGACACGGACGCGAGGACGCGGTCGTACTGCTCCCAGCCGAAGAGCTCCTCGAATCCGAAGAACTTGCCGATCTGGAGGTAGATCACGCCGAGGTGCTCGACCCGCTCGTCGGCCTTCTCGGGCGCGTCGAAGGGGTGGATCGGCAGCCCCGTGACCGCGTCGTAGACGATCCGGTCGCGGCGCAGTTCGTCGAGCGCCGGAGCCGCGGCGTCGTCCGCCGGCGCGAAGGCTCCCGCGATCACGTTTGGCTCGGTCAGGCGTTTGGCCCTCATCCTTCCTCCATGGCGCGGGATTCGTGAAGCAGCGAGCGGACTTTCTTGCGAAGCTCCTCCGCGCCGAAGGGCTTGGAGAGGAAGTCCGAGCCGCCGAGTTGCATTGCCGTGATTCGATCCTTGACCTCGGCCCGGCCCGTGAGAAACAGCACCGGGACCTCCCGCGTCGGCGACTGGCGGCGCAGGATCGCGCAGAACTCCCAGCCCGTCATGCCGGGCATGTTGACGTCGAGGATCACGAGGTCGGGCACTTCGCGGATGGTTTCGATGAGCGCGGTGCGCGGGTCGGGAGGGCAGTCGACGGTGAAACCCTCGGGAACGAGCAACTCGCGCACGGCCGACGAGATCGCGCGGTCGTCGTCCACGACGACGATGCGCTTCACCGCGCACCCCGCTGGGCCGGCAGCATGATCGTGACCTCGGAGCCGTAGCCCGCCTCGCTCGAGAGCGAGATCTTGCCGCCGTTGGCCTCGAGAATTTCCTTCGTCACGGCCAGGCCGAGCCCCTTGCCGCGCGTGCCGGAGGCGACCGCGCCCGCGCCGCGGAACGCGTAGTCGAAGGCGCGCGCGCGTTCCTCGGGGCTCATGCCCATGCCCGTGTCCTTGACGACGACGAAGGCCTGCGCGCCCGCGCCGCCGGCGCGGATGCGCACCTCGCCGCCGTCGGGCGTGTACTTGATGGCGTTGTCGAGCACGTTGCGGAACGCGCGCTGGAGCGCGACCGGATCGGCGACCACGGGCAGCTGGGGGCGCTCGGCGATGAACTCGATGCGGATCCGGCCGCCGTGCGCGAGCCGATAAGCGGTCGCGAGCGAGCCGAGGATCTCGACGAGGTCGGCGTTCTGCGGCTTCTCGAGGAGCTCGACGGGCTCGGGAGCGGGAGCCGGCGTTCCGACCAGCCGCTCGGCGAGTTCGATCTCGCGCTCGAGGTTCGCGAGGTACTCCTGGTTCGGGAGCTCTCCTCGCCGCGCGGCTTCCTGGATGAGGTCGGTGTACACGCGGATCACCGAGAGCGGAGAGCGCAGGTCGTGGAGCAGCTCGGCCTGGCGGTCGCGCTCCGGCTCGTCTTCGACCTCGAGCGGCGCCGGGCGCGGGCGCGCGCGCGAGGGCTTCGCGGCGGCGGCGGCCCGGGGCGGAGCGGGCTCGGTCATCGGCGGGGCGGCTGGCACCGCAGAGGAAGCGCTCGCTGCGGCCGCTCCGGCAACTTCGAGCGCGACGAGCAGCGCCGGCGCCGCGAGTGCCACGCCGACGAGCGCAAAGAGCTGTCCCGGTCCGGACGTCGGCTGGTGGCCCAGCGTCACGAGCGCGGCCGAACCGAAGAGCGAGGCGACGGCGAAGAAGCGCGCGGCCGGCTTGCCTTCGCAGTACCAGGACAGCGCGACGCCCGTCGGCAACAGCAGCGCGAAGGGCGAGAGGACGCCGCCCGTCAGCGACATCGCGCAGAAGAGCAGCGCGAGGTCGGCGACGACCGCGAGCGGCGCCGCGAAGACGCCAAGCGAATCCTGCAGGCCTTCGCGCGTCAGGAGGAAGAGCGACAGGAGCGCCCCGCCCACGGCGAGTGCGAGCAATCGCGAGTCCCCGAGGCCCAGCACGATCGCAATCAGGGCAAAGAGAGTGAAGAGACCGGAGGCGGCGGCGCGGTGAGCGGCGAAGGCCGCGTTTCTCAACCTCGGTCCCCGGGCGAACCGTTACGCATACGCGCAGCCCACGCGCACCGCGCCGCCCGGAAGCGGCGCCCAGTGCATCGGTCGCAGGCGGATCGGATGCTTCTCGGGATCGTGCTTCTGGATGATCTCGGCCTTCCAGCGCGCCGGCCACTTGTCGCGCCGCTTTGCCCGGAAGGCGAGCCCGCCGAACGAGACGTCGACGACCGGAGCGAGCCACGGCTCGCCCTGGCCCTTCTCCTCGACGCGCACGGTCATGGCTTCGGGAGCAAAGCGCGGGTACATGCGGTGCGCCGTCGCGGCGAAGGTCGATTGCGAGCGGCACTGGTAGAGCCGCAGGTCGGCGATCTTCAGGAGAAAGTCCGTGCTCCTGCCGTCGTGCGGATACGAGGCGACGCCGTAGTGCAGGTCGAGCGCGAGGCCGCTGCGCGCCGTCAGCGCCATCGCGCTGATCTTCTCCCGGACGCGCTCGGCGACGGCGAGCGCGGAGAACATGTCGGTGTTCGGAAGCGCGAGCACGAACTCATCGCCGCCCCATCGGCACCCGGCGTCCACGGCGCGCAGCGATTCGCGGATGACCCGCGCCGTGCGCACGAGCACGCTGTCGCCCACCGGGTGGCCCAGGCGGTCGTTGATGGACTTGAAGCCCTTCAGGTCCATGAGGACGACCGAAACGATGCTCTCCGAACGTTCGGCGCGCGCAATTTCGCGGGCGAGGTGATCGAGCAGGAAGCGGCGGTTGTAGAGGCCGGTCAGCGGATCCGTGATCGCGTTGACGCGCAGGACCGCCAGGTCCGCCTCCGAAACCAGGCGCGGCTCCTTCATCATCCCCTTCTGGCTGTGCAGGTGGTGGAGGAGCACGGTCTGGAGGCCGAGCGGAGATCCGAACTTTTCGCGCAGGCCGGGAATCAGCTGTTCGATCTCGCTCCAGCGCTCGAACGCTTCATCGGCCTCGAAGGGGATTCCGGTCCAGTCCGCGAGCAGCTGACGCAGCACTTCTCCGCGCTGGCCGTTGCGGGCGATCGCGTCCAGCGACTTGCGGAAGCGGGCCAGCGAAAAGTCGCGCTGGCGTCCGAGCCGCGCGAGGCTGGCGATCCGTGCGCCAAGATCTTCGGTCTCCCGCATGTTCCTCTCCGTCCTCTGCCCGGCAGCCCGAACTCGCTCTCGCTAGAGGCTCGACTTCTTTCTCTGGGGCCGCGCCGCCGGAAAGTCTGCTCGCTCGGCTTCGCGCGAAAGCCGGGCGACGGCGCCGGCCGCCTCGGCAACGGCGTCTCCGAGTGAACAGACCAGGACGAGCTGTCCGTCTTTGAGCAAATCCACGACTTCACGGTCCGACCGGGCCCAGAGCACGCTCGTGCCGACGACCATCAGGCGCACGCGGCCCAGATCCGCGCTCGGATCCAGGCGCGCCAGGGCCTGTGCGCACCGCCGGATCCGGGAGAGGCCGACACCGCTTGCGCGCAGGCGCGCGGCCACGCGCAGGCGCACGACGTCGGCGAACGAATAGCGCCGCGTCGACCCGTATCCGCTCGCCTGCTCGAGCGATGGGCGCAGGAATCCCTTACGGTCCCAATGGTCGAGCTGCCTGGCCGTGAGGCCAGTCAGCCGCGCGACCTCCGCCGTCGAGAAGCTCCGTGCAATGACAGTGCTGAATTTCATGCGTGTAATTCAAAAATGTTAGCACAGACGGGCACAAAACGCCCTTTGGGCGGGTCGGATCAGGCGATCGGGAGGTCGGTTTTCGCGAAATCGGAGCCCGTGCAGAGCAGGGGCTGGCCGGCGAGTTTCGCGGTGGCGTAGCTCAAGCAGTCGCCGAAGTTCAGGCCAGCGCGGTGATGGCCTTTGCCGTATCGGCGGTGGGCATCCGCTGCCGCCTTCCAGTGGGCATCTCCGAAGGGGACGACCGCGATCTCGGATTCCAGGACAAGGAGTGCCAGGAGGCGCTTTCCCTCCACGCCCAGGCGGGTGGTCAGGACGAGGCTCGCTTCGGCCAGTGTCGGCGCACCCACGCCCACGGCCGGTGACGCAGACAAGCGGTCGAAAAGCCCCTCCCACCCCGCCTCCCGGATCAGGATGGCGATGATCGCCGACGTGTCGAGGATCAGAAGCCCTCCGGACCGAATCCGAGAATCTTCTCCTGCTCTTTCTTCGAGATCTTCTTGCCGAGCACGGACCGCGGGATCGACGGCCAGATTTCCTCTTCGAGAATCCGAAGAAGCTCCTTGCGCTTGTCCCTCTTTCCCACTCGGTAGGCCAGACGTTCCTTGCGATCCGCCAGCGCGGAGCGGATTGCGCCGGTCTTGCTCTCGCCGGTCATTTCCGCAACCTCGGTGGCCAGCCGTACCGTTTCAGGGTCCTTGATGTTCAGTGCCATGATGGTAGAATTCTACCATAATGGTAGAAACATGCTGACCGCCGCTCTCGTCTTGTCCCTGCGATTGCTGCCCGTGTCGACGCCTGTATTCGGCGGATACCTCTACCGGACGACCTTCATCCAGGCCGCCCCGGGCAAGCTTCTGGAGGTCGTGGATCTCTACAAGGCTGGCTGGCCGGGCTCGAAGGACGGGGGCGACGAACCGCCGATCGCCATGCGCCACAGCCAGGGCGATCGCTGGGACCTGCTCCTGCTGTTCCCGATGGGGAACTTCGGCGAGTACTACGCGCCCGAGCGGATCGCGAAGCGCGAGAAGGCTCGCACCGCAGCCGCCGCGGTTCTCGCGAAGCTCCAGGACGACATCGCGTGGCAGGAGGACGTCTTCGTCTCCGGGCCGCCGCTGTCGGAAGTGCGCGGTCAGCTGGGATCGGCCGGGTACTTCCATGTCGAGATGTTCGAGGCGCTCGCCGGAAAGCGGTCCGAGCTGTACCACCAGCGCGAGATGGAAAACGACTACTCGAAGCGCCTCGACCTGCCGCAGAACCTCATCTTCGTGCGCGACTGCGGCGCGCCGTGGGACCTTTTCACGATCGGCGGGTATCGCGACTTGAAGCACTACGCCGAGAGCGCAGACATACCGGCGGCGAAGCAGGAAGAGGCGGCCAAGGCCGCGGGGTTCGATGGATCAAAGGGGATCGGGCCGTACTTGCGAACGCTGATCGCGTTGCATCACGACACGCTGGCAGTGGCGATCAAGTAGCGCGGGGATCACCCTCACAAATTGAAGGGAAGGATCTCACCTATGAACTCCCTCTCCCGGCGGGAGAGGGAAGGGGTGAGGGGCGTCTCCGGGCCCGCCCGCGTCATCCCGCTCCGTCTTCACCGCCGTCTGCTCCTCGGCCGCGTGCCGCTTCTCGGGCTCGAGCAATCCCTGGATCGCGAGAAAGGCCGGTCCCACCTGTCCTGAGTTGAAGCGGCCGGGATACGTCCGTCGATAGTCGATCCAGCCCTTCCACTCCATCCAGAGCAGCAGCCGGTCGGCGAGGAACACGACGACGGCGAGTCCGGCGAGTACGAGAAGGAACTTCACTTCTTGAGGGCCGCCAGCACACGTCCGAGAGCGAATCTCGGATCGAGCGACGGTTTGTCGTAGATGTTCCAGCCGGTGAAGACACTGATGAGCTCGAGCTCGGGCACGACGATCAGGAGCTGCCCGCCATACCCCCACGCGGCGTAGGCGTCGTACGTCCCGGCGCCCTTCCCGGGCATCACCCACCACTGGTAGCCGTAGCCGTATGACCCGTCCGGGGTGTGCGTGCTCTGCGCCGTCGAGGCCTTCACCCAGCCTTCGGGCAGGATGCGCTTTCCGTCCCACATGCCGTCCTTCAGATACAGGTATCCGATCTTCGCGAGATCCCGCGGCGCGAGATACAGCCCGCCCTCCGTGTCGGCGAGGCCCTTCGGCGTGCGCTTCCAGAAGTACTCGATGCCGAGCGGGGCGAAGAGATGCTCCTTCGCGTAGTCGTCGGCCTCTTTGCCGGTCGTCTTGCGGATGAGCTCGGAGAGCAGCATCGTGGCGCCGCTGTTGTAGACGAAGACCTTTCCGGGATCCTCGGCCATCGGCTGCTCGAGAACGTACCGGACCCAGTCCTCTTTGCCCTCCATCACGGCGCAGTTGTTCGCGGGGTCGGTGTACTCGGTGGACTCTTCGTCCCAGCGAATCCCGGTCGTCATCGTCAGCACGTCGCGAAGGGTCATCCGGTCGCGGCGCAGGTCCTGCGGGATCTGGAACGCGGAGAAGAACGGCATCATCTTCGCGTCCACGCCCGGGAGTTCCTTGCGCCCGATCGCGATCCCGATGAGCGCCGAGGTCACGCTCTTCGAGACCGACTGCATCGTGTGGAGCGTCGTCCGCTTGTAGTACGGGTGCCAGCCCGGGTCGTAGTAGTTGTAGATCCCGGGCGCGCCCTTGTCGACGAAGAGCTTGTCGTAGTCGCCGGAACGGTCGTAAGTCTTCTCGTACACGACGCGCCCGCGGCGGATGACGAGCATCGCGTCGACGTAGCCATGCGTTCCGGCGGCAAATTCGGCGTCGAAGACATCGAGCACGGCACGGTCCAGCCCCTGCGACTCCGGCGTCGCTTCGGGCCAGGACTTCGTCGGCCAGGGCGCCGCAGGCGATGCGAGCAGGAGACCGAGCAGCAGGAAAGTTGTCATCGGCTCACGGCGAGGTCGCCATCCAGATGTCCGCGTTCTCGTGGACGCGTACGAGAGTGAGGACGGTTCCGGTCCGATTGAGCAGGTAGTTGATGTAAGTCCCACTCGGCGGGTGAGCCGCAAGAAGGCGCGCGGGGCCACCCGAGAGCTTGCCGAGCACGATTCCCTCGAGAGTCTGAGCGACCAGGCGGTCCGGCGGCATGAAGCTCGCAAGGGAGGTCATGCCCGGAAGGGCGGGCAGAGTCTCCCAACTCCGGCTGTCGAGCGAGAAGAGCGCGAGGCCTGCGACGGTCCCATCGATTCGACTGAGCGTGACGAGCAGTTTTCTACCGTCCGGAGTCCACCCGGCCGCGGTCGGAAGCTCGGTGCCCGGAGGCCGCGGAAGCCTCCGCTCAGTCGCAAGGCCCCCCTTGTCGTCGAGCTCGAAGATCAGCACGTCTGTGCCATCGTTCGCTGCGATGCGGCGCCCATCGGGCGATGAAGACGGGGAGAGGGCTGCGATCGAGCTGCGGGTCACCTGTGTGAGACCGCTCCCATCCGGGAGGATCGTCCAGATGTCCCAGTTCCCGCCTCGGTCCGACTGGAAGACGATCCGCTTGCCCTCCGGCAGGAAGCTCGGGGTCCGGTCGCGAGCGGCGTCATCGGTCAGATGGCGAACCTTCGTGCCATCAGCCTGCGCGAGGAAGATGTCTTCCTGCACGGATCCTTGCGAGTCGAAGACGACGAGCTTGCCGTCGGGCGACGTGTCGGCCGACGCGATCGCCCTGGAAGTCTGGATGACCTCCACGGGCTGGCCCCGCGCCTCGCCGCTCGCCGGGTCGATCGCGAGACGCTCCAGCGAGTACGTGAGCTCCGAGGCGACGTAGGCGAGCCGCCGCCCGTCGCGCGAGAGGCCGAATCCGCCCACCTCGCGCGCCGGCAGCGTGCGCGGCTCCGGGGCGCCAAGGGTCTTGCCCGTTTTCTCGTCGATCGGCACACGCCACAGGTTCATCGAGCCGTCGCGGTTCGAGAGAAAGTAGAGAAAGCGCCCGTCCGCGGACCAGGCCGGATTCCAGTCGACGGCCGCGTCCTGTGTCACGGCCACGGGCGTCTGCCCGGAGGCGAGACCGCCGTACGGAATCGTCCAGACGTCGCGCTGGCTCCCGGTCTGCGGGAGCCCCCAGTACGCGATGCGGAGCGCATGGGGCGAGACGGCCGGCTGAACTGCGTCGCCGGCAAAGAGCTTCCGTGTTTTCCCCGTCGCGACGTCCGCGGCCCAGAGCTCGCTCGTCGTGGCCCGGTTGTAGGGCGCCCAGCCGGATTCCGTGCTGAACACGATCTCGCGGCCGTCCGGGGACCAGGCTGGATTGTCGCCCAGGGTCGTCAGCCGGCGGGCGCTCTCACCCGTCGTCCCGATGAGGAAGACTCCGCTGCCCCCGCACCGCGAGGAGTAGGCGATGAGGTTCCCATCGGGCGAGAAGGCCGGCCAGCCAATTCCCTCGTCGCAGTCGGGCGTCAGGTCGGTGGGGTTCTGTCCTCCGGATCTCTGGGTCCAGATGTGGGTCTTGCGATTCGTGATCTTGGCGAACGCGACGACCTGCCCGTCCGGAGAGACGGCCGGAGACGTCTCCATGCCGCTCAGACTCGTGAGCTGCAGGTAGGTTCGCGGCGCGAAGCCGACCGCTGGAGCCGGCGACGCGCGGCGTCCCATCAGGAACGCCGCCACGATGGCGGCCACCGCCGCCGCGACAGCCGCAAGGCGTGCGAGTCGGGGCGAGCGACGCGCCGGCAGGGAAGCGACCGTTCCGGACGTCTGGGTCAGGGACTCGAGCTCGAAGGCGAGGTCGTGCGCGGAGTGGAGGCGCCGCTCCGGCGTTTTCTCGAGGCAGTGCCGGATGACTCGCTCGAGCGCCGGCGAAACGCTCTGGTTCGTGACGGAGAGTTCGGGCGGGTCCTCCTTGAGGATCGCCGACATCGTGTCCGCCGCCGAGTCGCCGCGAAACGCGCGATTTCCCGACAACATCTCGTAGAGAATCGCGCCAAAGGCGAAAATGTCCGATCGGTGATCCGCTCCCTTGCCGCGCACCTGCTCGGGCGACATGTAGCCGAGCGTCCCGAGGACGACGCCAGGCTCGGTGCCGGGAGTAGCGGTGGGCAGGTTCGTCTGGGTCCCCACGCCGGTCGGCTCGGACAGCTTGGCCAGGCCGAAGTCGAGAATCTTGACGTTGCCGTCGGCGGTGACGAAGAGATTTTCCGGTTTCAGGTCCCGGTGCACGATGCCCTTCTCGTGAGCGGCCGCCAGTCCCCGCGCGATGCCGATCGCATAGTCCACCGCGCGGCGTGGCGGCAGCTTGCCGGCCGCGAGCGCGGCGCGCAGCGTCTCGCCCTCGAGCAGCTCCTGGACGACGTACGGCGCTCCCTCCGCGTCCGTTCCGATGTCGTAGACCGCGGTCACGTTCGGGTGATTCAGCACGCCCGCGGCCTTGGCCTCGTGTTCGAAGCGGCGCAGGCGGTCGGGGTCCTCGGAGAAGGAGGCAGGGAGC
Organism: Acidobacteriota bacterium; assembly: GCA_031360505.1. Taxonomy (GTDB): domain Bacteria; phylum Acidobacteriota; class Thermoanaerobaculia; order UBA5066; family Gp7-AA6; genus DAHUXD01. Next base: position 21,207 of record JANMBR010000086.1, read on the forward strand.
ACCTTGATCGCCACGTCGCGGTTCAAGCGCGGGTCCCGGGCGCGATACACCTCGCCCATGCCGCCCGCGCCGATCTGCGAAAGGATTTCGTAGGGGCCGAGGCGCGTGCCGGCGGCGAGCGTCATGCGGTCCGAAGCTCTCTCACCGGGAGGCCTTCGGCAGGTACGTCACGCCGGGTAAGCCCTGGAGATCCCGGTCCCCAGTCACCAGCTCGGCGCCCTCGGCCTGAGCGGTCGCATAGACGATCGCGTCCGCCATGGCGAGGCGACGCTCCAGGCTCAGGTCGGCGGCCGTGAGTGCGAGCGATTCGGACAGAGGGGCCATGCGTGTCTTCTGGATCTGGGCCGCTGCCAGGAGAGCTTCCTCCTCCGTGCGCTCGCGCTTGATCAATTTGTAGACCTCGTAGAGAACGATCGTCGGTGTCAGGAGGTCCGCCGGCTTTTCCAGGTAACGGCCGTAACGCTTCGCGTTCGGGCCTTCGGTGAAGTATTCGATCCAGCCCGACGAGTCGACGACGATCACGAGCGGTCCTTCTTCTCGCGCAGCGCCGAGGTCCGCATGCCCTTCAGGTATCCCCGCATCCGGCCGACCGGCTGATCCGGGACCATCGTGATGACGCCCCCCTTGGCAATGATCTGAACGACCTGGCCGGACTGGAGGCCGATATCCCGGCGGATCGCTTTCGGAATGACGACTTGAAATTTCGGCGAAACGACGGCGTGCGCCATGAGGGCCTCCCGGTTCAGTTTATCCTACAAAACACTGATCGATCACTGTTTCGTAACCCGAAGCGCCGCGCCAGGGTCACTCGCCCTTCACCCGCCGGGATACCGCGATGAAGCGCGGCTCGTCGCGTAGGGCGTCGAAATCCGCATCCAGGTCGAGGAGGGTCAGCCAGTGCGAGCGTTGGCGCAGAGCCTCTTCCAGGAGGGAGAGCGCCCGCTCGCGGTCGCCGAGGGCGAGGTAGACGGCGGCGAGGCCCGAGGGGCCGACGTAGCGGTTGTCCGCGTCGGCCTCGAGCCGGGCGACGATCGCGCGGGCCTCATCGTGGCGGCCAGCGGCGGCGAGGCGGTGGGCGAGATCGGTCGCATAGAGCGTGCTGCCGCCGGAGAGGTCGGCGGCGCGGCGGGCCTCTTCGATGGCTTCGTCGAAACGACCGAGTTTCTCGAGCGCCATGCTGAGGATCCTGTGGGCGACGACGAACGTCGGGTCCATCTCGAGCACCTTGCGCTGCGGTAGCGTCGCCTCCTCGTAGTGGTGCGCGTAATAGTTGGTCCAGCCCAGGGCGGTCTGAGTGATGAGCGAGAGCGGGTCGATCGTCAGGGCTTTGCGGAACTGCTCGAGCGCCTCCTCGAACCGCTTTTCGGTCGTGAGCAGGTTTGCGTAATACAGATGAGCGACCGAGGAGTTCGGCCGCTCGGCGATGGCGCGCAGGTACTCCCGCTCGGCCTCCTCGAACTTCCAGTCGTAGTAGTGCGTTGCATAGGCCAGGGGCGCGCGCGCCTCGGCGAGTGTCGGGTCGAGCTCGAGCGCGCGCCGTGCCGCGGCCTGTGCCTTCGGGAAAGCCTCTTCGGGGGCGACGATCGTATAGAACCCGAGGACCGCATAGCTGTCCGCCAGCCCCGCGTAGGCCACGGCGTACTCGGGATCGGCCTCGATCGCGCGCCGGAAGAAGTCGATTCCTCTTCGGATCCCGTCCTCGGTGCGCTTGTTCCAGTAGAAGCGCCCCTGCAGATACAGGCGGTAGGCTTCCGTGCTTTCCGTCGCCGGACGCGCGAGATTCTGTTTCTCCTCGCCCGTGAGCTTGAGCCGGAGGTTCTCCGAGATCTGTCCCGCGATCTCGTTCTCGATCGCGAGCGCGTCGGCCATCCTGCGGCTGTATTGCTCCCCCCAGAGCTGCGACTCGTCGGAGAGGTCCACGAGCTCGACCTTGATCACCAGGTTGTCTCCGCGCTGGAGCACGCGGCCCGTGACGATGGCTCCGACCCCGAGAGCACGGCCCGCCTCCAGCGGATCGACGTCGCGCCCCTTGTAGCGAAAGACGCTGCTCCTCGCCATCACGCGCAGGCCGCTCAGCCGCGAGAGACGCATGATGATGGCTTCGGTAATGCCGTCGCTCAGGTATTCGGTTTCGGCGTCGCCGCTTGCATTGACGAGCGGAAGTACCGCGATCGAGTCGATCCCGCGCCGAGAACGCCCCGAAGACACGCGAGGACTCGCCGCCTGCTCCTGAACCGCGCGCAGGGCGAATGCGAGGTCGCGCGCGGACTGGAAACGCTCGCCCGCTTCCTTCTCGAGGCAGTGGGAGACGATGCGAGAGAGGTCCCTGGGAAACGCGGGGTCGGCCACGGAGAGCTCGGGAACCGGATCACGCAGGATCCCCGCCATCGTCTCGGCGCTCGTCTTGCCGGCGAAGGGCTTGCGGCCCGCGACGCACTCGTAGACGACGCAGCCGAGCGCGAAGATGTCGCTCGGGACGTCTGCCGTGTCGCCCCGGACCTGCTCTGGGGACATATAGCCGACGGTTCCCATCACGTAGCCGGGCTCGGTGCCGCCCGCGGACGTCGGCGCCGAGGTCTCGTCCTTCGAAGCCGCCGGCTTCCAGCGCGCGAGGCCGAAGTCGAGCACCTTCACCCGTCCGTCGGAGGTGAGGAAAATGTTCTCCGGCTTGATGTCGCGATGAATGATGCCGCGCGAGTGCGCCGCCGAAAGGCCATCGGCGACCGCGACGGCGATCTCGACGGCCTTCTGCCACGCGGGGGCGGTGTGCGCGAGTCGCGTGCGCAGCGTCTCGCCCTCGAGCAGTTCCGTGACGGCATAGAGCCGGTCGCCCTCGCGGCCGAAGTCATACAGCGTGAGCACGTTCGGGTGCGAGAGAGCGGCGACCGCCTTCGCCTCCTGCTCGAACCGCCGCACGAGGTCGGCGTCGCGCGAGAGGTGCTCGGGTAAAACCTTGACCGCAACCTCGCGCCCGAGCCGTGTGTCCTTCGCCCGGTACACGTCTCCCATGCCGCCCGCGCCGAGCGGCGCGAGGATCTCGTAGGGACCGAGGCGGGTGCCGGGGCCGAGCGTCACGGGTTTCCGAGCGGCTTCGCGACCGCCGAAAAGGAGCGCAGCAGCTTCGCGTCGGAGGTGAAAAGCGGCACGCCGAGTTCTTCGGCGAGCACGACGAACTCACAGTCGTATGCCGAGCAGTCCGACGATGCGACGCGGGTCAGGACCTGCGCGGAGGGGACCGTGAACTCCCGGCCGTGCATCTGGCCTTCGGCCTCGTCCGTGATCCGCAGCGCCGTCTCGAGATCGAGGTCCCCGCGGCGCAGGCTGCCCGCGAGCACGTTGCGAAACTCGGAGCGCCACAGCAGCGGCGCGTTCCAGTCGGGGTCGCTGCGCAGGAGTCGTTCCGCCTGCGCGGTTCGATCTCCCGGCAGCCAGAGGTAGGCGAGGACGTTTGTGTCCACGACGATCATCGGCGCCCGGTGTTGCGCAGCACGGCCAGATCGGAGTCTGTCAGTCGTCCGCCGACGCGATCCCGCAGGGCCGTTGCCCGGGCGAGCAGCGCCTCGGGGTCGACCCTCTGCGGCATCGTGGCCGATTCCAGGACCGCGATGATGTGGCTGTTCAGGCTGCGGTGCTGCTGCAGCGCCCTCGCCTTGAGCTGGCGATGCAGCTTGTCGGAAAGGTCCTTGACGGTGATCGTGGCCACGGTTCCTCCGCTTGGTTCCGAAATGGAATCATAACGCATCCATTCCAGCGATCGCGGCTCAACCCTCCGAATCTGGGCCGGATTCTATCGCCCGGTCAGGCGGGAGCGGCCCCTTCGGTGCGGAGGCGGCGGCGCTCGGCGAGCGCGTAAAGGACGAATCCGGCCGCGAGGAACCCGAAGGAGCCCACGAAGACCTGGACGAAGAATCCCATCTTGTCGGGGGTGTCGGCGGGCGGGATGAGCGCGAGGACGATCGCCACGGCGGTGGTGAAGAACCCGAGACCGTTCCAGAAAAGGCTCCCGGCCCTTCCGCCGGGAACGGGGACGGCACCGGCCTGATTCGCGATTTTCGAGCGCAGTTTGATGGCCGACGCGAACATGTACATGTACGGCATGAAGTAGACGATGAGCGTGGCGTTGACGAGCTTCAGGTACGCCTCCTTGACCGTCGCGCCCTGTGTCGCCGCAATGATGAAGATCGCGGAAAAGGCGGCCTGGAAAACCATGGCGAACCAGGGCGTCTTCCACTTCGGATGGGTCTTCGCGAAGATCGGCGGAAGATACCGGTCGAGGCCGCCGACGAAGAGCAGACGCGCCGTTGCGATGAGCCAGGCTCCGATGCCGCCGAGGCCCGCGAGCGTCATCAAGAGCGCCATGGGTGCGCCGAGCCAGGGCAGCCCGTGCGCGGCGCCCGCCTTGGTGATGGCCTGGTTGACGCCGGAGAGGATCGAGACCTCGCTCTTCGGCAGCGCCCAGAGGATGGAGATCGTGCCGAGCAGGTAGCAGGCGGCGATCGAGATTCCC
>JANMBR010000115.1:0-5162 GCA_031360505.1 Acidobacteriota bacterium
AGTGGACGAGCCCGGCGCCGCCGCCGGCGCCGAAGGGCGACCGGGACGACCTCGTGGACCGCGCGCTCGCGACCGGCGACGAGCACGCGATCAAGTTCACCGAGGCGTGCCTGCGCGAATACGCGCTGAATCCGAAGCCGGTGTACCTCGCCGCCGCGCGCGCCGCGGTGGGCTCGCTCGGCTGAACTTCAGCGCATTCCCGTCGCGAGAAAGAGGTCCCCGAGCACGCGCCGGAACGAGTACACGTAGGTCGTGCCGTCGGGCGAGATCATCGCCGGGCCCGCTTGCTCGACGCCGCTCACGTCGACCGGCTGGAATTCCTTCCACTTCGTCCGACGCCCGGTGGCAATCTCGACGATGTCGATGATCCCGGGCAGCGCCGAGAGCCGCGAGACGTAGATCGAGCGCCCGTCGGCCGTCCATCGAATCGGAATCTCTTCCGGTTCGACCCCGGGGACGGACCGCGGCTCGCTTCCGGGCTCGGCCGGGTAGATGGTGATCCGACCGTCCGGCCCGCGGGCCACGACGGACCGGCCGTCGGGGGAGATGGTCTGCAGAGTGATCGAGACCCCCTCCGGCGAGATCGGCCGTGGCGCGCCCCCGGTCACGTCCAGGACGAACAGGCGCGGCCCGCCCTTGCCGCCCTCCCTGCCGTTGACCAGGATTCGCTTTCCGTCCGGGAACCAGTTGGCCCAGGCAAAGGTGAGGTCGCCGACGTCCAGGCTTTTCGATTCGCCCACGCCCGTCGGGACGAGCGTGATCAACCGGCGCTCGGGGACCTTGACCGTCAGGGCGAACCGGCCGTCCGGGGAGAATCCGTAGCCCTCGCCGTCGGCCAGGCGGATCGCGGGCGACCCGTCGAGCTTGCGCACATAGACGCCGGGCGGCTGGCGGATCTGCTCGTTGAAGAGAACGGTGTTGCCGTCGGGGGAGATGTCGCTCGGAAACGACCAGTTGAGCGCAGTGAGCTCGTGCGGCTTTCCGTCGCGGCCGAAGCCGACGAGCTCGCGGCGGGCGGTGGACTCGTTGACGAGCACACGGCCGTCGCGCGAAAGATCCTCGAGCGACGCATTCGGAGAGCTCCAGACGGGGCGGACCTTTCCGGCGAGGGAAATGGCGTCGATTGCGCCGTACCACACTTCGTCTCCCTTCGGCGACCAGGCGAGCGCGCCGGCGCCGCTCACGAGGGGTCCGTCGAGGCGGAGCTTGCCGCTCGTGTCCACGATCTTGAGGTGGCCGTCGTTGTTGCCGCGCTGCGCGCAGTCGACGAACGCGAGCAGCCGGCCGTCCGGGGAAACGCGGACGCCCCGCACCCATCCCGCCGCCTCGTAGAGAACCTTGCCGACGGGGTATTCGACGCGGCTCCGGTTGCCGGCCACGCGGCACACCGCCAGCTCCTTGCCGTCGGGAGACCAGTCGGCGTCCTGGGCGCTCTCGAGAACCTCTCGCGGCGAACCCCCGGCCAGCGGCACGCGCGCGAGCGTGCCCGTCCCCTCGTAGCCGATGACGAAATGGCGGTTCAGCGAGACGGCAATTTCGCCGGCCGACGAGACCGAGAGCACCGTGGCTCCCGGCAGCCCGAGGGACCGCGACTCGGCGCTGTCCGGCCGCGTCGTAAAGACCTCGGGCGGACGGCCCTCCCAGGCGGCGGCGTAGACGATCGTCTGCCCGTCGGGCGCAAAGCGCGCCGTCTGGACCTGTCCGCGCTGAAACGTCAGCTGCTGAAACTGGATCGCGGGCGCGGGCTTGCCTCCCAGCACTTGCTTGACGACCACGCCGAGCGCCGCTCCGAGCACGAGCGCGAGCAAGGCGGGCATGAGCCAGCCGCGGCGCCTCGCTCGTGCGGGCTCGGCGGCCTCGAGGCCTCCGGAGAAGGAGGTCTCCGTCAGGTGGTCGCGCACACTCTCGAGCTCCCGCGCGAGGTCGCGCGTCGAGGCGTAGCGTTCCTCCGGGTCCTTGGCGAGCAGCCGCTCGACGATCCAGCGCACGGGGGCCGGGGCCTTCGGCGCGAGCTGGCCGATCGGCTCGGGCTCTTCCCTGATGATCGCGACGAGCGTCTCGGCGCCGGTCTTTCTCTGGAAGGCGCGCTTGCCGGTCGCCATCTCGTAGAGGATTGCGCCGAGCGCGAACTGGTCGGAGCGGTAGTCGACCGACTGTCCGCTCGCCTGCTCGGGCGACATGTACCCGGCCGTGCCCATGACGGTGCCGGGCTGCGTCGGCGCCGCGATCGCGGTCGGCGCGATCGACTCGTCCTGCGAGACGGTCTCGGTCAGCTTGGCCAGGCCGAAGTCGAGGATCTTGACGTAGCCGTCTTTCGACACCATCAGGTTCTCGGGCTTCAGGTCGCGATGGACGATGCCGGCCGCGTGGGCCTTGGCCAGGCCCTCGGCCGTCTGGGCGGCAACGTCGAGCAGCTTCTTCGTCGGCAGCGGGTCGCCGGAGGCGACGAGCTCGCGCAGAGTCTTTCCCTCGACGAGCTCCATCGCGATATAGATCGTGCCGTCGGCTTCGCCGATGTCGTGGACCGTGAGGATGTTCGGGTGGTTCAGCGCCGAAGCCGCGCGCGCCTCGAGCTCGAAGCGCTGGCGGCGATCCGGATCCGAGGCGGTCGCCGCGGAAAGCACCTTGATCGCGATCTCTCGCCCGAGCTTCGCATCGCGCGCGCGATAGACCTCTCCCATGCCGCCCGCCCCGAGCGGCGCGAGGATCTCGTAGGGCCCGAGCTTCGTTCCCGCGGCGAGGCTCATTTCAATCCGGTTGCGAGGTAGAGCTCGTCGAGCGTGCGCCGGTACGAATAAACGTAAGACTTCTCGTCCGGAGAGATCTGGATCGGGCCGACCTGCTCGACGCCGGACGGGTCCGGAGGCCGGAGCTCCTTCCAGAGCGTGCGCCGTCCCGTCTTGACGTCGATTGTTTCGACTCTCAAGGGCGGTGCGGACGGGTGGTAGACGAAGATCGCGCTCCCGTCGGGCGTCCACCGCAGTGGGACGTCCTGGGGATCCTGCCCCGGCAGCGGTCGGGGCTCACCGGGCTCGATCGGGTAGATGGCGAGCCGGCGGTCCGGTCCCGTGGCCACGACCGATTTCCCGTCCGGAGCCAGCGTGTTGAAGATGAAACTGACACCTTCCGGAGTGATGGGGCGGGGCTTGCCGCCCGAAATGTCCTGGACGAAGAGCCGGGAACCGTGTCCCGGCTCGTTGCCCGAGATGAGAATCCGGCGGCCATCGGGAAAATACATTGCGGACTGCCAGGCGATGCCGGTCTTTGCGAGCTCCCTGGGCTCTCCGGCGCCGGTCGGCAGAATCGTGAACTGGCCGGTCGCGAGTTCCTTGATCGAGAGCGCCGAGTGGCCGTCCGGCGAAAAGACGATCGCGTTGCCTTCGCCGAGGCGGACGGCGGGCGAGCCGTCGAGCTTTCGCAGGTAGATGCCCATGGGCTCGAGGTTCTGCTCGTTGAAGAGGATGGTGCCGCCGTCCGAGGAAATGTCGATGGGGAACGACCAGTTGAGCCAGGTCAGGTTGCGCTCGGCCTTCTCGCCCGGAGCCAGGCCCACCATTTCGCGTCGCGAGGAGTTGAGCATGCAAAGGATGCGGCCGTCGCGGGCGATGTCGGCGACGCCGCCGCCGGGAGCGGGCCAGACCATCCGGCTCTTTCCGTTGAGGGATGTCGCCTCGACGCCCCCGCTCCCGCTCGAGAAGACCTCGTCCCCGCGCGGCGACCAGGCAAGCCCGCGGATGGAAAACGGGCCGTTCAACCTGACTTTCCCGTTCACATCGACCACTTTCAGGGTGCCGTTGTTGTCGCCCTTCTGCGGGTGGTCGATGAAGGCGAGGAGGCGTCCATCCGCCGAGACGCGGACGCTGCTTGCCCAGCCGGCCGTGTCGTAGAGCACTTTTCCGACGGGGTACTCGACGCGGCCCCGGTTGCCCACGACGCGCGTGACGGCGAGGTTCGCGCCGTCGGGCGACCAGTCCGCGTCCTCCACGTCTTCGAGGACCTCGCGCGGCGCGCCGCCCGCGAGCGGCACGCGCGCCAGCGTTCCGACCGATTGGAAGCCGAACATGTAGCGCCGATGCAGGGAGATCGCGAGCTCTCCCGTCGACGAGATGGCGAGCACGTCCGCGCTCGGCAGCCCCAGCGAGCGCGACTCGGAACTGCCCGCGCGCGTCGAGAAGATCTCGAGGGGGAGGCCCTCCCACGCCGCGCCGTAGACGATGGTCTGCCCGTCGGGAGCGAAACGGGCGGTGCGGATGGCGCCGCGCGCGTAGGTCAGGCGCTTGATCTCTGGAGGGGGACCCGTTTTCGCGCCCATGAGGCTGCGCAGCAGGAAGCCCGCGGCGATCCCGACGACGAGTGCAGCCATCGCGGGCAGGGCCCAGCCGCGGCGGCGCGCCTTCGCGGGTTCGGCGGCCTCGAGTCCTCCGGAGAAGGATGTCTCGGTCAGGTGGTCACGCACGCTCTTGAGATCGCGCGCGAGATCCTTGCTCGAGGCGTAGCGTTCTTCGGGGTCCTTCGCGAGGAGGCGGTCGACGATCCAGCGCACGGGAGCTGGAGCCTTGGGCGCGAGCTGCTGCAGCGGCTCGGGCTCTTCCTTGATGATCGCAACGAGCGTCTCGGCGCCCGTCTTTCTCTGGAAGGCGCGTTTGCCGGTCGCCATCTCGTAGAGGATTGCGCCGAGCGTGAACTGGTCGGAACGGTAGTCGACCGACTGTCCGCTCGCCTGCTCGGGCGACATGTACCCGGCCGTGCCCATGACGGTGCCGGGCTGCGTCGGCGCCGCGATGGCGGTCGGGAGGATCGACGCGTCCTGCGACACGGGTTCCGTGAGCTTGGCGAGCCCGAAGTCGAGGATCTTGACGTAGCCGTCCTTCGTCACCATCAGGTTCTCGGGCTTGAGATCGCGGTGGACGATCCCGGCGGCATGCGCCTTTGCGAGTCCCTCGGCGGTCTGGACGGCGTAGTCGAGCAGCTTCTTGGTGGGCAGCGGTTCGCCGGAGGCGACGAGCTCGCGCAGGGTCTTGCCCTCGACGAGCTCCATGGCGATGTAGAGGGAGCCATCTGCCTCGCCGATGTCGTAGACGGTCAGGATATTCGGGTGGTTCAGCGCGGAGGCCGAGCGCGCCTCGAGCTCGAAGCGCTGGCGACGATCTGGATCGGAGGCC
>JANMBR010000135.1:0-1944 GCA_031360505.1 Acidobacteriota bacterium
GCGCAAGCGCAGGAAGGTCGGGTGCCGCAGGAGGCCGTCGCCCGTGCGCCCCTTGAAGCGGACCTCGCAGACGAGCTCGGGCTCGACCCAGACGTGGCCCTTGCCAGTCGGCAGCGGACCCGCGCAGGCGGAAGTCTTGCGTTCGGCACCGGCGAGGCGCTTGCGGATTTCACCGAGCTGTTTCTCCGTGAACCCCGTGCCGACGCGCCCGGTGTAGACGAGGCCGCCGTCCCGAAGGCACGCCAGGTGCAGGGCGCCGAATCCGGAGCGCGCGCCCTCGGGCCGGGAGTAGCCGACGACGGCGAAGTCGCCGGTGCGATCCAGCCGCACTTTGATCCAGTCTTCCGAGCGCCCGCCGCGGTACGTGGAATCCGCCTTCTTCCCGACGATTCCCTCGAGCCCCAGCCCGGCGACTTCCTTCAGCAGCGCGTCGCCCTGCCGTTCGATGTGGTCGGCGTACCGCACGGGGCCGAGGCGCGGAAGAACGCGCTGGAGCAGCGCTTTGCGGGTGTCGAGCGGGAGATTGCGCAGGTCGAAATCCTCGAAGCCGAGCAGGTCGAAAACGAAGAGCGTCGTCGGCAGCTCGACGGAGGCGCGCTCGATGTCGAGGCGGCGCTGCAGGAGCGCCCGCTTCTGCAAGCGGCCGAAGCTCGGCCGCGCCCTGTCGTCCAGCACGACGAGCTCGCCGTCGAGCACGAGCGAGGAGAAGGGCATCGCGCGCAGGGCCCGCGCGATCTCGGGAAACGTCGCGGTCGCGTCGCCGCCGTTGCGCAGGCGCAGCCGCGCCTCGCCGCCGTCGCACTCGCCCAGCAGCCGATAGCCGTCGTACTTGAGCTCCCACAGCCAGCCCTTCTTCGTGAATGGCGCATCGCGCGGCTCGGCGAGCATCAGCTTGACGGCGGACGCATGGACCCGGCGACGCGGCGCCTTCAAGCGCTCGAGCTCGGCCCGGACCTCGGCCGCGCGGCTTTCCCCGGAGGCCAGCTCCTCGAGCGTGAGGCCCGAGAAGATGGACTCCTGCGAGTATTCAGCCGCTGCGCCCTTTCGGGCCCAGGCGTCGCGCTCCTTGATGAGGAGCCACTCTTTGCCGTCGGCTTTGCCCTTCTTCTTCATCCTCACGAGCGTCCACTTGCCGCGCAGCTTGTAGCCTTGGAGCTCGAAGAGCAGCTTGCCCTTCTTCATCCCTTCTTCCGGATCGGCCAGCGCAATCCACCGGCCCTGGTCCCACACGATGACCTCGCCGGCGCCGTAGTTGCCCTCGGGGATCACGCCCTCGAAATCGGCGTATTCGACCGGGTGGTCCTCGACTTCCATGGCCAGGCGCTTCTCGGACGTGTCGGCGCAGGGCCCATGCGGGACCGCCCAGGATTTCAGGACCCCGCCCCATTCCAGCCGGAAGTCGTAGTGGAGCCGGGTCGCCGCATGTTTCTGAACCACGAAGAGATGCGGCCGGTCGGCGCTCGCGCGGCCGAAGGGCTCGGGGGTCCGGTCCGCAGACCGTTTTTGCCGGTATTTTTCGAGAGACACCCTCTGAATACCCCCCTCCCATGTTACCCTTCTTGGTCCTAAACCCATGAGCGCAAGACCTATAGCCGCCGGGACGATCTCTTTCGGGCTGGTCTCGATCCCGGTGAAGCTCTATGCCGCCTCCGACGCGTCGGCCGGCGTTTCTTTCAACATGCTGCACGGCGCCGACGGCGCGCGCCTGAAACAGCAGTACATATGCACGAAGGACGGCGAGATCGTGCCGCGCGACCAGATGGTCAAGGGCTACGAGTTCTCGAAAGACCGCTACGTCACATTCACGACCGAGGAGCTCAAGGCGATCGAGGAGCAGTCCACGCAGTCGATCGAGGTCGTCGAGTTCGTTCCGATCGCGAAGGTGGACCCGGTCTACTTCGACAAGACGTACTACGTCGGGCCGGACAAGGGCGGCGCCAAGGC
>JANMBR010000150.1:0-1887 GCA_031360505.1 Acidobacteriota bacterium
CGAGCGCTCCGACCGGTTCGGGCCACACGGAGGCCGGGACGGTGATGGGGACGATGGGCTACATGTCGCCCGAGCAGGTTCGGGGGCTGCCGGTCGATCACCGCTCGGACATCTTTTCCTTCGGGACGATCCTGTACGAGATGCTGTCGGGCAAGAAGGCGTTCAAGAAGGACACGGCCAGCGACACGATGGCGGCGATCATGAGAGACGAGCCGCCGGAGCTGACGCAGTCGGGGCGGAACATCTCGCCGGCTCTGGACCACATCGTCAAGCACTGCCTGGAGAAGGACCGGGAGAACCGGTTCCAGACGGCGAAGGACGTCGCGTTCAACCTCTCGGAGCAGTCGTCGTCGAGTGCGGCGAGCGGCGCAAGCGGTTCATACGCCACCGCGGCACCAGCCAGCAAGAGCAAGGTTTTCATCGCGGTTGCGGCCGTCGTCGTCCTGGCCGCAAGCGGTGTCTTTCTCCTGCGTCGGCCCCACAAGGGTGGTGGGGCCAGCGGCGTCAAGCGTGTCGCGGTGCTGCCCTTCGAAAACCTGGGAGCCCCCGAGGACGACTACTTCGCTGACGGCATCACGGATGAGATTCGAGGCAAGCTGACGTCATTGCCGGGCCTCTTCGTCATCGCCCGCGGCAGCTCGACGCCCTACAAGAAGACGACGAAGACGCCAAAGCAGATCGCCGAGGAACTCGAAGTCGGTTACCTCCTGACAGCCACGGTGCGCTGGGAGAAAGCCGGCGGTGGTAGCCGCGTCCACGTCAGCCCCGAGCTCATCGAAGTCTCGAGCTCCGGGGCGCCGAGGTCCAAGTGGCAGCTGCCTTTCGATGCGTCGATCACCGACGTGTTTGCAGTGCAGTCGGACATCGCGACGAAGGTGGCTCAGGCTCTTGGCGGCGCCCTCGGAGCAGGCGAGGAGAAGCGGCTTTCCGAGAAGCCCACGCAGAACCTCGCCGCCTACGACGCATTCCTCAAGGGGGAGGAGATCTGGAACGGCGGAGCCGTCGATCCCCCCAGCCTGCGGAAGATGCTCGGCTTCTACGAGCAGGCCGTGGCGCTGGATCCCGGCTTCGTGCAGGCGTGGGCGAGGGTCTCGTACTCCAACTCGCTCCTCTACGCCAATAGCACACCCACGCCTGCGCTCGAGGAGAGTGCCCGCCGGGCGGGGGAGAAGGCCGTCGCGCTTGCACCAAACCGCCCGGAGGGGTACCTGGCCCTCGGTGCCTACGAACGGTTGGTTCCCAAAGACTACAACCGGGCCCTGGACCAGTACGAGAAGGGGCTGCGCCTCGCCCCCGGCGATGTCTCCCTTCTCAGGGGAACGGCGGTTGCCGGGCAGGGTCTCGGGCGCTGGGATGCGGCAGTGGAGCATTTCAGGCAGGCGACGCGTCTCGATCCTCGGGATGTCAACAATCTGGGGGCCCTCGGCGATGCGCTCGTTCGTTTGCGGCGCTATCCCGAGGCGCGGGAGGTCTATGACCGTTGTCTCGCTCTCGCGCCTGCCGCCCTCAATATGATCGAGTTCAAGGCCATGACCTACCTCGGCGAGGGAGACCTCGGCGGTGCCCGGGCCGTGGTGAAGGCCGCGCCCAAGGAGGTCGAGCCCACCGCGCTCGTGGCCTACCTGGCGAACTACTACGATCTCGTCTGGGTCCTCGACGAGGAGCAGCGAGAGCTGCTCCTGCGACTGACCCCGAGCGCGTTCGACGACGACAGGGGCGCCTGGGCCCTTTGCCTGCTTCAGGCCTACGCCTTGAAGGGCGATACGGCAAAGGTGCGCACGTACGCCGAGGAGGCGAGGAAGGCCACGGAGGAGCAGCTTCGCGCAACGCCCGATGATCCGCAGCGCCGCGCTGTCCTCGGCCTCGCGCTGGCGTACCTCGGGCGGA
>JANMBR010000295.1:0-7023 GCA_031360505.1 Acidobacteriota bacterium
GGCTGGAGACTCGTCCGCGAGACGGGGCTGGCGCTTCTCGACACCGCGCTCCCGGAGGAGGAGCGCAAGGAAGTCACCGCCGCGCTCGTCCCGTTCCAGGAGCAGGGCATCCTCTTCCACGCGATCCGCTCCCGCATCGCGGGTACCCGCCGCTTCGTCTCCATGCACGTGCTCATGCCCGGAACCTGGACGATTCAGCGCGGGCACGACTTGTCCGAGGCGATCGAGGCCGCCGTGCGCGGCAAGCTTCCCGGGGCCCACGTGTTCACCCACATGGAACCGCGCGAGGACCCCGTCTCGTGGGATGACCGCGGGCTCGATCGATGACGGGGTTCAGGTCGTCGCGGCCTCGAGCAGCGTAAAGGTCTTCGCCGTCGCATCGAGCTCGGCCTCGACGCCGAGCGGGATCGTGGACTTTTCCCGCGTGTGGCCGAAGACGAGCCCGGCCATGGCTGGCTTGCCGAGGCTGCCGAGCTGATCGTCGAGGACCTCGGACATCGAAAGGGAGAGCTCGAAGCTCGAGTTCGTCGACGTCTCGCAGTCCGTGCACGTCCCCCACACGATGCCCGCCGCCTCGGCGAGCTTTCCGGCCAGGCCGAGCTGCAGGATCATCCGGTCGATGCGATAGGGCGCTTCGCCAACGTCCTCCATGAGCAGGATCTTTCCCTTCGTCTCGATCTCGTACGGAGTACCCATCGTCGTCGAGATCAACGTGAGGTTGCCGCCGACCGTCTGCCCACGCGCTTTTCCCGGCACGATCGTGTGCCGCGGAAAATGCGGTGCGAGCGGATCGTCCTCCGGAGGATTCTCGACGAGGCCGATCGGGGCAGGCGCAAAGAGCGCCTTCTTGAATCCTTCGAGCGTCCAGGGCGGCAGTGACGACATCGCGACCGGTCCGTGAAAAGTCACCAGGCCCGCGAGCTTTCCGAAGGCGAGATGAAGCCCCGTGATGTCGGAGTACCCGAGAAAGATCTTCGGATTGCGGCGGATCAAGGCGTAGTCGATCCGATCAAGCAGCCGCTCGGTTCCGTAGCCGCCGCCGAGGCAGAAGACCGCGGCGACTTCCGGATCGGCGAACATCGCGTGGAGGTCCGCCAGGCGCTGCTCCTCCGTGCCGGCGAGAAAGCCGCGTCGGGCGCGAACGTTCGCGCCGAGCTTCGTCTTCAATCCGAGTGCCGCCAGTCGCGGAGTGACCTCTTCGATCCGCCAGAGGTCGAAGATGTACGAGGCCGGAGCGATGAGCCCGACCGTGTCGCCGGGCTTCAACGCGCGCGGCTTGATCATCGGCGCGGGCGCGGGCGCCGCAGGCCTCTTCGTCTCCGGGAGGGCGAGGAGCGAACCACCCGCCGCCAACCCTGCCGCCGTCAGGAACGTGCGTCGCGAATTCATGCGGACCTCTGGCCGAGCGCCTGGCGGACGGTGACGACGTCCACGAGACCCGCACAGCCGTAAAGTGCGGGCAACACCTTCGCCGGCGGATACCGGCGACGCATCTCCGCGACCGTTTCCGTTCCAGCCCGGTAGGCCGGCAGGTTCATCCGCCCGAAGAGCGGATGCCTCCCCCACGCTCCGGAGAGTTTGCCGGCGCGCTCCTCCGACACGAGGAAGTCGCGTCGCAATGCCACGGCGACTTCGGCCTGCGGCACGCCGTCGTTCCACGTCAGGTAGGAAGACTGGTTCTTCGCGTCGTCCTGCAGGTGCGCGAGCCACAAGCCGATCTGCAGGTCGTCGTCCGGGACCTGCTCGACCTCCGTCAGGCCCATCGCCATCAGCACGGCGTTGTTGCCGATCCCCTCGGCGAGCGTCCCCCACCGAGTGTTCATGGCCATGATCGTCGCCTCGAATCCGACCCGGCCGCGCACGTACAGGCCCTGCACGAGCGCACCCGTCGTGACGTGCCCCGGCACGACCTCGTGTCCGACGAGCTGCTCGAATTCCGGTACGGAGATCTGGAGAGAAGCGTTGATCTCGTAGGTCGCCTCGTATTGCGGCGAGCCGTCGGCGTTGCGCGCGCGACCCACGTAGTTCATGAACCCCGAGAACCAGGCGTCCTTGATCGGCACGAACTTCATGTTCGAGCGCGGGACCTGCCGCAGGTCCTCGGGCAAATGCGGCGCGAGGTGCTTCGTCGTTCCGGCATCGAAACGCGCGATGAAGGCGTTGGCGAGCGTCGCGATCGATTTCGAAGGCACCATCCGCTCGTGGCGCCAGGCGTCCACGGCCGCAAGCAGTTCGTCGCCGGTCTTGGACGGATGGCCGGCGCGCGCGAGCAGCTCCTTGAGGCGCCAGCGCTTCTCGTTCGGCCGCGAGGGCTCGGGCGGTCTCCCCGTCGCGGCGACCACGCAGCGCTCGTACGGCACCGCCTCGCCGCGGCCGAGGATCTCCATCGAGAGGTCCCACATCGTGGAAAGACAGAGCCCGAGCCCGTCGAAGTAGGCGCCGCGCAGGCCACCGAGCGCATGGCCCTGTGCCCCGAGCGCGTCGATCGCGCCCTTTACGTCGACGGCGGCAAGAAAACCGTCGATCGCCGCGCGATCGGGCTCTTTCGCCGCGACCCCGCCGCTCTCGCGCAGCCGCTTCGCCGTTGCGTGCGTGTAGGCCTCCGGAAGCTGCTCGTCCGAGAACCACGAGTCGACGACGGCTCGTCCCGTGCCGGACGGGTTCATTACGTCGCCGCCCCACAGCGTGTCGATGCCGAGCAGCGCATCGGCCGTGAGGCGGTCGATGCGATCCATCAGGCCGGCTTTTCCTTCTTCATCGCGCCAAACCAGAGATAGAGGCAGAGGGCGATGAAGCCGAGCGAGCTCACCAGCTGCGACACGGGATCGTTCTCGTAGAACGGCAGCTTGATCAGGTCCTCCCGGTACCAGCCGAAGAGGCGCAGCGCCGCGCCGAACACGCCGCCGAGCGCGCCGCCGGCCATCAGGCCCGACGCGATGATGACCGCCCGTTCGCGCATCGTGCGGCCGGCCACCCCGCCTTTCTCCTCCGAGCGCTTCGTGACGAAGTGCGAGATGACTCCGCCGACGAGCGCCGGGCTGTTCAACTCGAGCGGCAGGTACATGCCGAGCGCAAAGGTCAGCGGGGGGATGCGCAGCATCTCCATGGCGACCGCGATCATCGCGCCCGCCCCGAAGAGCACGTAGGCCACCGGCTGGCGGCTCATGAAGCCCTCGACGAGCGCCTTCATGATCGACGCCTGGGGGGAAGCGAGCACCTGGCGGGCGTCGCCCGGAGCGGCCTCGCCGAACTGGAACGTCTTGGCGAGTGCAACGATCACGAGGCCGACGACGACCGACGACACGACGACGCCGTAGAACTTTGCGCGCTCCTGAGCGGCGGGCGTGGAGCCGAGCCAGTAGCCGGCCTTCAGGTCCGTGACGGTCTGGCCCGAGACGGACAGGGCCGTGCACACCATGCCGGCGATCGCCATGACGAAGAACATCCCCGTCCGGCCGGAGACGCCGAACTCGAGGAGCACGACCGAAGAGATGATGATCGTCAGCATCGTCATGCCCGACACGGGATTGCGCGCGGTCGTCGCAATCGCGTTGGCCGCGACCGACGTGAAGAAGAATGAGAACGCCAGGGTCAGGCCGAGCCCGATCAGGACGATGACCGACCGGCCATCCAGGCTGCCGAGGAAGACCGCGATGGCGAGCGCCGAAACGACGACACCGACGAGGATCTTGACGATGCCCATGTCCCGATCGGTGCGCTCGAGCCCGCCGCTCTCGCCCTGGCGAAACGCTTTCGCGGCAATCGAGAACGAGCCGGCCACGATCTTCAGCGACTTGACGATGCCGAAGATCCCGGCCGTCGCGATCGCGCCGACGCCCATGAAGCGGACGTAACCGCGGAAAATCTCGGTGCCCGTCATCTTCGCGATCGGAATCGTCGCGGGGTAGACGGCGACGTCCGGGAAGTGCTGGCCGATGAACCAGATGAGCGGCACCAGCACGAGGTTCGACAGCACTCCCCCGGCGCAGAGCAGCGTCGAGGCGCGCAGACCCATCACGTAGCCGAGGCCGAGGATGAAGGCGATGGCGTCGAAGCGCAGGACCATCCGCGCCTTCTCCGCGAGCATGTTGACCGCGGGAACGAACCGGAAGTCCACGGTCTCTTTCCAGACCTGGAACGTCGTCACGAAGAAGTCGTACACCGCGGCGATTCCCGTGGCCTCCAGCAGCAGCTTCGCCTGCGAACCCCCCTTCTCGCCCGTGACGAGCACCTCCGTGATCGCCGTCGCCTCGGGATAGGGGAACTGGCCGTGCGTGTCGCGCACGAAGTAGCGGCGCAGCGGGATGAGGAAGAGCACGCCCAGGCACCCCCCGGCCAGACAGATGAAGATCGTCTGCCACGGGTGCGGATCGAGATTCAGGATGTACAGCGCCGGCAGCGTGAAGATCGCCCCGGCCACGACCGCGCCCGAGACCCCGCCGATGCCGGTGATGATCACGTTCTCGAGCAGGGTCGAGCGCCGCGCGTAGACGCGCGCCATGCCGATCGCCAGGATCGAGATCGGAATCGCCGCCTCCATGACCTGGCCGACCTTCAGGCCCGAGTACGCCGACGCGGCCGTGAAGATCGCGCAGAGGAGAAGGCCCCAGGCGACCGAGCGCCAGGTCGTCTCGGGCAGGTTCGCCGAGGCGGGGACGACGGGCTGGTAGATCTCGCCGGGGGAAAGCGGGCGGTAGGCGTTGTCCGGAAGCGATTTCGACTCGGACGCGTCCATCGGTCCTCCCGCGGCGCAAACGGCGTATCGTTCTCAGGGTCGCAAGCCCGCCGCGATTTCCGCGGAGTCTACCGGAGTCGGTGGGGGCAGGAGGAAGTCCAATGCCGTCCTCGGATTCGTCGCGCCGCAGCTGGGCAATTCTTTTCGCCCGCGGGGTCCTCGGTCTCATCTTCTTCATGGCCGGCGTCTACAAGGTGTTCACCCTGACGCCTGCCGGCCACGCGCACAAGTGGTTCGTGGACGCTTACGCCGACACGTTCCTGCCGATGTGGTCCCTCTGGGTGGCCGGCGTGACGATCCCCGTCGTCGAGCTCGTGGCGGGGGCGCTGCTGCTCGTCGGCTGGCGCGTCCGCGATGCGCTCGTCGCGCTCGGGCTCGTGCTCGTCGTCGTCACGTTCGGTCACCTCCTGAAAGAGCCGCTCTACGAGTTCCACACCCACGTCATCCCGCGCCTCGCGCTGCTGCTCTTCGTGCTGATGCTCCCCGCCGAGGCCGATCGCTTCTCGGTGGACGGCTGGCTCGCGCGGCGGGTGCGCTCCTGAGGCGACTCGGCGTCGTCTCTCTGCTTGCGGCGCTCGCGTGCGGGCCCGCGACTCCGGTCGTCAATCTGGCAGGCCAGGCGCTCGTCGCAACGGTGATCCAGAGCGGCGCCATCGCCTCACCCGTGCGCACGCCCGCCCCGCAGCCGGAGCCGCCGGCCGTCCAGCCCGACGGCTCGTCGGTCGACGCCATCGTCACCGCCCTCTATGCCTCCGTGAGCCACGGCCCCGAGTACGAGCCCAACTGGGACCGCCTCCGCGCCCTGTTTCTCCCGAAGGCCATCGTCGTGCCTCCGAAGCCTGCCGACGCGACGACGTTCACGGTCCTCGACATCGACGCTTTCGAGGAGCGGATCCGCAAGTACATCGCGGGACGCAGGCAGCGGGGTGAGACGCTCGGATTCACCGAGCGAGAGATCGCGCGGCGCGAAAATCTGTTCGGCAACGTCTGCCAGGTCTTCTCGGCCTACGAGACCCTCCGCACCCCGGGCGATCCGAAGCCCTTCACGAGGGGCGTCCACAGCATCCAGCTCGTCGGCGACGGTCGCCGCTGGTGGATCGCCGCGCTCGCCTGGGACAACGAGCGGGAGGGCAACCCGATTGAACCGACTCTGCTCGCGCGGTGAAATAGGATGAGCGCCTGAAGCACAGGATGAACAAGGAGAACCCGATGAGAAAGCTCTACGCATTCGCCGGCGCTGCCGCGCTCGCGGCCGTGACCTCCCCGCTCGCGGCGCAGATGCTCGAGAAGTCGCCCCCGCCGCCGATGGCCCCCGCCGGCGTAACGCCCGTCGCCCGCCAGCGCCTCCACGACCCGAATGCGGAAGCCCAGGCGCAGCAGATGCCGACGCCCGGGGGTCCGCCGCCCGAACGCCGAGCCGCAGCTCCAACCGCCGGCCGACCCTCCGAGGCCGATGGGTCCTCGGTGGACGCCATCGTCGCCGCGCTCTACGCATCGGTCAGCCACGGCGAAGACAGCGGGCCGAATTGGGAGCGGATGCGTTCGATTTTCCTGCAGGTCGGCATGCTCGTGCCGCCGAAGGACCCGCGCAGCGAGCTCTTCACCGTGCTCGACGTGGATGGCTTCGAGGAGCGCGTGCGCAAGTCCATCGCTGCGGCCAAGCAGAAGGGCGAACCGACGTCCTTCTTCGAGCGCGAGGCCGCGCGAAAGACAGACTGCTTCGGCAACGTCTGCCAGGTCTTCTCGACCTACGAGTCGCGCCGAGCGCTCTCCGATGAAAAGCCCTTCGTGCGCGGCATCAACAGCATCCAGCTCGTCAACGACGGCCGCCGCTGGTGGATCGCCTCGGTCATCTGGGACACCGAGAAGCCCGACAGGCCGATCCCGCCGCAGTACCTCCCGAATGCGCCGTCGGTGATTCCGCAGGAGTATTTGAAGAAGAACTAGAAACCGAGCCCCCCTCACGCCAACCCTCTCCCGCCGGGAGAGGGGGCAGACGCTGAGCTCTATCGCGTTGCCTGCCCCAACTCCTTCGACCGCGCCGTCGCCGCTTCGACGGCATCCATCAGGATCGCCCGCAGGCGGTTGCGCTCGAGGCTGTGGAGCGCCGCGATCGCGGTGCCGCCGGGCGAGGTGACCTGGTCCTTCAGGATGGCC
Source organism: Acidobacteriota bacterium (assembly GCA_031360505.1). Lineage (GTDB taxonomy): Bacteria > Acidobacteriota > Thermoanaerobaculia > UBA5066 > Gp7-AA6 > DAHUXD01. Next base: position 6,893 of record JANMBR010000295.1, read on the forward strand.
GGGTGGACCTTCAGGACCTCGGCCATCTTCGCCGCGCCGAGCACGGTCTGGACGGTCAGGGCCGTCGCCACGTCGCGCGAGAGTCCGACGCGCACGCCGGCGTCAGATAAGCCTTCGATGATCTGAAAGAC
>JANMBR010000364.1:0-14508 GCA_031360505.1 Acidobacteriota bacterium
TGCGGCCCGACTCCGAGGAGTTTGGACTTGACCGCCCGAATCCGCGATAGCATAACGCCAACAAATTTCGAGTCGACTCAACACTCATCGCAGGAGGTCGCAATGCCGAGGGCGTTTCGCGGAGTCCTTCTCGCAGTGACCATGGCGCTGCTCCTCGCAGCGTCGCTCTTGGCCCAGGGCAACACGGGCAACGTGTACGGAAACGTGATCGACGAGCAGGGAGGCGCGGTTCCGGGAGGAACGGCAACGCTCATCGGCCCGTCCCAGCCGACGACGACGAGCGTCGACGCGCAGGGCCTCTTCCGGTTCGTGAAGATTCCGCCCGGAAAGTACGCGGTGACCGTCACGATGCCGGGCTTCACGACGGTCACGCGCGAGAACGTCACCGTCTCCGTAGGCCAGAACACCCAGGTGGAGGTCCAGCTCAAACTCTCGAGCGTGCAGGAGGCCGTCACCGTGACGAGCGCGACGCCGCTCATCGACACGCGCAAGGTCGAGACCGGCCAGAACTTCTCGCACGATGAGCTGGCCCAGATCCCAACCTCGCGGGACATCTATTCGCTCATCCAGCAGGTTCCGGGCGTCCAGATCGACACCGTGAACGTCGCCGGCAACCAGAGCGGCATTGCGGGCGGGCCCGACTTCATCACCAAGGGCTCGGGCAACGTCGTTTACCAGGTCGACGGCGCGACCACGACGGACAACACCTACGGCAACCCGTTCGAACGTCAGAACGGCGGCACCAACACGTTCTTCGACTTCGGGACGATCCAGGACGTCGAGGTCGCGACCGGGGGGTCGCTCGTCGAGCAACAGACCTCCGGAGTGACGATCAACGTCGTCACCAAGCGCGGCACCAACGAAATCCACGGCGCGGCGCGCTACCTGTATGCCTCGAAGAACTGGCAGTCGACCAACACCCCGCAGGAAGCGATCGACCAGGGCCTGCCCACCAATAACACGCGGTTAATTAGGGAATACGGCGCCGACCTCGGCGGCCCGCTCGTCAAGGACAAGCTTTGGCTCTGGTTCGCAGGCTCCTACCAGACGATCTCGACGAACCAGACGGCTTTCAGCACGCAGTTTGGAACCATCGCCGCTCCGACTCTGGTCAACCTCGAGCCCTGGTCTGCAAAACTGAACTGGCAGATCTCCAATGCGAACGCGGCGCAGCTCTACTTCCAGCGCAGCGATCGGATCCAAACGAACGCGAACATCGGGGCGACGCGGGCGCCTCTGGCGGCCACACAGCTCACGATTCCGACCAACTTCTACAAGGTCGAGGACTCCAACGTGTTCTCCTCGGATTTCTTCGCCTCGATCTTCGCGGCCTATCAGAGTCCCGTTTACACGGACCTCGGCAACGGCTCTCTGGATTGCAACAACACTCCGTGGGAGCTCGTCTGCCCGGGCGATACGAGCCGAGACGCCTACTGGAACCAGGGCACTTACTACAACAACTACCGGTACTACTGGGCCAAAGATCCCCAGAGGCAGGCGAACCTCACGATGTCCAAGTTCTTCAACACCGGGAAGCTCAACCATGAGCTGAAGTTCGGCTTCAACTATCGCCAGCAGATCGCCGATTCGGCCACGGGCTGGCCGGGGGACCAGAATACCGGCAGCGAATATAGCTACTCGTCGTCGAACACGGCGCTTCTCTCCCGGGGCGTGCGGCCGATCTACAAGAACGTGTTCTGGAGCGGCACCCTCGGCGACACGATCACGACCGGCAACCTAACCGTGCAGGCCGGCATCCGCTACGACCGGCAACAGGCCAAGAACCTTCCGGGCACCGCCTTCGGCAACACGATGTTCCCCGACCTGCTGCCGACGGTGTACTACCACGGCGCCCCGGACTGGCAGTTCGATTTCACCAACTGGCAGCCCAGGGTCTCGGCGACTTACGCCCTCGGCCAGAAGAAGACCACGCTCCTGCGCGCCTCGTACGCTCAGTTCGCCGACCAGCTCGGCTTCATTGGCTACTACGCGAGCGGCGTGCCGATCTCGAACGGATCCTACTATTACTGGACCGACCTGAACCACGACCACTTCGTGCAGCGGGACGAGATCGATCTGGAGAACGGCTTCTACGGCTTCTATAACGACATCGATCCCTCCGTCCTGCCGAACGTCCCGAACACGATCGATGCGAACCTCAAGGTCCCCAAGACCAACGAGTTCACCGTCGGTGTCGATCAGCAATTCACCGATACGTTCGCGGTGTCGGCGACGTTCAACTACCGCTCGACCAACAACCTGATTCAGCAACTGCCGACCGGGGCGAACAACGGGACGTGGGAACCCGCGGGGCGAACTCAGTGTACCGACGATGCCGGCAACCTCGGGCCTTGCGTGGCCAGGGCCGACAATGGCTTCGAGATCGCCTTCGACGAGCCGTTCTATAGCCTGACGCTGCCCACCGAGCCGGGAGGCGTCACGATCTCCGACCGTCCCGCGGCGACCCAGAAGTACTACGGGGTGGACGTCAGTTTCGTGAAGCGATTGTCGGACCACTGGTCATTCCGAGGCAACTTCGGTTGGAATCAGTTCAAGCAGTATCTGAAGGCATCGTCATTTCAGGACCCGAACAATCTCTGGGGCGGGACCAACTGCGTTGCGGTGCCAGCGCCTTCGGCTTCGTGCACCGCGACCGGTTGGTCGTCTAAGAGTTCAGTCTTTTTGAACGCCAACTGGCAATTCAACGTCAACGCTCTGTATCAGGGTCCCTGGGGCGTGGACTTCGGCGTGAACTTCTTCGGCCGCCAGGGCTATCCGAATCCGTACTACGTCCGAACGCGCGCGATCGATGCCGCGGGCACCAGCCATCGGTATTTCACCCAGATCGCCCAGGTCGACACGTACCGTTACGACAACGTCTACGAGCTCGATTTCCGCCTGGCAAAGACCTTCACGCTGGGGGGCGTGACGATCATCCCGTCCGCCGAGCTCTTCAACGTTGCCAATGCCAACACCGTTCTTCAGCGTCGTGAGCGCGTCGGGGACTACCGGGCGTCGACGGGCAGGTTCTCCCAGAGCATCTACTTCAACGACATCATCGAGGTGCAGAGCCCCCGGATCGTGAGGCTCGGCATTGCGGTGAACTTCTAGGCCTACAAGGAGTTCTCACAGGGCCCGACCGGGAATTCCGGACGGGCCCTTTTCCTTTTCGGCGTCCGTGGGACAGCGTCTGAAACGGATCCTCGCCACTGGCCTGCTGGCTGGCGGGCTCGCCGCCTGCCGCCGCGAGGCGCCCGGAGGGCCGCCCGCGGCTTCCGCTCGAGGCTCCCGCCCCATTCGAGACGTCGTTCTCATCACGATCGACACCCTGCGGGCCGATGCCGTCGGATTCGATGGGAACCCTCGCGGAACGACGCCGAACCTCGACCGCTTCGCGGCCGAGGGCATTGTCTTCACCCAGGCCCATTCGCACAACGTCATCACGCTGCCCTCCCACACCAACATCCTGACGGGGATGCTTCCCTACCAGCACGGCGTGCGCGAGAACGCCGGCTTCCGGCTTTCGCCGAAGATCCCGAGCGCAGCGACGCGCCTGAAAGAGAAGGGCTACGCGACGGGCGCCTTCGTCGGCGCGTACATTCTGGACTCGCGCTACGGGCTCAACCATGGCTTCGACGTCTACGACGAGCTCTACCGCAACCTGGACGAGCAGTTCGAGTTCGACATCCAGCAGGCTCGGGCCGAAGACGTCGTCCAGGCGGCGGTCGAGTGGTACCGCAGCCAGCAAGGCCGGCCGCGTTTCCTCTGGGTCCACCTCTATGATCCGCACGCCCCCTACGAGCCGCCGTCACCGCAGCGGGAGCAGTTTTCCGAGGATCTCTACCTCGGGGAGGTGGCGTATACGGACGCCGCGCTCGTCCCTCTGCTCGAGGCGGTCCGCGCCGTTCAGCCGCCGCCGCTCGTCGTCGTCACTGGCGACCACGGAGAGTCGCAGGGTGATCACGGCGAGCTGACTCACGGCCTCTTCTGCTACGAGGCAACGCTCCACGTGCCTCTCTTTGTCTGGTCTCCCGGCCTCGTCACTTCCGGCCGGGACGATGTGCCCGCGCGTCACATCGACATCCTTCCGACGATTCTCGACGCGATCGGCGAGCCGGCCGCCAAGGATCTCGCGGGCCAGTCGCTCCTGTCCACGGGCCGCCAGGAGGCGCCGGAAGGCAGCTATTTCGAAGCCCTGTCGGCAGCCCTCAACCGCGGGTGGGCGCCGCTGAGAGGGCTCGCGCTGCACGGCCAGAAATACGTCGACCTGCCCATCCCCGAGCTCTACGAACTCCCGACGGACCCCGATGAGCGCAAGAACCTGGTCCCGGAGGCCCCTGACGCCCTGAGGCGCCTGCGCAAGCGCCTGCTCGAGCTGCCGGTGGCTCCGGTCGAGAGGGGCACGATCGGTTCGGAGGAGGCGGCGAAGCTTCGCAGCCTGGGCTATCTGACGGGCCCCGGTGAGATGAAGGCTTCCTACGGTCCGGACGACGATCCCAAGACGCTGATCGTCGTCGACCAGACCCTGCACGAGATCATGGACCTCTTCGGTCGCCGAAAGTGCGACGAAGCCATCCCCATCGCCCGGCGCGTCGTGGCGGAACGACCCAACATGAAGCTCGGGTACCTGCATCTGGCGATGGTGCTCCGCTGCAAGGGAGACCTCGAGGGCGTATTACGCACCTTTGAAGCCGCGTCCGAAAAGGGGGCGGGCGGGGAGAGCATCGACCGCCAGAAGGCCATGCTGTTGTCCGAGCTGGGCCGGCCGAAGCCGGCGATCGCCGCGCTCGAGCCTTATCGCGACAGCGACGATCTGGAAACGCTGAATGCGCTCGGCATCGCTCTGGCCGACGGCGGCCGGCCCGCCGAGGCCCTCCCGCTTTTTACCCGGGTCCTCGAGCTCGATCCGCAGAACGCCGTCGCCTACCAGAACACCGGGATCTCTCTCTTGAAACTCGACCGCGTGGACGAGGCCCGGCAAAGTCTCGAGGCGGCGCTGCGTCTGGGCAAACGCCACACCCGCGCCTGGAACGCCCTGGGCGTCGCCTGGATGCGTCTCGGAGATCCGGCGAAAGCCATCGACGCGTGGGAACGGTGTCTCGAGATGAACCCCGAACAGTTCGACGCGCTGTACAACGTCGGCCGCGTGGCCGGCCAGATGCGCGACTGGAAGAAGGCTCGTGCCGCCCTCGAGCGCTTCGTCGCGACGGCCCCGCCCAAGCAGTACGGCAAGGACATCGCCGAGGTGCGCGGCGTGCTCGCCGACATGAAGCGGCAGGGCCTGTAGCCGCCTGCCGGCGGGCCGTTTCGGGTTTCCCCGCGTCCGATGACAGAATGGCGGGATGAAGTTTTTGCGTAGTTTTGTCCCGCTCGCGGCCCTGCTCCTTGCCGCCGCCGCGCCCCAACCGACTCCGGAGTCCTTTCTGATCGCGGGCGCCCGCGTGGCGGACGGGACCGGGGCGCCGCTCGCGGCCACGGACGTGCGCGTCGCGGGCGATCGGATCGTCGAGGTCGGCCAGCTCGTTCCCAAGGACGGCGAGCGCGTGATCCGGGGCGAGAATCTCGTCCTCGCTCCCGGGTTCATCGACGTGCACAATCATTCGACCAGCGGCCTTTCGACCGATCCGCTCGCACAGACGCAGGTCTCGCAGGGCATCACGACCGTGGTCCTCGGCCCGGACGGCGACTCGCCGTGGCCGATCGCCACATACCTCGCCGAGCGCGAGAAGGCTCCGGCCGCCGTCAACGTGATGACGATGGTCGGCCACGAGACGGTCCGCAGCCTCGTGATGGGCGAGGACTACAAGCGCAAGTCGACGGCCGAAGAGACCGCGAAAATGGCCGCGCTCGTCGAACAGGGGATGAAGGAAGGCGCAATGGGTCTCTCCTCCGGCCTCGAGTACGAGGTCGGCAGCTACTCGGCGACCGAGGAGCTCGTCGCGCTGTCCCGGGCCGCGGCTCGATTCGGCGGCTTCTACATGACGCACAGCCGCGACGAGGCCGACAAGAGCTTCGAGGCGATGGAAGAGGCGCTCTCGATCACGAAACAGGCCGGGCTGCCGCTCGATCTTTCCCACATCAAGCTCGCGACCGTGGGCGTCTGGGGCCAGTCGAAGAAGGCCGTCGCCCTGATCGACGCAGCGCGCGCGAAGGGCCAGGACGTCACGGCGGATTGCTACCCCTACGAGGCCTGGCACTCCAACATCGAGGTCCTCGTCCCGAACAAGCAGTACTTCGACGCGAAGAGCGTCGCGCGCGCTCTCGCCGACGTCGGCGGCGCTTCGCGGGTCACGGTCACGGCCTGCAAGGCGCACCCCGCGTACGCGGGAAAGAATCTCGAGGAGATCGCGAAGGCCGAGGGAGTCTCGACGACCGATCTCTTCGCGCGGATCGTGAAGGACGGCGGCGCGGACGTCATCGGGCACTCGATGAAGACCGAGGACGTGGACACGTTCTATCGGCAGCCATGGGTCATGGTCGCCTCGGACGGCGGCATCAACAACGACCATCCGCGCGGCGCCGGGACCTTTCCGCGCGTGCTCGGCCGCTTCGTGCGCGAGAAGCACCTGTTGTCGCTCGAGGAAGCCGTGCGCAAGATGACGTCGCTTCCAGCTTCGCGCATGAGCCTGAAGGACCGCGGTCGGATCGCTGTGGGGATGAAGGCGGATCTCGTGCTCTTCAATCCCGAAACCGTGATCGACCGGTCGACCTTCGAGGACCCGCGCCGGCTTTCGGAGGGAATCGAGCTCGTCGTCGTCAACGGCGAGGCTGTCTGGTCGGCCGGCAAGCCCACCGGCGCGAAGCCTGGACGGGTGCTCCGAGGCGCGGCGGCGGGCAAGTGAAGCGTTCGCTCTCGGTTCTGCTCGTATTGGCCGCGTCGGTCCAGTTCGCCCGGGCGCAGGGTTTTGCGCCGGCGGCTCCGGCCGTGACCGAGCCCGAGTTCGACGGCCAGCTCATCAGCCCGTACGACGTCCACATGGTCGCCGGCCCGTTCGTCAGCGCTTCCGGGCAGAGCCATGTCTGCAGCGACTGGGAGATCCTGGCCACTGCGACCGGGGCGGCGGTCTGGAGCGCCTCCTGCGTGAAGGGGGCCCTTGCGGTGCACGTTCACCTCGGTGACGGAGCGTTCACTGGAGCGCTGGCGGGCCGTCACCAGCTCGATGCGGGAACTTCGTACACGCTGCGCGTGCGCTTCCAGGGCGACGCGGCCACGGCGCCATGGAGCACGTGGGCGTCGCGCGCGTTTGAGACCGCGTCCGCCTCGGTCATCGAGGCGCTCGTGCTCTCGGACGTCTCTTCCGTACCGGACCCGCGCTGGCAGGACGATGCCGGCCACGATCTCGTCCTGCCCGCCGGCGCAGCGCTTCGGCTCGAGCTGCCCGGGGCCGGAACGCTGCTCGCGTTCGACGACCCGGCGGCGCAAGACACGGGAATTTCGAATCCTCCGCCGCTTTCCGCGCACGGGGGCGTCCGCGTGTGGTGCGATGCCGGCCCGGCCGCGCTCGCGCTGCCGGCGTCGCGAATCTCTTTCACCGATGGAAGCGGCACCGATCGGCAGGTCTTCCTGCCCGCGATCGCGCTCGCGGGCGGCCAGAGCGCCGCGTTCTGGATTTCGGCGGCGGGCGAAGCGTTTCCGGCCGACACGGCGTCGGCAGGGCAGATCGGGCCCGCGACATGGAGCACAGCCGTGAGCGCCTCGCCGATCCCATGGGGCGTCAAGCAGCCGGGATTCGTGGTCGAGCGCGTCGCGACGGGCTTCAAATTGCCGGTCAACATCGCTTTCCTGCCGAGCCCCGGCCCCGGCCCGGACGACCTGCTCTTCTACGTCACTGAGCTCTACGGGACGATCAAGGCCGTCACGCGCGCGGGCGCCTTGACCGACTATGCGACCGGACTTCTCAACTTCGACCCGACCGCGAGCTTTCCTGGCTCGGGCGAAAAAGGGTTGACGGGCATTGCCGTCGAGCCGGTCACGGGGGACTTGTTCGTCTCAGCGGTCGAAGCGGTTGCCGGCGTGACCGACTCGCACTTCCCAAGGGTCGTCCGACTCCACAGCACGGACGGCGGGCGTACGGAGTCGAGCCGCACGACGGTCCTCGACTTTCCGACGGAGCCCCTCGGGCCCTCGCACCAGACCTCGAACGTGTCCATCGGGCCGGACGGGAAGCTCTACGTGCACATTGGCGACGGCCTCTTGACGACGCCCGCCCTCGACCTCTCGTCCGTGCGGGGAAAGATCCTCCGGACGAACCTCGACGGCTCGGCCCCGACGGACAACCCGTTCTACGACGCGAGCGACGGAATTTCCGCAACCGATCTCGTCTTCGTGCTGGGGCTGCGCAATCCTTTCGGCGGTGCATGGCGCGCGGCCGATGGGGCTCACTGGGAAGTGGAGAACGGACCGAGCGTGGATCGTCTGGCCAAGATCGTGGCAGGCCGCAACTACCTCTGGGACGGCACGAACGAGAGCATGAAGAACTTTGCGGCCTACGTCTGGCCGATCTCGACGGCTCCGGTCAACATCGAGTTCGTTCAGGAGTCGACGTTTGCGGGAAGCGGCTTTCCGGTCGACCGTCAGGACCACGCCTACGTCACGGAATCGGGCCCGACCTACGCCCCGGGCCCCCAGGCTCTGGGCAAGCGGGTGAGCGAATTCGTTTTAGACGCGCAGGGCGCACTCGTGAGCGGCCCCGTGCCCCTCGTCGAGTACATCGGCGCCGGTCGAGCGACGGCGACGGCGCTGGCGGCCGGCCCCGATGGCCTCTACTTCGCGGACCTCTACAAGGACTTCGGGGCGGCGACTCCGGTCGACCCCGGTGCCACCGTCTTTCGGATCCGCTATGCGGGTGTCGCGGATTTCTCCACCACCGTTGCCTCCGGATCTCAGCCGCTCGAGGTGGGATTCCAGGATGCGTCCGAGGTTCCGGGCGCCTCGGCGTGGCACTGGGATTTCGGGGATGGATCGACGAGCGACGAGCGCAATCCACGCCACGAGTACGCCTGGTCCGGCAGCTACGACGTTCGGCTGACCGTGACGGGGGGTGGGGGAACCGTCGCGCGCCAGAAGGCGGCCGCGGTGGTCGTTCGGGCGCCCGTCCGGAAGACCCCGTGCTGCCAGCCCCTGCCGCCGATCCCCAGGGCCCTTGCGCCCCGATAGAATGGCCCGATGAGCTCGCCGATGGGGCAGGAAAGCCCCGGGATCCGCCCGGCCTGGCGCTGGGGACTTGCCCTGCTTGTGCTCGTCCTGCTCGGCGGGGTGATCGCGGCGGTTTCGCGTCCGAAGGGCCCGTCCGTGCAGACCGCAGCCGTGCGGCGCGGCGACCTGCTCGTGCCCGTGCAGTGCGACGGCACGCTCGAGCCTCCGCCGGGCGGTGAGCTGCGCGCGAGCGACCCGGCCATGGTGGCGCAACTTCTCGTCGGCAACGGCGACCATGTCCGTGCTGGCGTCGCGCTCGTGAGACTCGAGAACACGGAGCTCTCTCGCAAGGCGCTCGAAGCGCGCTCGGAGGCCCTCCGACTCGAGTCCGAGCGCGCCACAGCGGCGGCGGACGCCAGCGAGCTCGAGCGCAAAGAGAAGCAGGCCGCGAAGCTGTTCGAAGCGGACGGACGTCTTCTCAAGGGCGGCGCGATCACGCGCATGGTGTACGAGCAGGACGAGCTCGCCCTCTCCGAGGCACGGGACCGCGCGCGCGCGGCCCGGGTGCGCCTCGAGGCGCTCGAGGGCGCGAAAGAGAATGCGGTCTCCCGCCTCGAATTGGCCCGCCAGTCCGCGACCGACCTCGAACGCCGCGTGGCGGGGCTGACCCTTCGCGCCCCCGCGGACGGGCTCGTCTACGGGCTTCCCCGGCGGACCGGCGAGGCCGTCGTCGCGGGACAGGTCGTTGCGAACGTGATTGACCCCGAGCACCGTCGGCTGCGCGCCCGGGTGGATCAGCCGGATCTTCCGCAGACCGCCGCGGGGCAGCGCCTCATCGTCACGTTTGATGGGCTGGTCGGGCAGCGCTGGGAGGGCAAGGTCACGTTCGTCGATCCCGGTCTGCGCGACGTGGGCGGCCGCGAGGTGGGAGAAGTTCTCGGCGAGGTGGCCGATCCGAAGTCGAAGCTGCCCTCCAACGCGGCGGTGGACGTGCAGATCGTGACTGGCCAGAGGAGCGGCGCCCTCGTGGCTCCTCGCGCGAGCGTCTTTCGCGACGGCGAGAAGCGGTATGTCTACCTTCTCGAGAACGGGCGCGCCCACCGCCGCGACGTGACGGTGGGATTGCTCGGCCTGACGGAGGTCGAGGTCGTCGGCGGCCTGACCGAAAAGGACACCGTGATCCTCCCCGGCGCCACGACGCTTTCCGATGGCCTGCGTGTGCGCGCCTCCGCCGCGAAGGGCTGATGTCTGTGACCGAGGTCCGCAGGGAATGTCGTGCCGTCAGGGCGGCCGTTACCGCCGTGCTCCGCACGGCGTTCCCTACGGGTTGGGCCGCCCGCGGGCGGGGCGAGCCCCGCCCCTGCGACGCCTAGTCTCGAAAGCCATGTTCAACCGCGAAGTCTTCGGCATGGCCGTGGACCGGTTCCGCAAGCACCCGGTCCAGACCTCGCTCACTCTGGCCGGCCTCGTCGTCGGAACGGCCTCGATCATTCTCGTCGTGACGCTCGGCCTGACGGGACGCGGCTACGTGCTGCGCCAGATCGAGGGCGTCGGCTCGCACCTGGTGTGGGCGAACTATCGCGGCACGGTCACCTCCGGCGTGTCGCGCGTGTCGGACGACTTCATGACCGAGACGGACGTGAAGGCGATCGCGGCGCGCGGCGATCTCTTCTCCGGCGCCACGGCGATCCTGACGCTGCGCGGCAGCGTCACCGTGCAGTCGCAGGTCAAGACGCTCACCGTCCTCGGCGTCATGGCGAACTACGGCCACGTGCGCAAGAACATGCGGATCCTGCGCGGGCGGTTCTTCGACGAGGACGATCTGCGTGAGCGCGCGCGCGTGTGCGTGGTCAACCGGGACCTCTACGACCAGCTCTTCGCCAACGACGACTCGCCGGACAAGACGATCCGCACGCTCGGCACCACCTTCCAGGTCATCGGCGAGTTCGACGAGCCCGTGGACACGCTCGGCCGCGGAGAGGTGGTGCCGGAGACGATCCTCATTCCGCTGTCCGTGGCGTGGTATTTCACGCCGACCCACCAGGTGAAGACGCTGTTTGCCGAGGCGCGGGAGTTCGAGGAGCTGCCGGCGGCGGTAAAGACCGTCGAAGAGATCCTGCACGATCGCCACCGGGCAGGCTCCGTCTACGAGGTCCAGAGCATGACGTCCGTCGTGCGCCTGGCCCGGGCGATCTCGGTGGCGCTGATCGTGGTCTTCATCCTCGCCGCGGCGGTGTCGGTTGTCGTCGGTGGAGTCGGCATCATGAACATACTGCTCGCCTCGGTCGAGCAGCGCACGCGCGAGATCGGGGTGCGTATGTCGGTCGGGGCAAGGCGCCGGGACATCCTCGGGCAGTTTCTCTTCGAGGCGCTCGCGCTCGGGGCCGTGGGGGCCACGATCGGTGTCGCGATCGGGCTCGGGCTTCCTTACCTGAGCCGGTTCTTCGTGCGCGGCGTGGACGTCCAGATGTCGCTGTGGTCGGCCGCGATCGCGTTTGTCTTTTCCTGCGGGGTGGCGGTGGTGTTCGGCGCCGTGCCGGCCTATCGCGCGTCGAGTTTGAATCCTTCGGAGGCATTGCACCATGAATGACGGTCGTCGCTCCCTCTGCCTTCTTGCGCCCCTCGCCCTGGCCCTCGCCGCCAACGCGCCGGTCCTGGCGCAGCAGGCCCCGGCCGACACGCTGACTCTGCGGCACGCCGTGGAGCTCGCGATCGAGCGGGCCCCGCAACTCGTGGCGTCGCGGGCGGCGCGCGACGAGGCGGGCGCGTCCGCGCGCATTGCCCAGGACGCGCTCCATCCGTCGGTCTGGGTCTCGACCACGCCGGGATACTCGTCAGGGCTTCCCGTGTCGGTGGCGGGAAGCGTTCCGGCCTACGGCGCGATCGAGGTTCGCCAGACCCTTTACGATCCCTGGAGGAGGAACGAGTCCCTCCAGGCGCAGGCCAGCGCGGCCGACTTCGAGGGCGCGCTCGAGAGCGGCTGCGCGGACACGGTCCGGACGGTCGCGACCGCCTACGCCAGGGCCTGGACCGACGAGCGCCGTGCGGACGCGGCGCTGCGAGGGCTGACGGCGGCCGAGGCGGCGCGCGATCGAGCCGTCGCGCTCTTTGGCGAAGGGCGCATGACCGCGATCGACGTCGACCGTGCGAAGCTCGCCGCCGCGCGCGCGAAGCAGAAGCTCCTGAATGCGGAGTCCGACCGCGACCTCGATGGCTTCGAGTTGAAGCGCCTGATCGGATGGCCCGGCAACACGCCACTCCGGCTCTCGAGCGAGAGCGAGGCGGCGCTCAACGACGTGGATTCGGCCGAGAACCTGGCGGCGGCGCGGGCGGCGGATCCGCAGTTGAAGGCGCTCGGCCGCCAGATCGAGCTGCTCGGCCGTTCGGCGCTGATCTCCTCGAAGCGCTGGCCCGTGATCGCGGCGTCGGCGCAGTATCAGCGTCTGCCGTCCTACTACTCCAAGTACTACAACAACTTCAACGAAAACAATTTCAGCGTCGGCGTGTCGATCAGGGTTCCGATCTGGGCCGGCGGCCTGCTCGACGACACGGAAGCCAAGGCCAAGGCGAGCGTGACGCGCGTCGAGGCACAGCTTCGCGTGCGCGAGTCGGACCTCGAGATGGCGGTACAGCGGGCGGAATCGGCAGTCGCGAGGTCCGAGGCGGAGGCGAGTCTCTCGCGGCGCGCGCGCGGCATCGCCGAACAGGAGGTCGCGGCCGCGGAGCTGCTCCTGACGGAAGGCCGCGCGGAAGCGGGCGAGCTCGACGCGCGGCGCCTTTCCCTGGCCGACGCCGACGAAGAGGCCGCGACGACGAGCCTCCGGGCGCTCGAGGACCGCATGAAGCTGCTCGCCCTGCGAGGCGAGCTGGCGCGGACGATCCTGGGCGCCGAGCCGGCCTGCTCCGTGCAGGCCGAACGGTAGGTCGAAGCCTCTTCGGTGTCGTCGGGGGGGCCCGTGTGGGCGCCGGGCATAGGCACAGTAGTAAAGAGGCGGGCGGGGGCAATCCCCGCCCCTACGATCGCGCCGCCGCGGCCGCCGCGCTTTCGGGAACGGGGGCCGCATCCCCGAGCGCGATCATCTCGACGTCGGGTGTGACCGGGCCGTCGAACTCGATGCCTCCGCGTTCCTGCCGCACCTGCCGCGCAAAGAGCGAAACGCGCCGATCGAACAGGAATTGCCACAGCAGTTTCGCCCACGAGGGGTGGCTGCCCAGCGAGTCATACGCCTCGGGGGCCGCGCGCTTCAACGCGGGCAAACGGTTCCACGGGATCGAAGGAAAGTCGTGGTGCTCGTTGTGGTACCCGACATTCAAGGCGAGCCGGTTCAACCAGCCGTAGTAGCTGTTCGTCTCCTGCCCCTGGAAGAGCATGTAGTGCTCCTGGACCCAGCGCGCCCCGAGGGGATGGAGCCCCACGCTGAAGAAGAAGGAGATGAGCAGGTACGCGAACGCCCTTGGCCCGAGGACGAACCACACGGCCACGTCGAACCCGATCTGGACGACGAGGTTCAACACGACCCAGCGGTCGATCGGCCGGATCTCGCGCAGGCGCGGCGGCCGCGTGCTCTGGACCAGGGGAAAGAGCAGGAGCCAGATCGCTTTGCGCCAGGGCGAGGTCCCGACCAGGCGCGCTTCCCACGCGTTCGGAATGTCGGCGTCGAGCTCGTAAACGCCCTGGAACGCGTGGTGCTTCAAGTGGTAACGCTGGAAGAACACGGAGCTCGGCAGGCCATGGGGCAGGTTCGCGATGATCCCCGCGAGCGTGTTTGCGCCCGGCGTCTTGAAGATCAGGTTGTGCGTGGCTTCGTGAATGACCACCCAGAGCGCGTGGTTCGCAAACGCGCCGACGAGCGCCGCCGTCGACACGATCAACCACCACGGGCTACCGCGCAGGGCGACGGCCAGGCCGATCTGGAGGGCCACAGCCCCCGCCATGATCCAGAACGTGGCTGGGGTCTTGCCGATGTACTGCCGGACCTCGGGGTGCTCGCGCAGGATGCTGCGGGTACGGCTCCTGTGCGGCTCGGGCAGGTTCGAGACCGAGAAGCCGAGGCCCGGTTCCGGGGCCATTGCGGGCGGCGGCATAGCAGGCACTCTTTCACAAAAGCGGCCAGGTGCGCCAATCCACGGGGGTGCCGCCCTCGCTCCCGAAAATTTACATGCCCGTTTCACCGGGTTCACGATGACTCCACGGGGGATTGGTCCGATTGGTCCGGGAGGACCCCCATGAACCAGAGACCCGAAATGAGCTGGACCTGCCCCGATTGTCAGCGTCGCAACACGTCGAGCATCCCCCCCGAGACGCAAGCCGGAAAAATCGTGGATGTCAGCTGCGGCGCCTGCGAGACGGAGCACGAAGCCTCGGTATTTTT
>JANMBR010000371.1:0-1581 GCA_031360505.1 Acidobacteriota bacterium
TCCGCAATCTCAACACGGGCGACCGCGAGCACACGCTTCGATACGGAAACCCGAACCCCGAGCGCGGAGCCGACCTTCGGACTCTGTGGGCCGGGGCGGATCAGCCCGCCACGAGCGAGTAGCAGACCCGGCACTCCTGCCCGTTCGTGGTCAGGCGTTCGTTTCGCAAATGTCGTGGCTCAGGTCGTGGGGCGCGCCTGTGGAAACGACGCGACCGAGCTGTATTTCGTGTTGCAGCCTCGGACGCAGGCCCACCAGCCGTCCGGGTCGACGTCGCGGCGGTCGTCTGGCACCTGGCTGCCGCAGCGAAGGCAGTAGATCCGGGTGACAGGCATGCCGAATCGCGGACTGCGTTGAATCGCGGCGAGGCCGGAGCGCTCGAGCTCGGAGTGACTTAAATCCCGAGGGCCGGACATGACTCGCCCACGGTAGGGGCGATGGGCCGGCGGGCGCTGTGACGGGGGACACCGGAGGCCCGATTGAACGCCGATTTCCGGCCC
The DNA here is from genome assembly GCA_031360505.1 of Acidobacteriota bacterium. Lineage (GTDB taxonomy): Bacteria > Acidobacteriota > Thermoanaerobaculia > UBA5066 > Gp7-AA6 > DAHUXD01. Next base: position 501 of record JANMBR010000371.1, read on the forward strand.
GGGGCGCTCGGCCCGTCACTTCTCCCCGAGCCACCATTCGAGGTTGCCTTCCCGAAGTGTCGAGAGGTCCACTTTCGTGTGGAGGACGAGGTCGCCGTCCACGTCCACGATCTTCAGCCGGATGAGTGGATCCGGCCGGTCCCAGTCGATCTCGATCAAGCCGAAGTTGTCGCCGCGGGAAACCATGCCGATGCGGTGGCGGTTCGACTCGAGGTAACGCCAGCGCTGCTCGGCCCAGTTGAGCGAGCTCGACGTGAGGTCGTAGACGGGGTAGCCGATCTCGCCGTCCATCATCGAGAGCTCGGCGAAGTGGCGGTCGCCGCTGATGAAGATCGCTCCGGTGATCCGATTTGCCCAGAGCAGGTCGAAGAGTCGCTTCCTTTCGAGGGGGAAGTTCGACCATTTTTCGCCGCTCGACTCGTCGTTGGCGACCTGGATGCTCGACCCGATGATCCGGACCTGGGCGGGCTCACGCAGCGTCTCCTCGAGCCATGCCCACTGCTCGTCGCCGAGCAGCGTCGCGGAGGGGTCGGGGTTGGGCACATAGCCCCCGTGCTCCTGCGTGTCCTTCCCGCCCTCCCTCCATGTCAGCGGGCTGCGGTTGTAGCGGGTGTCGAGCAGGATGACCTGGACCCGCTTTCCCGGCGGGCCGAAGGTGCGGGAGTCATAGACGCCGGGGCGTTTTCTGCGCGGCGAGTCAGCGGGAGCGCCGAAGAAGTCGAGGAAGATATCCTCGGACATCTGCTTGGCCGGGAAGTCGCCGCCCGAGTCGTTGGTGCCGTAGTCGTGATCGTCCCAGGTCGCGAGGATCAGCGTCGTCTTCTTCAGCTTCTGGAACCCGGGCTGCGCGGCGAGCTTCGCGTAGGCGGCCCGAAGGTTCTTCGGGTCTTCCGTGTCGGAGTAGACATTGTCGCCGAGGAAGACGAACGCGTCGGGCCGCGCCGCGAGGACGCGGGACCAGATGGGCTGCGGCAGGTCCTGGCCGAGGCAGGATCCGAAGGCGAGCCGCGAGAGCGGCCTTTCCTCTCCGGTCGGAGCCGTTGGGCCGGCTCCAAGCACGGCGAGCATGGCGAGACCGGCA
>JANMBR010000373.1:0-1829 GCA_031360505.1 Acidobacteriota bacterium
GGGTGGCCGAGCTTCACCTCGATCCGCTCGACCATGTCGTCGCTGAACGTCCCGCCGAGCTCATCGGCGTGCACGTGCGCCTCCGCTGCGGTGTAACCCATGAAGTCGGTCAGGAGCCGCTCGATGATGCGGTGCTTGCGCACGACCTTGCGTGCGCGCTCCGTCCCGGCGGGCGTGAGGATCGCCTCCTTGTGCTCGCCGCGCTCGACGAGCCCCTCGGCCTCCAGGCGCTTCAGCATCTCGCCGGCGGAGGCCCTCGAGACGCCGAGCATCTCGCCGACCCGCGCCGCGATTGCCTGGGACGAGCCCGGGGCGGGTTGGTATTCCCCGATCGGAAAGGCCAGGAAGTAGATCGTCTCCAGGTAGTCGTCGATGCCGTGGCTCGTCGCCATGCGTCGATCCTACCCCTGACATTTCATGTAAGGTGGCCCTTACATGAGCACGACGCAGACGCTCGTCCTGGGCGCCATTGCCGGGTTCACGATCTTTCTCGGCCTGCCGATGGCGCGGCTCCGGAATCTCAACGCGGGTGTCGGTGTTGCGCTGAACGCCGTCGCGACCGGCATTCTCATCTTCCTCTTCTGGGACGTCCTCTCGCACGGCGTCGGGCCCGTCGAGGTTCATCTCGAGGCGCATCAGTGGGGCACGTTCGCGGGTTATGCGGCGCTGCTCGCGATCGGATTCACGGCCGGGATGATGAGCCTCGTCTACTACGACGGCTGGCTCAAGAGCAAGCGGGCGACACCGCTCGTCGGCCCGGGCGCCGCGGCGGTCGACGAGTTCGAGCATCGCTCGTGGTTCGAGTCGCTCACGCCGGGCCGGCGGCTCGCGCTGCTGATCGCCACCGGCATCGGCCTGCACAACTTCGGTGAGGGCCTCGCGATCGGCCAGTCGGCCGCGACCGGGGCGATCAGCCTCGCGCTCGTCCTGATCATCGGCTTCGGTCTGCACAACGCCACCGAGGGCTTCGGCATCATCGGCCCGATGTCCGGGGAGGCCGAGGTTCCGAGCTGGGGCTTCCTCGGTCTGATGGGCCTGATCGGCGGCGGGCCGACGTTCCTCGGCACCGTGATCGGGCAAGCCTGGGTCAGCCCGGCGCTCGAAGTGGGGTTCTTCGCTGTCGCCGGCGGCTCGATCCTCTACGTCGTGATCCAGCTGCTCGAGGTCTGCCGCCGCCACGCGATGCCGCGCCTCGTCGGCTGGATGCTGCTGCTCGGGCTGCTGCTCGGGTTCGGGACCGACTGGGTCCTCGTAGCCGCCGGAGGCTGATCTAGCCTGGCCAGAGATGTCTGATTCCCGATCGGGAGTATTTGCGGCTGGGGGCCTGCACGCGGCGCATCGCGCCCGCCTCGACCAGCACCAAGGCAAACCTGCCTTGACACTGCTCGAGTCAGCCGCGCTGCTTGGTGCAGACCCTCCCCACAAGCACTCCGATCAGGAACCAGACATCTGATGGGCCATTTCTTTCACGCAGTCGGCGTCTTCTTTCACCACCTCGCGGCGGTGCAGTGGCAGTTCCTCGGCTACGCGATCGCCTGCCATGTCGTGAAGCTGCTGTTCCGCGCCGGTGCCTGGCGCGCGATCGTCAACGCGGCGTACCCCGACACGCGGCTCAGGTTCCGCTCCGCGTTCGGCGCGTATATCGCCGGCGTGGGCGTCAACTCGATCGTTCCCGCGCGCGGCGGCGACGTGGTCAAGCTCTATCTCGTCAGGCATCGGCTGCCGGGCTCGAGCTACGCGACGCTGGCGCCGACGCTGATCGTCGAGACGATGTTCGACTTCGTCACGGCAGGCGCGTTGATTCTCTGGGCGCTGAGCGCGGGCGTGCT
>JANMBR010000355.1:0-2594 GCA_031360505.1 Acidobacteriota bacterium
CGTGATGCCGTTCGACCGCGCATAGGCGATCGACTGGCCGAGGTGCTCGTGCATGTGGTTTCCCATGACCATGATGAGGGCGCGCTCGCTCATTTCGCTGCCCCCGAAGACCTTGACCTTCTTGTCGAGGTCGGCGTCGGGTGTCTTCAGGACGACCGAGCGCACGTGATCGAACGACTGGCGCAGCATGGCGACGACCTTCGCTTTGTCGGTGACGCCCGTCTCCGTGCTGCGGTCGATCCCCGGGGGGGGCTGCACGCCCATGAAGGACGGCAGGAAGTAGTTCGCCACGACGATGTGCATGTAGACCTCGCTGACCGAGCGCACGCCCTTCTCCGGCCGCCAGGAGTACTTGTCGGCGGGCACCGCACCGGCCAGATCGAGGATCTTCTTGCTGACGTCGTCGAGCTGCGTGAGGAAGTCGGCCCGGAAGCCGCTCGAGGGCGCGGCGGGGGCCGCAGCGCCGCCCGGCGCCTGGGCCGAGGCGACGGCCGACGCGGCCAGCAGGATTGCAGGAACGAGCAGCGAGATCTTCTTCATGGTCCTACCTTTCGATCTTCGGCGCCGGCGCGACGGGCGGGATCTTCGCCTCGGCAACGGCGCGGTTGAAGTCCTTCACTCCCGTGTCGAGGATGGCCTTGTACTCGCTCCTCGCCGCGTCGAGCCTGGCCTTGAGCAGGCCGTAGTACTCCACGGAGGCCGGCGTCGGCCTCGCGTCCGCGCTCGCCACGATGCCCGAGAGGTAGGACCAGTCGTGGTCGAGCTTGGGCTCGTAGTTGAGATCGTCTTCGTCGGCGACGATGAGCGGGTTGGTGAGCTGATCTTCGACGGCCGTGAGGTGGCCGGCCAGCTGTACGGCCTGCTTCGCGAGAGCGTCGCCCTTGCCGAGGCGTGCCGCCCGGGCGCCGACCTCCTCGACCTGTTGCCGCGTATCGCGGATCTCGAGGACGGTCTGGTGCGTCTCGGAAAGCCGGTCGCGGATCGCCTTGAGCAGGTCGTGCTGCGCTTTCAGATCCGCGGCCGTCGCCGAGACGGCCGGATGCGGCTTCAACTCGATCGGCTGCGTGAACGTCTTGTCGCCCACGGTCAGCCGCACCGAGTACGCGCCCGGCGCCACCTTCGGCGGCTTCTTCGTCCCCTCGTTGAAGACGGCTTTGGGCACGAGCGTCGGCTTGTTGATCCGCAGGTCCCACACGAACCGGTTCACACCGGTCTTGGGCTCGAGCGGTTTGTCCTTGTCCTTGCGCAGCTCCTCCTGCGCGGCCTGCTCCTTGAGGTCTTCGAGCGCTAGTGGCTTCTCGTTCGAGTAGGCGCGCAGGAGCGTGTCGCCGTCGAAGAACTCGAGCGCGACCTTTTCGTTCGGGCCGGGAGCGTCCTTGAGCCAGTAGTCGACGACGACACCCGCCGGGATGTTCTTGCCTTCCGGCTCGGGAATGTCCTCCTCGCCGTGCGTCGCGATGTCCATGCGCACGGTCGAGCGCGGCGGGAACAGGTACGCCGCCGAGCCCGCGATCGTCGCGTCCCACTTCCGCAAGGCGGTCAAGTCGTCGAGGATCCAGAACGAGCGCCCCTGCGTGGCCACGACGAGGTCGCCGTTCTTCACGGCGAGGTCGGTGATCGGCGTGTACGGAAGGTTGCGCTGGAACGGCTGCCAGTTGGCCCCGTCGTCGAAGGAGACGTACAGGCCGAGCTCGGTCCCGGCGTAGAGCAGGCCCTGGCGCGCGGGGTCCTCGCGCACGACGCGGGTGAACGCCCCGTCCGGGATCCCGTTGACGATCTTCGTCCACGTCTTCCCGTAGTCGCTCGTCTTGTAGAGGTAAGGCCGGAAGTCGTCCCACTTGTACATGGTCGCCGCCACGTAGGCCGCGCCCTTGTCGCGCGGCGAGGCCTCGATCGAGTTGATCTGGATCCACTCCGGAATCCCCTTGGGCGTCACGTTCTGCCAAGTCTTGCCGTTGTCGCGTGTGACGTGGACGAGGCCGTCGTCCGATCCCGCCCAGATCACGCCCGGATCGGCCGCCGACTCGCCGAGCGCGAAGATCGTGGAGTAGAGCTCGACGCCCGTGACGTCGATCGCGATCGGTCCTCCCGACTTACCCTGCTTCTCCTTGTCGTCGCGCGTCAGGTCGGGCGAGATCTCCTCCCACGTGTCCCCACCGTCGCGGCTGCGCAGCAGGATCTGCGAGGCGTGGTACACCGCCTTCGGATCGTTGGGCGAGATCATGATCGGCGCGTTCCACTGGAACCGGTACTTCAGATCCTTCGTCGCGTGCCCGTCGGCCAGCTGCGGCCAGGCCATGACGACGCGGGCCTGCTTCGTGCGGTGGTCGTAGCGCGTGATGATGCCGCCGTACTCACCAGCATAAACGATGTTCGGGTCGCCGGGGTCCACTGCCATCCAGCCGCTCTCGCCGCCGCCGGCGGGATGCCAGTCGGACAGGCCGATCGCATCTCCCACGACGCCGCTCGGGATGGCGACGTTCGAGTTGTCCTGCTGCGAGCCGTAGACCCAGTAGGGAAACTGGTTGTCGGTCGTGACGCGGTAGAACTGGGCGGTCGGCTGGTTGTTGAGAGTCGACCAACTCTTGCCGCCG
>JANMBR010000370.1:0-2100 GCA_031360505.1 Acidobacteriota bacterium
CGGCGCCGGAGCCGAAGGAGAGACGATGCGAATCTCGAATGGACTGACGATCGTGATGTCGACCACGCTTGCGGCGCTGCTGCTCTGCAGTTGCGGGTGGAGCGGGGTTCCGGTAGCCGCGACCGCAGGCACACAGCCGTCGGCAGCCGAAGCACTGAGCGCCTTCGTAGACGGGTTCATGCAGGAGCGCGAGGCGGGTCGGGTCACCGACCTGAGTGAAGCGTCCTTCGCCGCGGCGCTGAACCGCACGCAGCAGCTTTTGGCGCGCCTCCGACAGATCGATCGGAATCGCCTGGCGTTCGACGACCAGATCGACTGGCGATTCGCCGAGAGCGTCCTCCTGGGACGGGAGCTCGAACAGGATCAGATGCGGAGGTGGCGAAAGGATCCCCGCACCTACCTGGCGTTCCGGGGCCTCTCCAGCCTGATGGGTAGCCCCGGCACGGGGGAAGACAAAGGCGACCGCTTGCTCGCACAACTCAAGCTCGTCCCAACGCAGCTTGAAAATGGGAGGCGAAACCTCGCGATCTATGTGCCCCGCTTCGAGAGTCTCAGCGTGTTCATGGCCGAGGGCGCGCGGAACCTGTTCGCGCGAGAAGTCCCTGCCTTTGCGAAGACGATCCCGTCGCGCGAAGCGGATCTGATCGCGGCCAGCCGGGCAGCCGGCCAAGCGCTCGACGCATTCATCGCGTTTCTGAAAAACGAATGGCCCAGACGTGAGCGGGGCGACTTCGCCGTCGGCGTGGACACCTACAACGCAATGCTCAAGAGGCAGTACCTGCTCGCCTATGATGCCGACGGCCTCTTCAAGTTCGGCTGGGACGAGTTCAATCGCACCGTGAAGGAGCTCGAGGCCGTTGCCGCCGCCATCGACCCGAAGAAGCCGTGGCGACAACTGGCCGACGAGATCAAGCGCGAATATCCCGCACCGGATCGGATGATCGAAGAACATCAGAACTGGGTCAACAAGGCTCGCGAGCACATCCTGTCGCACCAGCTCGTGCCGATCCCGTGGAAGGAAAGTGTGACCGTCGTGCCGCGGGCGGAGTACTTGCGAAAGACCTCCTACTACGGCAACTTCTCACGCGCGCAGGGAGCGAACGCCGCGGGCGTTCTCGCCGCGCAGTGGCAGATCAACCCGTTCGAGCCACAGTGGGATGCGAAACAAAGAGACGAGTACCTCGTCGAGCACGACTGGGGAGTGATCATCGTCACTGCCCCGCACGAGACCTACGCGGGCCATCATGTCCAGGGGCTCTACCAGATGCACAACCCCCGGAAACTCCGCCGCGAGAACGGGATCTCGATCTTCAGCGAGGGATGGGGCCTCTATAACGAACAGTTGATGCAGGAAACGGCTTTCTTTCCCAACGAACGCATTCATCTGCGACAACTGCAATTGAGGCTGTGGCGCAACGCGCGTGTGATCTGGGATGTCGGTATTCACACCGGTAAGATGACGTATGAAGACGCCGTCGGCCTGCTGAGCGACAAGGTCGGATTCCAGCGCTGGGCCGCGGAGTTGGAGGTCGATGCGTCCGCCGAGGCTCCCGGCTATCGGATTGGCTATTACATGGGCATGTCAGAGATCCTGAAGATGCGCGATGAGTACAAACGGAAGATGGGGAATCGCTTCACGCTCTCTGACTTTCATGAGCGCCTGCTGAAGGTCGGCAACATGCCGCCTGGGCTCATGCGCGAAGCCTTGTTGCACGAGCCGGACCAGAGTCATTGATGTGCTCGCCGGGCTCAGGACCTGCGCACCGAGCCACGAGCCTGCAGGCACGGACCAGACGCAGTTGATTCACGAAGGAAAACGGATGTCGACCACAGTGCCCACGCCTCCGGATGTTGCCCCGTTCACCAACGAACCGACGCTCGATTTCTCCCGGTCCGACGTGCGCGGCGAGTTCGAGCAGGCGCTGGCGCGAGTCCGGGAACAGCTGGGGCAAAACTACCCGATGATCATCGCCGGCCGTGAGGAACACGCCTCCGCGGATTTCTCCTCAACATGCCCGGCGGACCCGACGCGCGTCGTCGGGCGATTCCCGTGCGGCGATTCAATGGCAGCCGTTCGAGCGCTCGAGGCGGCAGACGCCG
>JANMBR010000035.1:0-2641 GCA_031360505.1 Acidobacteriota bacterium
TCGATCGTCATCATGCTCCTGACGACCGCCAGCCTGGCGTGGCTCGCCGGCCGCATCTACCGCGTCGGCATCCTCATGTACGGCAAGAAGCCCACGATCCCCGAGATCATCCGCTGGGCCCGCTACTCCCCCGGTAAGGTCATCGAGCCGCCGGTCAAGCAGGCGTCCTAGACCAGCGCGGCGCAAAGCGCCGCATCCGACCGGCTCCCTCTCCCGAGGGGGAGAGGGTTGGAGTCAGGGGGGCCCTCCCCGGTTGCCGGACATCCCGCCCTGTGCTAACTTTCGCGCCCCGTTTGGCCCATTCATCTAACGGTTAGGACGCGGCCCTCTCAAGGCCGAAATACGGGTTCGATTCCCGTATGGGCTACCAGATCTTTCCGGCTCCGTGAGACCCCTGCCGCGTCCTGCGGACGCAGCCCTCTCAAAGCGACACCTTCCGGCCCCTCACTCTGCGGACTGCGCCTCAGAAATGGCTGAAAAGCCCGATGAGGACGATGAGGCTCAGAGGAACTCCAAGGAGCCACAGCAAAATGGAACGCATTAGATCCTCCCAGTCGGTTTCATGCCGACGTAAACCACGTTGTCCCGCTGCCTTCCGCCGATCGTCGCGGCGAAACTCCCGCAGAATGCTCCCAGGAGAAGTGCCGCGAACAGCCAATAGAGGGAATGCGCCGTAGCCTTTCTGGCCGTGTCCAAAGCCTGTCTCGCGGCCGCCTCGGTCTCATTCACGCGCGCCTCCGCCATCGACCGATCCAAGCCTGTCCGCGCCGCGACCATCTCGGCGAGATAGCTCCTGTCTTTCGGAGTGATGGAGGGGCCGGTGAGCGCCTTGGCGAAGATCGCCTTGGCCTCTGCCCGAATGGTTGGGTCGTTTGCGTCAGCGGTAGGGTGCTCAGCACGGAAGAGCGTGTCGACGTAGTAGTCGTTCTTGCCATCTGCGGCGACAGTCGCTGCATCCTTGGCGAGCGAGAGCCCCACGGAGGACAAGAACAGGACCGCGATCACCAGGCCGACAGCCCAAGCGAGAAACCCGTGCGCCGTGTCCCGAAAAAACACTTCATGGGTGTGTAGCGTTGTCCACTTTGTGCGGAGCCTCCCGGCCAGATAGCCGCCGAGCGAACACGCAAGTGCTTGAACGATCATGATCCAGATGATAGCGATCGGAGCGACCCGCTCGGCGGTAACGCGAGCCGACGGCCACGGCGAGACCGCCGAAAGCCCCATCCCGGCGCCCAACACCGAAAGGCTGAACCACAGGGCCGCCGCGACAAACGCCCCCGCTATCACGGCTGCCCAGGACACTCCAGAGCTAGACTCTTCGGCTGGATCGATTTGCGCCTGGGTCGACGTTGCGACCACGGTGTTCATTTTGAGGACCTCCGTCAATTGTCATTGAGAATCGCGGCACTCGTACCTGAGCTGTCGCGTGAAAAGAACCCCCCGCCACTGGAGAACCGGGCTGACCGCCACCGGCGCCGCCAGCCCGGATACCCCTGTTACTCGCTGTCCTCGCTTGAGTCGCCGTCGCCTTGCCCCGCCTTCGCGTTCTGGGATCCGGAACGGCCGTGGTCCCCGTCTCCCGGAGGCTGATGCGTACCCTTTTTGTTCGGCTCGGACGCCGTACCCCTTCCCTCATCCTGTCCGCCCTGATATCCGGATCCCTGGCCCTGCGACTTTTCGTTTCGTTCCCGGTCCATAACGACCTCCTTTTGAATTTCGCGAAAGGTGAATCCAGCGCCTACGTTCAAAAAGCGTGCCCACGGCGGTACCCACGGGAAGGAGTTCGATCGCGCCTCGGCCGATTCGTGGCTTGCAGCTTTCATGCCGAGACGCAAAGGCACAGGAGCCGCGGGGTGTTCTCGCACCGGGGAAGAATCCGCTGGCCGAAACCCCAAAATCCTCTTGACGACCGGGCGCGAGTTGCCCGAAACTCCCGCCGAAAATCGGGAGGGACGATGAGCGCAGCAGCCCTTTGCCCTACCTGCCGTCAGCCAATTGGTCTGCATCGTAACGGGACTTTTGAGACTCATCCGCGTCGCGTTGCGGACGAGAACGGCCCAGAGCTTTGCGACGGTTCCGGCGCCGCGTTCACGGCGGAGGCCGCGGAGAGTCTGAACGACTCGACCAACTCTCGTCGCCGTCGGCGGCTTCGTATCGCGATGGCACCGCGCGTCAGTCGCTCGCCAGTCTGCCCCAATTGTCTCGCGTCCCTCGGCTTCAACATCAGCATGAGCGTCGCGTTCGTCGCGCCGACTCGCTTCTACGAAGATGACCGCTCTGTCGAAAAAGCGAACATCGAGAGGGCCTGGAAAGAAACCTACGGCGCTCCCGAATCGGTCGCCGTTGCGATCAGCGACGAAGCCATGCTGCTCTATGGCGTTTCTGCAACACCCACGTTCGTCTTCGTCGACCGCGAGGGCGTCGTCACCGCCTACCTGCCCTACAGAATGACCGAAGAGCGCCTGTCGTCGGCGATCGACCAGTTACTCCGGTAACCGCGACGGCTCGTACGCTCTCAGCGGCTGCCAGTTCCGCAATCAGCCAGGTCCTATCGGCCGCGGTTAGATATGTAAACTGCTGACAATAATAATGTTATCGCCTCGTCACACCAGCGTGAGCAACAAGCCCGGTGCTCACGCCG
>JANMBR010000039.1:0-8924 GCA_031360505.1 Acidobacteriota bacterium
GCCGGCCGGCAGCATCGCCGTCCGGAGCGCGCCAACGCTTCCAGAACTTGCGCAGCACACTCACTTCCTCTTCAGGCTCCGGCTCGACGACGGCTTGCGCCACTTCGGGTGCCGCGGGCGCAGCCGGGGCAATGAGGCCGAGCTCCGCACGGATCGGATTCATTGCCGAGGCGTGCACCTCGAAGCTGCGGTGCGCGACGCATTCCCGGCAGGCCGGATGTACCTTTCCGTCGCGGATGTGCTCGCGGACCGACTGGAGCGGCGGGCCGTTCCATGCGGACCCGATGTTGGCGCCACCGGTGAACTCGCCGAGGTCCTCGTGGACCGACATGAAGCAGCAGACCCGGGCCTTTCCCGACGCCGAGAGGTAGAGCGTCGTCCACGGGTAGTGGCAGTACATGGGCGAGAGAGCGGCTGGAAGCGCCGCAGGCGCGGGTACCCCGACCGGCGGCTCCGGCAGCGCGGCCGGCTCGGAGGTGGCGGGGGCGCCTTGCGCCTCTGGAAGACTCGCAGGCGCGGGCGGCTCCGGCAGGGTCCGATTGTGCAGGGCCACGCCGGCAGCTTCCGACGGCGCATCCACCTGCCACTCGAAGTCCGGGTTCACAAAGTTCTGAAACGTGGTGCCCGTGACCTCGATGATGCCGCGCGCCTCGTCGACCGCGGCCTCGAATTCCGCGCGCGAAGCCTTGCTCAAACGGAATTCCTCGTAGTACGGCGCGTAGGCTCCGGCCGACTCGAAGAAGTGATGCAGGGGATTGACCCCGAGGAAGTAGATGCCGAGCGGGGCGAGCAGGCGCATGAGATCCGGCAGCTCGTGGTAATTGTCGTTCTGGGCGACGAAATTCACCACGATCCGCGGATACTCGGACTTGCGTCGTTCTTTCTCGTCGTGAATGAGCTGGAGGGCGTGCAGGATCTTCGCGAGACTTGCGCCGCGGAGCTTGTCCATCGTTTCTTCGGTCGCGCCGTCGATCGAGAAGGTGAGTTGGTCGTAGCCGCAGGCGACGAGCCACACGACGTCCGCTGGCCGGATGAGCACGCCGTTCGTAATCCCGGAGAGCCGGCAGCCGTGGTTCTTCAGGACCGTCACCAGCGGAGCCAGCTCCGGATAGAGGAACATCTCGCCGTAGCCGAACGTGTAGACCTCGATGGCGGCCGCGAAGAAGTCGTCCATTTGAGCGAGGATCGGCCAGGGAAGATCCCGGCCGTTCTTGGCGAGCGAGGGATCGTACGAAAAGCCGCACTTCTTGCAGCGCAGGTTGCAGCGCGAGCTGACTTCCAGGAAGAGCTGTACGGGCTTGTTGGTCGCCTCGAGCGAGCCAGCCTCGACGTTGGCGAGATAGGCGTCGTAGTTCGCGCGCTTTGCGGCCTTGGGGTCGGGAGCGGGGGCCGGCTCCGAAACGGCCTGCGCCTCCAGTTTGGGTGCTTCCATCCGGCGACTTTACTCCGCTCCGACCTTCGAAACCACCGCCGCCACCCCGTCGCGCGGGACGTGCGCCTTCCACTCCACGCCGAACTTCTTCTCGAAGTAGGCCTGGTTCTTTTTCCAGAGGCGGTCGTAGGCCTCGGGCGAGAGCTTGCGGAAGGCCCCCTGTCCGACGTGGTGGACGTAGGCGTCCTCGGCGCAGGCGACGCGGTAGCCCTTCGCGCGCATGCGGACGGCGAAGTCATCGTCTTCAAACATGCCGACGCCGTAGGCCTCGTCGAGCGGGCCGACCTCGTCGAGGACGCGGCGGCGCGCGGCCACGCAGTACATGGCGGCGACGCCGATGTCGAAGACGCGGCCCCGGAAGTCGTGCGCGCGGCGCGCGGCGAAGGACGGCAGGCCGGCGATCTCGGCGTAGTCCGGCTCGACGCGGGCCTCGTTGCCGCAGAAGTTCGTCATGGGGCACAGCAGGCCGATCGAAGCGTCGCGGCGCAGGTGCCCGGCGAGGCGACCCATGAGGCCCGGCGGGACGACCGTGTCGTTGTTGAGCAGGACCACGACGTCGCCCGTTGCCAGCGCGATCCCCTGGTTATTGGCGGCCGCGAATCCGCGGTTCTCCCGGTTGTAGACGCAGCGCACACGCGCGTCGCCGGCGGCCACCAGGTCCAGGTATTCGGGCGTCCCGTCCGAAGAGGCGTTGTCCACGATGACCACGTCGAGGCGCGGCCACGTCTCGCGCTCGAGCAGGGACTTGATGCACGCCTTCGTCAGCTCGAGGCCGCCGTAGGTCACGATCACGACCGAGACGATGGGATGCGCTTCGACGAGCCCCTCGTCGATCGCCTCGTACCGATGCTCCCAGTCGTTCTCCTCGGCCACCTCGCGGCGGGCGCCGCGGCGCGGGTCGTCCGGGGGCTCGGCGAGCGCGCGCTCGAGCTGAGCCAGGAAGTCGTCGTGCCCGCGCGCCAGATAGGACACGTCCGCGTACGGCAGCAGCTCCGTCAGCGCCGGCGCGACGACCGGCTTGCCGCCGTAGAGGTATTCGTAGAACTTGACCGGGTTGGTCGCCTCGGTGATGTCGTTGACGAGGAACGGAATGATGCAGACGTCGAAGTTCCAGAGGAGTTGCGGCATTTCGTCGTACGGGCGCTGGCCGAGCAGGCGAACGTTCGGCCGCGTGGCGATCGGAGTCAGGTCCACGTCGAACTGCCCGCCGGCGAGGACGATCGTTGCCTCCGGATGCGCGTCGGCGATCTTCGTCAGCAGCGACACGTCCACCCACGAGGCGAGAGCGCCGTAGTAGCCGATGACGGGATGGCGCACCTTGCCGAGGATCTCGTTGGGCGCGTAGCGGGCGCGGGAGTGCTCGGCGTCCATGGCGTTGCGCGCGAGGACGAGGCGGGGCGCCGTCCCCTTCCACTTCTCCTCGAGCCGGTCGGCCGAGACGATGGTCGCATCGGCGCCGCGCACGAGATTCTCCTCGAGAGACAGCACGCTTTGCCCGAAGCCGGGGAAGTTCGTCCACTCGTCCATGCAGTCGTAGACGACCCGCCAGCCGAGGCGCTCGCGCAGGCGCTCTGCCAGAGGTGCCCAGAAGGGAATCTGCACGAGGCAGACCGCGTCGCCCACGGCGAGGTCGGCCGCCAGCGCCTCGAACGAGGCCACGAGCGCCTCCAAGTCCGCGGCCTCGAGCTTGCCGCTGTAGACGTTCAGCGCGCGGCGGGACCGGATGCGCAGCTCCCCCACCCGCTCCGCCTTTCGAACGAGATCCCAGGCCGCACTGCCGGGCGACAGGAACTGCGTCGTCGAGAGATAGAAGACGCGATGCCCATGGCGGCCGAACTGTGTGGCAAGCTGCTGCGGTCGCTGAAAGCGGAAGTCCCAGTCGATGATCGAGAAGACGATGACGTCGTAGCGGCCCGCGGGCTCCATCGGCAAGGCGTCCGTCTCGCGGCGGCCAGGAGCGGCTTCCCGCTCGTCGAGTTGTACGAGCCCATCGGACCCCGCGACCGGGGCGACTGCGCGTCGCAGCCATCGCGCGAGGGGCCGCGGGATGAGGCGCGAGCCCACCGTGAAGAGCGCGGTCCCCGGCGCCGTCGCCCGACCCGCGGCGCCCTTCACCCGCCGCGCCGCCCTGCGGATCTGGCCCAGGCGCGAGGTCTCCCAACGCTCGAGCTCGGCGAGCGCGGTCAGGAGGTGCTGCTCGCGGGCCTCGGAGACGGAGCGCTCGCGCTCGGAAATCGCGCGCTCGCGCTCGAGCTCCTTCTCGAAGGCGTCGACTCTTTCGGCCGTGATCCGATCCCGCACCGCAACCTCGCCGCGCAGGAACTCGATCCCCTCCTGCTGTTCGCGGACGACGGCGGCGAGTCGGCGGATTTCCCTTGCGCGAGCGGAGACGGCGTCGCCGGCGGGGGCGCCCCTCACCCCGTCCCTCTCCCGCCGGGAGAGGGGGTCGGATGGGACCGGGACGGCGATTTGATCGAGCTTCGCGCGCAGAGCGCGATATCGGATTTCCCACGTGTTCTCGAAGGCGATCCTGCGCCGGCGCGTCGCCATTGCCTCGCCGTCCGGCTCCCGGACCGCGCGCTCGAGGGCGACGACGAATTGCTCCGCGGTCTCGTAGAGCGCGATGACGTCGGCCAATGGCTCGAGCTCCGGCAGGCGGCGCGCGACGATGGGCTTGCCCGTCGCGAGGTACTCGTAGAGCTTCACGGGATTGGTCGCCTCGGTCAGCGGCGTGCGCTGGAAGGGAATGGTGCACACGTCGAACCCGGCGACGTAGCCGATCAGTTCCGCGTACGGCACCTCGCCGAAGAGATGCATGTTCGGTCTTGCGTCGAGGCTTTCGAGCGCGGCGCCCCTCGTGTCGCCGACGAGGACGAAGCTCCAATCCGGGTGCCTTCGGGCGGCCAGCGCGATCGCCTCGGCGTCGAACCAGGCAGCGATGGCGCCGTAGTAGCCGACGACCGGACGCGCGAGCTTCGCGAGCGGGCTGCCGCTGCGCGCGGGAAGGTTTGCGAACCGCTCGGCGTCGGCGGCATTGGGAAGCGCCAGCGCATCGGGGCGGACCTTTCGGACCCGGTCGAGCAGCGGCCGCGACGTGACCAGAACGAGGTCGCTCTCGACGAGCAGCCGCCGCTCGTCCTCCACCATGCCCGCGCCGTGCGTCCCAAACCCCGTGTGCTCGTCCATGCAGTCATAGACGACCCGCCAGCCGAATTGCTCCCGGAGCCTGCGCGCCAGGGGCTCCCAGGAGGGGTACTGCACCAGGACGACGGGGTCGCGAAAGCGATGCTCGGCCGCGAGACCCGCGATGGCTTCGAAAGCCTGCTCCAGCGTCTCGCCTTCCAGGGTCCGGCCGTAGATGTCGAAGTCGTGCTCCCCCGGCAAGGCAACCTCGAAGACCCGCTCGGCGACCCGCCCGAGCCCGGCGTCGCGATCGAGGCCGAGAAAGCCGGTCTTCGCGTAAAAGACCCGGTGCCCGTCGGCCGCAAACCGCGAGAGCAGCTGCTGCGGGCGCTGGAAGCGGAATCCCCAGTCGATGATCGGGAGGCAAAGGACGTCGAACCGCTCGGCAGGCGGAGGCGACGCGGCGTTCATGGACGGTGCTCTGCTCAGGGCCCGTATCTTGCCACGCCTGACCGCTTTTCGGCCCCGTGCCGTAGGGGCAAGGCTCGCCCCCGCCCGCCTCCGCAACACCTTGACTGATGCGGGCGGCCGCATGGGCCGCCCCTACGGCACCGAACCCAATCCGCGCCTCACGCCGGCCAAGAAAAAACCCGGCAGACCAGAGAGTCCGCCGGGTTGAGAGAATTCGTGGGGTCAGGTTTCAACCTGACCCCGGTGGCAGCTTTAGAAGCTGATCCGCGCGCCGAAGCGCACGATCCGCGGGCTCTGCATCTCGATGATCTGGTTGTAGACGCCGACTCCGGCGTTCACCCTCGCATTGCGCTGGAGGATGGTGCCCTGGTTGAGCGCATTGAAGATGTCCGCCGCGAGTGTGATCTGCACCGGCTTGACCGAGATGACCTTCTCGAGGCGCAGGTCAAGCTCGTAGACGTTGCCGTAGCGATTGCCCGAGATCTTCCCGATGATGTTGTCGCGGGGACCCAGACCGTCGCCCGGATCCTTCCTGTAGTAGTTGATGTACGGATAGCCTTCCCGTCCGAAGAAGTTGGCGGCCACCGCAAAGTCCCACGGCAGCTGGTAGAGGCCTCCGACGTTGAAGAGCCACCGGGAGTTGAGGAAGACCTCGTTGCGCGAGCCACTCGAGGATCCGGCCGGCAGCGCTGCGATGTCGTCCCCCGCACACGTGGACCCCGTCTGGATGCCGACCGCGCTGCCGGGCCAGAGCTCGTTGGCGCCTCCGCGGTTGCTGGTCGGGTCGTAGCAGGAGCCGGCGCCGCCGTTCTGATTCCAGATCTGGTAAGTCGCGCCGCCGCGAACGAGCCACTTGTTCGTGAGGCGCTTCTGGAACGTGACATCGACGCCGTTGTACGTGGTGTTCCAGTCGGGCCGGTTCTCGAGCGTGATGCCGGCGGGAACGGGAATGCCCGGTTTCAACTGGTAGTAGGGCTGGTTGAATTCCTCGCCGTTGTAGAGCCTGCCGGTGAGGGAGCCGCCGATCTCATAGTCGTTCTGTGTCAGACCCGTGCGGTGCGGATAGAGGGCGCCCTCGTACTTGCGGTAGGTGTAGTTTGCGCCGATGACGAAGTCGGGCATGACCTCGCGCTCGATACCGCCGATGAGCTCGATGGTCTTGCCAGCCTTGAGATTCGGGTCCACCGTATTGGGCGAAACTGAGGATCCCGGATTGGCAGGGTC
Source organism: Acidobacteriota bacterium (assembly GCA_031360505.1). Classification (GTDB taxonomy): domain Bacteria; phylum Acidobacteriota; class Thermoanaerobaculia; order UBA5066; family Gp7-AA6; genus DAHUXD01. The sequence goes on from JANMBR010000039.1 coordinate 6,251, forward strand.
GACGCCATAGCTTCCGATCAGGTTGTTCAGATCGAGCTCGTCTCGCGTGATGACGTGGTCGCCGTTGACGTCGTCCCAATAGTAGTAGAGGCCGGCCAGAGCTCCCGGGTTGGTGAACGAGATCGCGTTGGCGCCGAGCTGGTCCGCGTACTGCGAGTAGCTCGCCCGCAGCAGCGTCTTGCTGTCAGAGCCGAGCGAGTAGGTCGCTCCCAGGCGGGGGACGACGTTCTTCCACTCGAAGGCGGCAGCGCTGCCGATCGTCGTGACCGCCGGAAGCAGGTCCGGAACGACTGGGTTGCCCGGCGTCGCCGAGGTGAGGTTCTTGCCCTTTTGCTGGTCGTAACGCACGCCGAGGTTGACCGTGAGATTGCCCAGGGTCAACGTGTCCGAGAGGTACCCGCTGAGGTACTGCTGGCTCGTCCGAACAAACGCCTGGCGCGTCAGGGTCGCGACGGGCGCATTGAAGTTGGCGAGGTCGCCGTAGTTGCCGTTGCCGGGCCAGGACGAGGTGGACGAGATGTCCGTCGTGCGGTAGTTGAAGCCGAACTTCAGCTCCTGCCCGATCGTCCCCGTGTTGAAGAAGTACGAGCCGCTGGCCGTGGCCTGCTGCTGCGGCCGGACCGTGTCGGCATACAGGTAACTGCCGATGAACTGGCCCTGCTCGTTGATGTAGAGATTGTTGACGTCGTTGCCGCCCTGGGGTGTCAGCGAAAAGCCGCTCGACACCGACGAGTAGGACGCCGTCGCGAAGAGGGAAGACGAGAACACCTGCGAGAGCTCTCCCCTCCAGACCGTCGTCGGGCCCGTCTGGTTCCAGGACGCCGGCGGCGGGCGGGAGAAGCTGACGTTTCTTCCGACCTTCTCCTTGTTGCCGTTGCCGAAGGTGCCCATCATGGACGTCGAGTCGAAGAGCTGCAGGTTCATCTTCGCGTTGTAGTCGATGAGTGTCGTGTTGTCCGGATTGCCCTGCGCGTTGAACAGGTTGATCTGGTTGCGGCCGGCTGCGCCCCACGCCCAGAGGCGGTCGCGCCACAAAGCGCCTCCCAGCTCGATGCCGTAGTCCTGCACTTCGTTGATGCGGTTGCCGCCGTTGCGTACGCCCTGCACCACGTCCTCCGGCGTGACGTTGTTCCACTGGAGGCCGCCGTCGGCCAGGTAGTACCGGGCCGAGCCGTGAACGTCGTTCGTGCCGCGCTTGGTCACGAGGTTCAGCTGCACGCCGGGCGTCGACGCTGTCACGTCGCTGCCGCCCGTCGTCGCCTGGATCTCCTCGAACGACTCGAAGTCGTAGTAGGTCGGCGAGGAGCCGAGGGCGCCCATGTCGGTGATCGTCACGCCGTCCACGTTCCAGGTGTTCTGAGCGGAGTCGGCGCCCTTGCCGACGTAGGTGGACTGCTGGCCGCTCTCGTTGCCGCCGACGTTGACGCGGTCCACCTGCACGCCGGGCACGGTCGAGAGGATGACCCACGGGTCGCGAGCCGTCGGAATCTGCTGCAGCTCCGTCTGGTCGATGACGGCGCCCGTCTCGACCTTGCGGGTGTCGAGCAGCGCCCCCCCGCCCGATACGGTGACCGTCGCCTCGATGCTCGAGATCTTGAGCATCGTGTTCGACTCCGTGTTCTGGCCGACCGAGACCTTGACGTCCGGCTTCGTCACGAAGGTGAAGCTCTGCAGTTCGTACGTGATCGTGTACACGCCAGGCGAGAGGTTCGGGAAGCGATACTCCCCTCGCGCGTCGCTCGTCTGGACCTTCTTGGCACCGATGCCCGAGAGCGTCACCGTGACTCCGGGCAGCCGCGCCCCCTGCTCATCGGTGACGTTGCCGATGATGTTTCCGGTCAGTTGTTGCGCCTGGACGGCCGGCGCGAGGGCGAGCAGGGCCGCAAGGATCGCCGCCCCCCACCTCCATGCCGCCACCGGCCTCGATCTCGTGTTCGCGTTCATTCTGCCGATCCTCCTTTACGCCGCGCGGGTGCCGGCGCACCTGCCTGTAGAGCAACGCCGGTGCCACGGCCCGAGATCGGCTCGCGCGGGCCGAGATGGCGACGCGGGCGGACGAGGGGCGCAGCGCGTGGGACGGAGCGCGGCGCGGTCAGGCCGGGCGAACACTCGAATCCAGATTGGTGGACGCACTGTTCAGCGCGCCGGAAGGGTCCTGCCCGATCGAAACGCGGGACGGGCGGCCGGTCGTGGATGACGAGAGGATCCCCCGTCGGGACCCGCTCGCGATGCCTTCGCGCCGCCAGCCCGGGTGCTCCGGAGATTTGGACGTTTCCGGGCCCCCACACTCCCGACACGCAAAACGGCCGCCCTTTCGGGGCGGCCGTCGAAAGATTTTCCAGAAATCTTGGCTTGGGTTAGCGCCCCGGGGCTGCGGCGCGCCCAGGCAGGGGCCGCTCGGCGCTTTCGAGCCGCTTCGCGAACACCGCGTCGAGCGAGATCGGACCCGCCCCGTATGCTCCCAGCCACAGCAGGAGCGCGATGTAGAGGTACTCGGACATGCCGAAGAGGTCCGACAGCTCGTGGATGTCGCCCTTCTTTGCCGTGAGGATCGCGACCAGCATTATTGCGATGAGCGGCAAGCTCGCAACGCGTGTGAAGAGACCGACGAGCAGCAGCGCTCCACAAACGAACTCCGCCGTCGCGGCCAGCGGCGCCTGGAATTGCGGCGCCG
>JANMBR010000059.1:0-9673 GCA_031360505.1 Acidobacteriota bacterium
ATCGAACCGGGTCAGCTCTCCGGCCGCGACGCCGACGAGAGCGAGCAGTGCGCCGCCGCAAAGCAGCGTCACGGCCGTCGCCATGATCGGCGAGGCGGGCAGGCGCGAGCCTCGGGAGAAGAGCGATCCGCCCGCCCAGCAGAAGGTTCCCACGACGAGCACCGCCATTGCCGCGACGTCGAAGCGCCCGCTGCCGAGGACCGTTCCGGGCCCGGCCAGGATCGCGAGCCCGGCGGAACCGAGCCCGATCCCGGCAAGAACGGCTCCACGGGGCATTCGGCGGCGGCGCATTGCCTCTATCAACACGAAGGACATCGGTTCGGTTGCAACCACGAGCGCCGCGACGCCCGACGGGATGGAATGCTCGGCCCAGACGAGCCCCCCGGAGCCGCACACGAAAAGCAGGAAGCCCGTTACGGCCGCTCCGCCCCACTCGCGGCGGGACGGCCGGGCAGCCCCGGACGCCAGCGCCCACGCGTACATGACGACGCCGGCCAGCGCGAAGCGCACGCCCTGTGTGAAGAACGGCGGCAACGTCTCGATCGAGAAGCGGATGCCGAGGTACGTCGAGCCCCACAGGACGTAGACCGCCGCGAAGGCCGCGACGAGCTTGCCGAGCGAGGGAGCGGGCTGCCGCGGATCAGACACGGACCGACTCCGACACCTGGGCCGGCGCCTCGATCGGCAGGTGCGAGCCCTCCTTCACCGTGCCGAGGACGATGGTCGTCCGCGTCGACGTGATCGACTCGATCCGGCCGATGCGGTCGCGCAGAAGGCGCCCGAGCGATTCCGTGTCCTTCGCCCGGACCTTCACGAGAAAGCAGTCCTCGCCGGCGACGTGGTGGACCTCGAGCACCTCGGGGAACTCGGCCACTCGGTCCGCGGACTGCTCTGCCCCGGGGGCATCGCTGTCGCGCACGAAAATGAAGGCGAGCAGCGGCAGCTCGACCGCCGCAGGATTGATGCGCGCGCTGTACCCCTCGATGACTCCGCGCTCCTCGAGCTTGCGGATCCGCTCGAAGACGGCCGAGGGAGCCAGGTCCACCTGGCGGGCGATCTCGGCATTCGAGACCCGAGCGTTAGACTGGAGCATCTTCAGTATTTCGAGATCAATTCCGTCGATCATTCGGAAATACTACACAAATTGAGTGGATTCAACAAATCCGGGCTAAACCCAGGGCCGTCAATAATTTGGCGAAAACGAACGCGCGCGGCCCCACGTCTAAGCAAACCGAGGCCTCGAAAGGAAACCGATGAAAGCACGCCGTCTCGGAATCACGCTCGCGCTGGCGTTCGCATCGCTCGGCGGCTCGGTCGCGGGTCAGACCGCGACCGGTCTCTCCGCGCGGCTCTCCGCGATGGAGACCGCGATCCGCGCGGGAGAGTTCAAGAAGATCACGAGCGTCCTCATCGCGAAGAACGGGACTCCCGTCTTCGAGGCGTACTTCAACGGCGCCGACGCGACGACGCTGCACAACACGCGCTCGGCCACCAAGACGATCACCGGGATGCTGGTCGGCATCGCGATCGACAAGGGCATGCTCTCCGGCGTCCCGGCACCGATCCTCCCCTTCTTCCCGGACCGCCAGCCGCTGCAGAACCCGGATCCGCGCAAGGCGAAGATCACCGTCGAGGACTTCCTGACGATGAGCTCGCTGCTCGAGTGCGACGACTGGAACGAGTACTCGCGCGGTAACGAAGAGCGGATGTACATCATCGAGGACTGGGTGAAGTTCACGCTCGATCTTCCGATCAAGGGCTTCGCGCCCTGGGCGAAGAAACCGGCGGACTCTCCCTACGGGCGCAGCTTCAGTTACTGCACGGCGGGAGTCTCGACGCTCGGGGCGGTGCTCGAGCGCGCGACGAAGAAGTCCGTGCCCGATTTCGCGAAAGAGAATCTCTTCGCCCCGCTCGGGATCGAGAAGACCGCCTGGCAGTTCTCGCCGCTCGGCACCGCGCAGACGGGCGGCGGACTCGGCCTCTCGACCCGCGACCTCGGCAAGCTCGGCCAGCTCTACCTGGACGGTGGCTCGTGGAAAGGGCGTCGCGTCGTTCCGGAGAAGTGGGTCGCCGAATCGATCCGGCCCCACGCGCACATCGACGAGGACTGGGAGTACGGCTATCTCTGGTGGTTGCGGACTTTCAAGGCCGGGAATCGCTCGTTCGCGACGTACTGCATGAATGGCAGCGGCGGCAACCGCGTGGCCGTCCTGCCGGAGCAGGGCCTCGTCGTCGTCATCACCACGGTCAACTTCAAAGAGCACGACCCGCACGGCATCACCGACAAGCTCCTGACCGACCAGGTCCTCGCGGCGGTCGAGCCGGTCGGCGGGAAGTAGCCCGCCCGCAAGCCGGTCCGGGCGCCGGCCGACCGATCAGGCCGAGAAGTACCGCGCCTGCGGATGGTGCAGAACGAGCGCCGACACCGACGCCTCGGGGTCCATCATGTAGCCCTCCGTCAGCTCGACGCCGATTTTGCGTCCGTCGAGAAGCCGAAAGAGCGTCGCCTGGTCGCCCAGATCCGGGCAGGCCGGGTATCCGAAGCTGTAGCGCTTGCCGCGATAACGTCCCTGGAACCGGTCGCGCATGGTCGTCTCCGGCGCGTCAGGAAAGCCCCACTGTTCCCGCAGCCGCCGGTGCAGCCACTCGGCCGCGGCCTCGGCCGTCTCGACGGCCACGGCCTGGAGCGCGTGGCAGAGCAGGTACTCGCCCGCGGTCTTCAATTCTTCGGCGCGGGCACGCACGCCCTCGCCGGCCGTCGTGATGAAGAGCGCGACCGAGTCGGGCGGCGTCCGGCCGGGGCCCGGATGCACGAAGTCGGAGAGGCACAGCCTTTCTCCGGCGACCTGGCGCGGAAACGTGAAGCTCGCCTCGCCGCCGCCCGGCAGAACGAGGCGCAGCGTGTTGCCGTCGGACTGCGCCGGAAAATAGCGGTACATCGCGCGCGCCGAAATCCAGCCCGAGGCCTGCACCTTCGCGATCAGACGCTCGAGGTCGGCGAGCTTCGGATCGCCTTCCTCCTTGAGTTTCCAGTAGCTGCCCCGCAGGCCGAGGTGTTTGGCGTAGAGCATGTGCGGGTTCAAGTATTCCCATACCTCGGCGAGGGCGAGCGCATCGAGCACGTGCTCCTCGAGATCCGGCGCGGAGAGCGGATCGGCGACGGCGATCTCGGTGCTGCGCACCGCCGGCGCCGCAAGCGGAGCCTCGTCCTCCGGGCGCGCCGCGCTCGCGATGGCCGCGCGACGCTTGTCGGCCTCCGCTCTCAGGCCGGCGCGGGCCGGTTCGCCCGAGAGGATCCGGTCCGCCAGGGCGAGGCCGCGCATCGCGTCCTCGGCATAGGTCACCAGTCCGCCGTACGCCGGCGCGATCCGGTTGTCCGTGAATTTCTGCGAGAGCGCCGCGCCGCCGACGAGCATCGGGGCCGTCACGCCCGCGGCGGTCAGGTCCTGCGCCGTCGTGACCATCTGCTGCGCGCTCTTGACGAGCAGGCCCGAGAGGCCAATGAGATCCGGCCGATGCTTCGCGTAGGCCTCGACGAGCTTCTCCGGGGGAACCTTGATGCCGAGGTTGATGACCTCGTAACCGTTGTTCGACAGGATGATCTCGACGAGGTTCTTCCCGATGTCGTGGACGTCGCCCTTGACCGTCGCGAGCAGCACCTTGCCCTTGCGCGATTCGGTCGTCTTCTCCATGAACTTCTCGAGGTGGGTGACGGCCGCCTTCATCGCCTCGGCCGACTGCAGCACCTCGGCAACGATGAGCTCGTTGGCGTTGAAGAGCCGGCCGACCTCGCGCATCCCCTCCATGAGAGGGCCGTTGATGACGTCGAGCGGCGCCATCCCGGAAAGGCGCACGGCCTCGAGGTCCTCGACGAGACCTTCCTTGGAGCCCTCGAGGATGTACCGGGGCAGCCGCTCGAGCGGGGTCCCGGCGCGCACCTTCGGCGCCTTCGGCGCGGCGCCCTTCGCCTTGAAGAAGTTGGCGAAAGCCGCGACGGGGTCCGCGCCGCGATTGTAGAGGAGGTCCTCGGACAGCCGCTTCTCCTCGTCCGGGATCGACGGGTAGCGGACGATCTTCTCGGAGTTGACGATTGCCAGATCGAGGCCCGCGCGCGTCGCGTGGTACAGGAACACGGAGTTCAGGACCTCGCGCCCCGATTCCGGCAGGCCGAAGGAGACGTTGGAGATTCCGAGGATCGTCTTCGACTCCGGGAACGCGGCCTTGATGAGGCGGATCCCCTCGATCGTCTCCTCCGCGCTCCCGACGTACTTCGCGTCGCCGGTGCCGCACGGAAAGACGAGCGGGTCGAAGAGGATGTCCTCGGCCGGAAACTCGTATTTCTCGGTCAGCAGCGTGTAGCTCCGGCGCGCAACCTCGAGCTTGCGGTCGCGCGTGACGGCCATGCCGTTCTCCGGGTCCTCGTCGATCGTCCCGACCACGAGCGCCGCGCCGTAGCGCTGCGCGAGCGGCACGACGGCCTGGAACCGCGCCTCCCCGTCCTCGAGGTTGATCGAGTTCAGGATCGACTTGCCCTGGCTCCACTTCAAGCCGAGCTCCATCACCTTCGCGTCCGTCGAGTCGATCATCAGCGGCGCCTTGACCATGCGGATGGCCCGCTCGAGGAACGCGTTGACGTCGGCGACCTCGTCGCGGTCCGGATCCTGCAGGCAGACGTCGATGACCTGCGCACCGTTCTTGACCTGCGCGCGCGCGATTTCGGCGGCCGCCTCGAACTGGCCCTCGGCGATCAGGCGCTTGAATTTGCGGCTGCCGAGCACGTTGGTGCGCTCGCCGACGAGGACGGGCCGATTGTCCACATCCACCTCGAGCAGGTCGATTCCGGAGACGAGCGTCTTGCTGTGGATCGGGACGCGGCGCGGCTTCTTTCCCGCGGCCGCCGCGGCGAGCGCCCGGATGTGCGCGGGCGTCGTCCCGCAGCAGCCGCCGACGATGTTGACCCAGCCTTCCTTCATGAAGCGCTCGAGCTCCGCCGTGAGCGAGTCGGGCGTCTCGGAGTATTTGCCGTCGGCATCGGGAAGACCCGCGTTCGGATAGCAGGACGTCAGCGTCTTCGCCAGCGCCGAAAGGCTGCGGATGTGATCCGTCATGAACTCCGGGCCGGTCGCGCAGTTGATGCCGAGCGAAAGCAAGGGCGCATGCATGACCGACGCGCACAGCGCTTCCACGTCCTGCCCGGCGAGCATCGTGCCCATCGGCTCGATCGTCACGGAGGCCATGACCGGCACGCGCCAGCCGACCTCGACAAACGCCCGCTCGACGCCGATCAGCCCCGCCTTGAGATTGCGCGTGTCCTGCGTCGTCTCGAGCAGCAGCGTGTCGGCACCTCCGGAGAGGAGTCCCAGAGCCTGCGTCCGGTAGTGGCCGATCATCTCGTCGAAAGTCACGCCGCCCGTGACGGTCATCGCCTTGGTCGTCGGCCCCATTGAGCCCGCGACGAACCGCAGCCGCCCGGGCGTCGACGCTGCCGCCGCGGCCTCGCGCGCGATCTCGGCAGCGCGGCGATTGATCTCGAGGGCCTTGTCCGCGAGCCCGTACTCCGCGAGCACGAGCGGCGTGCCGCCGAAGGTGTTGGTCTCCACCATGTCGGCGCCCGCGGCGAAGTACTCGTCGTGCATGCGCCGCACGAGCTCGGGCCGCGTGAGCACCAGGTTCTCGTTGCAGCCCTCGAGATCCGGCCCGCCGAAATCTTCGTCCGTCAGGTCCTGGGCCTGCATCCACGTCCCCGTCGCCCCATCGAGCACGAGGATGCGTTCGGCGAGGACCTCCTGGAGCGCCTCGGCCCGTTCGCGCTGCGACGCGCCGTCGGGAGACCGTTTTTCGGCCATGGGAATGCGCATTATGCGGGATTGGCCGCCCGTGTGGCCAAAGCGGCGGGCGGGATCCGGTCAGAACACGCGCGCGAGCGGGATCTCGAGTCCGGGCAGCAGAGGCGACGTGACCGTGTCGGCAACCGCGAAAAGGGCATCGCGGCGGAAGGCGCCTCCTGAGCCCGCGTAGAGCTCGACTGTCTTCGCAGTAGGATCGACGATCCAGAGCTCGCGCACCCCACTCCTCGCGTAGAGCTTTGCCTTCATCTCGCGGTCGCGCTCTTCGGTCGAGGGCGAGAGCACCTCGACGACGAGATCGGGAGCGCCCTGGACATTTTTCTCGCCAACGATTGAGAGCCGGTCGGCCCGGACGAACAGGATGTCCGGCTGCACGACGTCGAACCGGGACAGGACAACGTCACAGGGGGCAACGATCACCTCGCCAAGACTCCGGCTGCGTACGAATTCGAGCAACGCGGCAAACAGGTGGCCGGCCACGCGCTGGTGATACGGCGTCGGCGCGGGCGTCAAGAGCAGGTCCCCGTCCAAGAGTTCGTACCGGCGGTCCTCCGGCGTGAGGAGGTAGTCCTCGTAGGTAAAACGAAGCGATTCGGGAACGCCCATTCACAAATATTCTATGCCCTGGAACTGGTCGCGCACACGCGGACGCCTCTCTTTACTATTGTCGCGAGCCGGACTCACAGGCCCCTGATATCCTCACCGCGCCCATGAGCCGCGCCGGCCCCACAATCGTCGTGATCGGCGGCGGATTCAGTGGGACAGCGGTTGCCATCCACCTGCTGCGCCGCGGCGCCGCGGCGCGGGTCGTCCTCGTGAACCGGTACGGGCCCATCGGCCGCGGTGTCGCTTACGGCACTCGAATCGAAGCGCACGTCCTCAACGTCCCAGCGGGGGGCATGAGCGCGATCGCCGACGACCCCGACCACTTCGTGCGCTGGGCGCGCACGCTGGACGACGCCATCCGCGCGGACACGTTCGTCTCGCGGCGCCTCTACGGCGAATACCTCGAGAGCGTCCTGCGCGAAGCCGAGCACCACGCGCCGCGGGCGGCCCGCCTCGAGCGCCTCGTCGGCGTCGCGCGCGACATCGAGGTGCGATCGGACGGCGCGTCGGCCGAGGTCGTGTTTGCGGGCGCGCGCCTCGAGGCCGACCACGTGGTGCTCGCGCTCGGCAACTACTCGCCGGCGAACCCGGCGGCCGTCGGCCAAGAGTTCTACGACACCGACCGCTACATCCGCGATCCATGGGTCCGGGGATCGCTCGAAGTCATGCGCAAAGGCGAGTCGGTCCTGATGCTCGGCTCGGGCCTCACGATGATGGACATCGCCCTCGATCTCGCCGAGCGGGGCGCGCGCCTGCCGCTCTTCGCGATCTCCCGGCACGGCCTCCTGCCGCGAACGCACCGGCCCGGCGCGGTGCCCGCGCCGGCGGGGGCGCTGCCCCACGGCCTCGAGTCGCCTCCCCATACCGCTCTGCGCATGCTGCAGCTCGTCCGAGCGCACGCTGCGGCACTCGGCGCGAGCGGCGGCGACTGGCGGGATGCCGTCGGGGCTCTGCGCCCGGTGACGCCCGCGCTGTGGTCGGCCCTCGACCCGGTGGAGAAGTCCCGCTTCCTGCGCCACGTGCGGCCCTGGTGGGACGTGCACCGCCACCGCGCCGCGCCGCGCACGGCCGAGGCGGTGGAAGCCATGCTCGCCTCCGGCGACCTCTCGGTGCGGGCCGCGCGGATCCTCGGATACCGCTCGGTCGCCAACGAAGTCGAGGTGACGATCCGCCCGCGGGGCGCCGCCGCGTCGGTCCGGATTCACGTCGGCCGCGTCGTCAACTGCACGGGCCCGTCGAGCGACGTGCGCCGCGTCGGCGACCCGCTGCTCGATGCGCTGCTCGGCCGGCGCCTCATCCGCCCCGATCCGCTCGGCCTCGGCCTCGAGACCGCCGCCGACAGCTCGCTCCTGGATGCCGGCGGCCAACCCTCGCGCGTGCTCTCGCTCGTGGGCCCGCTCTTGAAGGCCGCGTTCTGGGAATCGACCGCGGTGCCGGAGCTGCGCCAGCACGCGGCGCGCCTGGCACAGCGACTGCTGCCCTAGCAGGCTGCTGAAAAGGGTGTGAGGCAGCCTGCTAGGCGACCGGCCCGGCGACCGCCAGCGCCTCGCGGGAACCCGCGGCCCGTGCCTTTTCAAAAAGGTCCGAGGCTTCGGATGTCTTTCCCATGACCGCAGCCGCGTGCGCGAGCTCGAGGAGCGTCACGCCGTCGGTGCACACCCACATGAACGAGAAGTCGTACCCCGTCCGCGAGCGCCAGAGGGTCATCGCTTCCTCGAACGGGCCGTCGCCGCCGCCCGAGCCGGCGAGCCCGGCCAGCGCCTGGACCAACAGGTGCCCCCCGCCGAGGCTGCGCGGACGCCCGCGCAGATGCGAGACGGCCTGGGCAAACGAGGCACTCGCGGCCGCCGGGTCGCGCTGCGCGGCCGCGGTGCGGCCGAGAGCGCACAGACCGACGCCGCGAAACGTGTCGCGGTACATGAAGTCCGACTTCTCCACCGTCGCGAGGCCCTCCAGACACCGGGCCCGCGCTCCATCGAGGTCGCCGAGGCGACGCAGGCACTCGCCGAGGTAGCAGGCCGCGCCCGCCGTGGGACCCTTCCCCGCCTGCCCTTCGAGCGCAACGGCCTTTTCCAGACACCAGCGCGCCTCGGCCGTGCGGTCGAGCTCCAGGTGCGTCCAGCCGAGCGCGAGCCAGGCAAAGCCGTGGAGGGGGTCGAGTTGAACGGCCCGCTGGAAGAGCGAGAGGGCTTCAACCGGGCGCGAGGCCTGGGCGAGCCAGATGCCGCCGAAGTAGGGCGCATAGACGCTGCCCGGCTCGAGCTCCATGGCGCGCCGCTCCTGCTCGAGCGCCTCATCGGTCCGGCCCAGCCGCGCGAGGGCATACCCGAGCCAGATCCGCGGCTCAGCGAGCGTCGCATCGGCCGCGATCGCGCGGCGCGCGTAGCTCTCGGCGATCTCGAGCTCCCTCGGGTCGGTTTGATACGGGAAGCGCATGCAGTGCACCGCCACGAGTCCGGCCAGGGCGGGAGCGTATGCGCCGTCGGCGGCCACGGCTTCCTCGAAGAGCGCCTGCGCCTGATCGAGGGTTCCCTTCTCGAGCCGATGGAAGAACCGCCGGCCCCGCTCGTAGCGTTCGTAAACATCGATGCGCGGAACGGGACGCGCGGCCGGCACAGCGCCACCCGGCCGAAGCCGATCGGCCGCCGACGCGGAAAGCCGGTCCTGCATCGCGAACATCTCGTCGACCGCCCCGTCGACCTTTTCCGACGCCACGGTCTCGCCGGTGATGCCGTCGGTAAGCTGCGACGTCACGCGAAGGCGCTGACCCGCGCGCTGGTAGGAGCCCGAAAGGAGCCACCGGCAGCCGAGGAGCTGGCCGAGCGGCCGGTCCTGCCCGCCGGCCTCCGCGACGGCCCGACGCACCGTCTCCCGCGGCACGAGCGAAACGCCCGGAAGCCGCGCGAGATCGACGGCCAGGCTCTCGGCGAAACCGCTGCCGATCCAGTCGTCGTCCGGATTGCCCGAGAGATTGCGAAGGTCGAGGATCGCCAGCGTGTCCGGCAGCGCGGCCACGAGCTCCCCCGAGCCGAGCGCGCGCAGGTCCGAGAGAAACGCCGCCGCGCAGGCGTACCGGCGCTCGGGATCGCGGGCCATCGCGCGCGCGAGCAGCACTTGCGCGCCGCCGGGGACGCCCGCCGCGCCGAGCGGCTCGAACTCCGCCGACAGGTTCGCCGCGATGCGCTGGGCGGGGTTGTCTCCGGGAAAGGCCGGGCGCCCGG
>JANMBR010000065.1:0-16956 GCA_031360505.1 Acidobacteriota bacterium
GATGCTTCCCTCGAGCGTTCCCGACGTCTGTGCAAGCACAACGGCCGGGGCGACGAGGAGAAGGCATACGGACAGAACGAAACCAATTCGGTACACAGACTTCATCCCTTCCTCCTTGTTAAAACCAATTCGCAAACTCAAAGTCTTCAAAGCACCTGATTACAAAGCAATGTCACTGCCAGAATTTTCCAAGAATTGAAGGCACTCTAACTAACTGGCAGATTGTAAGAAAGAGAAAATTCAGCCTTAATCCATGATCGGGAATATCCCGGATCCCGAATCCACATCCGGAATATTGGATATCCGACCGGTCGGTCAGTTTTATCCGGAGCGACGTCAACCGCGTGGAATCCGGGCGTCAACCCTGGGAGGGGTCCTCGCTCCGGACGACGGCCAGGGGCGTGCCGCCGTCCACCGTTCTGCCGGGCTCCACGTCGATCCGAAGGACCGTGCCGCCGCGAACCGTCCGGATCTCGTTCTGCATTTTCATGGCCTCGAGCACGAGCAGCAGTGCCCCCGGCGGGACCCGGTCGCCCGCCGTCACGGCAACCTGGACCACGCGCCCCGGCATCAGGGCACGGACTTCCTCGTCCCCCGTTTCGGCGCCGGCGCCGTCGGCGTGGGCGATCCGGTCCAGGAGCGGCTCGGCCAGGGCGATTCGGCGGCGGCCCGCCGTCGTCGAGACCTCGACCTCGCCATCGCCGCCCGGGCGCACGCGTCCGCAGATCTGCCGTCCGTCTTCGAGGATGAGGGACAGACGGCCGTCCGGCAACCGCAGCACCTCGGCGACGCCGGCCGAACCGGCTCGCGAAAAGACGTAGCGCGATCCATCGAGCTCGACCGAGATCTCCTCGGGGGGCTTGCCCTCTTCGCGCAGGATCAGCTTGAGGTGACGCATCGGCCTGCTCGTCAGCCCCGCTGGGCTTCGCGTCGCGCGGACCCGCGCCAGAGCGAGGATGGCGGGTCGGAGGCGGTCGGGGTCACGGGCCCATCGGGGGCCGCGAGCCCGGCGGCGGCGAGCCAGACCTCGTTCGCGGCCGGAGGCGTGGCAGCAAAGAGGCCCGCGTGGAGCTTCCGGTCGAGCCATTGCACGTCGAAGTCTCCCCTGGCAAACTCGGGATCGGCGACCAGCGCCTGGAAGAGCGGCAGCGTCGTTTCCACACCGCCGATCTCGTACTCCGCGAGCGCTCTGGAGAGCCGCGCGATCGCTTGCGCCCGGTCGGGCGCGTGCACGATGAGCTTGCCGAGCATGGGGTCGTAGTCGATCGGAACCACGGATCCCGCTTCCACGCCCACGTCGTTGCGCACGCCCGGCCCCTGCGGCAGGCGCAGCGCCGAGATGAGCCCCGGCGACGGCGCGAAGCCGCGCCGCGGATCCTCGGCATAGATGCGGCACTCGATCGCGTGGCCGCGCGGGGCGAGCCCTTCGGCATCGAACGGCAGCTTCTCGCCGAGGGCGACGCGAATCATCGCCGCGGCGAGGTCGACGCCCCAGACCTCCTCGGTCACCGGGTGCTCGACCTGGAGGCGCGTGTTCATCTCGAGAAAGTAGATCGACCCGTCGGCCGCGAGCAGGAACTCGACCGTGCCGCAGGACGTATAGCCGACCGCCCGGGCCGCCGCGAGCGCGGCGGACAAAAGACGCGCCCGCACGAGCTCTCCGACGGCGGGAGACGGGCACTCCTCGACGACCTTCTGATGGCGCCGCTGGATGCTGCATTCGCGCTCCCCCACGGCGACGAGGTTGCCGTGCAGGTCGCCGACGACCTGGACCTCGATGTGCCGGGGCCGCTCGACGAGCTTCTCGGCGTAGAGCGCGCCGTCGCCGAAAGACGCCTCGGCCTCGGACGCGACCCGCGCGAAGGCCGCCGGCAGGTCCGCCTCGGCGTCCACGCGCCGCATCCCCTTGCCGCCCCCGCCCGCCGAGGCCTTCAGCAGAATCGGGTATCCGGCCCCGCGCGCAAACGCGGCGATCTCCGCGTGACCGGCCGCGGCCCCGCGCATCCCCGGCACCACCGGCACCCCCGCCTTCTCCATGAGCTGCCGGCTCCCGGTCTTCGAGCCCATCGCCGCGATCGCCTCGGGCGTCGGGCCCACGAACGTCAGGCCGGCGTCCCGGCAGGCCCGAGCAAAGGCGGCGTTTTCCGCGAGAAAGCCATAGCCAGGATGCACGAGCGTGGCGTTGCTTTTCTTCGCCGCCGCGAGCAGGGCCGGCACCGAGAGGTAGCTCTCGCGCGCCGGCGCGGGCCCGAGGCGCACGGCATGGTCCGCCATCGCGACATGCGGCGCCGCCCGATCGGCGTCGGAATAGACCGCCACGGTCTCGATCCCGAGGTCCCGGCACGCGCGGAAGATGCGCACCGCGATCTCGCCGCGGTTGGCGACGAGAAGACGCATCGCTTTACAGGGGAATGTTCCCGTGCTTTTTCTTCGGCGTGGCGACGCGCTTGCCCTCGAGGAACTGAAACGCCGCGATGAGGCGGGTTCGCGTCTCCGAGGGCTCGATGATGTCGTCGACGTAGCCACGGCGCGCTGCGATGTAGGGGTTGGCGAAGTTCGCGGTGTACTCGGCGACCTTGCCGGCGCGCGTCTCGGGCGCGGCGTCGGGTCCGAGCTCCCGGCGGTAGAGGATGTTGACGGCGCCTTCCGGGCCCATCACGGCGATCTCGGCCGTCGGAAAGGCGAAGTTGAAGTCCGTCCCGAGGTCCTTGGACAGCATCACGCAGTAGGCGCCGCCGTAGGCCTTGCGCGTGATGACGGAGACCTTGGGCACGGTCGCCTCGGCGAAGGCGTAGAGCAGCTTGGCCCCGTGGCGAATGATCCCGCCGTACTCCTGCTGCGTGCCCGGCAGGAACCCGGGCACGTCCTCGAAGACGAGCAGCGGGATGCCGAAGGCGTCGCAGAAGCGCACGAAGCGCGCAGCCTTGATGGACGCATCGATGTCGAGCACGCCGGCCAGGTGCATCGGCTGGTTCGCGACGACGCCGACGGACCGGCCGGCGAGGCGGATGAACCCGACCAGGATGTTCCGCGCGAAGGCCGCGTGGACCTCGAAGAACTCGCCGGCGTCGGCGATGCGCCGCACGAGCTCCGCCATGTCGTACGGCCGGTTCGGCTCTTCGGGGATGAAGACGTTCAGGTCCGCTCCGGCGGGGGCGTCGCGCGACGGACGGGCGGGCGGATCGTCGAGGTTGTTGCCGGGCAGATACGAGAGCAGCTCGCGGATTCCAGCGAGCACCGCCTCGTCGCTGCCCCGCACGAAATGCGCCACGCCCGACACGCTCGAGTGCGTGCGCGAGCCGCCGAGGTCTTCCTTGGTGACTTCCTCGTGGGTCACGGTGCGGATGACGTCCGGGCCCGTGACGAAGAGGTAAGACGTCTTCTCCGTCATGAACACGAAGTCGGTGATGGCCGGCGAGTACACGGCGCCGCCCGCGCAAGGACCGAGGATCGCCGAGATTTGCGGGACGACCCCCGACGCGCGCGTGTTGCGCAGGAAGACCTTGGAGTAACCCGCCAGCGAAACGACACCCTCCTGGATGCGCGCGCCGCCCGAGTCGTTCAGGCCGATGATCGGCGCGCCGTTCTGCACCGCGAGGTCCATCACCTTGCAGATCTTGTCGGCGTTGGATTCCGAGAGCGACCCGCCAAAGACCGTGAAGTCCTGCGCGAACACGTAGACGGGGCGGCCCGCGATCGTGCCGGCGCCGCAGACGACGCCGTCGCCCGGGATCGACGTCTTCTCCATGCCGAAGTCGCGGCAGCGATGGACGACGAAGGGATCGAGCTCGAGCAACGAGCCCGGGTCGAGCAACAGCGTGATCCGCTCGTGCGCGGTCAGCTTGCCCTCGGCGTGCTGGCGCTCGATGCGCGCGGCGCCTCCGCCCTCGAGCCGGCTCTCGCGCAGAGCCTCGAGGTCGGCGATCCGCTTTTCGAGGGTCATCGGCTCGCGGTGTCGGTCACAGCACGATCCCCCGTTGCTCGGCGAGCTTGCGTTTGATGCGGCGGAAGAGCTCGTGCCCGTCCACGCGGCCCGCGGAGATCTCCTGGCGGGCGGCCTCCATCATTCGGCGCGCCTCGTCGTCGAGCGTGCGCTCCTTCTCGGCTTCGGCCGCGAGGGCGGCGAAGACCGCCGAACGCATGGCATCCGGCGCCTTTTCGACGAACAGCTTTCGCGCGGCCAGTTTCCGCGCGGTCCTGCCGGCGATGAAATCTTTCCGCGTATCCGACAGACTCATGTTTCCCCCGCCCGGATGTTAATACACTGCGCCCACCGTGAACTGGGACGACGACTCCATCCACCGCTGGCTCGAGCCACTCGCGGGCCGCGAGGGCGACCTCGCCGAGGTCTTCGGCGAGGCGCTGACCGAAACGTGCCTCGAATGGCGCGACGGCGAGCTCCGCGAGGCCCGCGTGCGCCGGGAGCATGGCACGAGCGCGCGGTGGCGGCGCGGCCAAACGGAGCAGTTCGCCTCCGTGGCCGGGTCGGACGACGCGGCCGTGCGCGAGGCGGTCCGCGCGCTGCGCGCCTCGGCCAAGCGCGAGCCCCTGCCAATCCGGTCCGCGCGCGGTACACCGGCGGGAGAGACCGAGATCGGCTTTCCCGCGGCCGACCGCGCGGCAAAACGACTGTCCGCGATCTTCGCGCGCCACGCCCCGCGCCACGCCTTCACCCTGCGTCTGCGCGAGTGCGAGCGGCGCGTCGTCTCGGCCGGGCGTCCGCCCTCGACCTCCACGCGGCGGCTGCTGTCGCTCGAGGGGCGGTTCACCGCGGCATCCCGCGCCGGAGACGAACAACGGCTCTTCGCGTTCCACGCGCCGATGTCCGACGGCGCGCTCGACGAACTGAAGACCGCTCTCGCCGCCGCGTCCGCGCCGCGCGACCGGGCCGTGCCGGTGCCTGCGGGCGAGGCCGACGCGATCCTCGCCGGCGGCTGTGCCGCGGTGCTCTTCCATGAGGTGCTCGCCCATCCGCTCGAGGCCGACGCCGGCGTTTCGCCGCTGCGGGCGCTTCCCGAAGCCCGCGTGGCCGTCTCCGACCTCGAGGTCGTGGACGATGCGCGCCGGCTCGATCTCTTCGGCGGATACGAGCGCGACGACGAGGGAACGGCGCCGCGGCTGGTCAAGCTCGTCGCCTCGGGCCTCGTCGGATCCCGGCTGACCGACCGCACGCACGCCCCGGCCTCCGGCTCGACCGGACACGGCCGACGCTCGGGCCCCGCCGAGCCGCCGCTGCCCCGCAGCTCGAACGTCGTCGTGTCGGCAGGCGCGACGGACCCGGAAGAGATGCTCCGGCGCCTCGGCAACGGGATCTGGATCGACGAATTCCTCGGCGGCTCGGTCGAGATTGCAAGCGGGAGTTTTCGGCTGCGCTTTCCGCGCGCCCGACGCGTTCGGCGCGGGCGGTTCGCCGACGAGCTCGGCCCCGGAGTTCTCGCGGGCGAGCTGCTGCCGACCCTCGAAGCGATCGAGCCCGCGCTCGGCCGCGAAGTCCACGCCTGCCGCAGCTTCGGCTGGTGCGCGCGCGCCGGGCAGGTCGTCCCGGTCGGGGGCGCCGCGCCCGACATCATGATCCGCCGTCTGGCGATCCGGCCGGAACTGTGACCGGCGACGACCTCAAGGCGCTGCTTGCCCGACGGTCGCCGGGACAGTGGGAGCTCTACCGCAAGTCCGCCGAGACGCGCGAGATCGATGCGTCGCCGGCGCTCGAACGCACGTCGTGGCGCCGCGAAGAAGGTTGGGCCGCGCGCTGGTGGGAGGCGGATGCTCCCCGCTTCGCGGCCGCGTCGGATCCCGAATCCCTCGCGCTTGCGCTTGCGGAGGCGGCGCGCATCGCGGTCGCGGCAGAGGAGCCCCCCGCCTGGCCGTCGAAGACTGTGGCGTTGGGGCAAGCATCGGCCGTGGACGCGCCGCCCCACCTGTTCGAGGATCTTTCGCGGGCGGTGGCGGCGGCCTCGCGGGGCGAGGCGGTCCTCGCGGGGCTGAGTCTGCGCCGCGGGCGCGCCGAGGAGTGGATCGTCAACGCGGCCGGTCTCGACGTGGCGCAGGAACAGCGGCTGCTCGACGGCGTCGCCCTCTGCGTGGCCCGCCGGCCCGGGCGCGCCCGCGAGGTCCGCGTGCCGTTGCGCTGGGAGACCGAACCCGAGGTCGAGACCCTCGCGCGGAGGCTCTCGGACGCGGCGACGCTGCCCCTCTCCGACCGGCCCGCTCCCTTCTCGAGCGGCCAGTGGTTGCTCGATCCCGCCGTCGGAGCGGCGCTGCTCGGCGCGCTCGCTCCCCTTTTTCTGGACGGTAAGCCGCCCCGGTGGATCGTTCGCGAGAAGTTGGCGGGTCCTCTGGTCGCCGTCGCGGACGACGCCTCGCGCGACGCGGCCTTCGACGGGGAGGGCGTGGCCACGCGGCGGATGCTGCTCGTCGAGGACGGCGTGCTCGTCGGGCGGCTCCACGACCTCTCGTCGGCCAGGCGCGCGGGGGCGAGCTCGACCGGCCACGGCGTGCGCCCCTCCTTCCGCGTGCCGCCCCGGCTCGGGCCCCGTCGCCTCTTCTTCGAGACGAAGAGTCCTTCGCCGCCCGCCGCCCTGCTGTCCGCGATCACGAAGGGGCTTTTTGCCTCCGCGCTCACGGCCCCGCCGCGGGTGGACCTCGCCGCGGATCGCTACGAAATCGAGTTCACGGGAGTCTCGATCGTCGGCGGCCGCGCCCAGGGCCCGGTCGCCGGCGCCCGCGCGCGCGGCCGCGTGTCCGAACTGCTGCGCCGCATCGCCGGCCTCTCGACGGACCTGCAGTTCTTTCCCGCGCCATTTCTGGTCGGGTCGCCGACGGTCTACGTCGAGCGGGCGAGCTTCGAGTAGAGGCCTTCGCGCGGGAACGCGGCTACGAGGGCTCGACTTCCGGCGCAGGCCCGGGCGTCGGCGTCGGCTCCGGCGCGAATTCTGGCGCCCCCGCTGCGTCGGAACCCGCGTCGGGCGGCGGCGGCTCGAGAGTTTCCACAGCGGGCGGCGGCGGAGTCGGGGCGGGGGGTTGACCGGCCTGGGTCGAGCCCGGGCGCGGAGTCTTCGAGCGTCCGCCCGGGGCCGGGCGCGTGCCTCCACGAACGACCCCCGGTTGAGGCTGTTCACCGGGCGCGACGCGCTGGCCGCGGCGCATCGGAGGCTCGGACGCACCGGTCGATCCCGTGGAGCCGGGCGTCCCCACGCTGCGGGGCGTCGGCTGCGGCTCCGGCTCCTCGTCGGCCGCGATCTCCTTCGAGGAGATCGCGCGATCGACCGGGAGCTTGCGAAAGCGGTCGTTCTCGAAATAGGCGTGCGCGTCGTCCATCGATGCGGCCGCCATGTCGCGCTGGTAATTGGCGAGCGAGGCCAGGTAGATCAGTTCCGAGTCGATCACGAGTGGGTTGTGCCGGGCGTCGCGGATCGCCGGGTCGATCCACATTGCGGCGGCGTATTCCTTCACGGCGTCTTCGGGCTGATTCGCGTGCTCGTACGCCCGGCCAAGCCGGAACCGGGACTGCGGAAAGCCGGGCTTGCGCTTGATCGACCTCTGGTACGCGGAGATCGCGGACGAAAGCTTGCCCTCGGTCTCCCGCAGGAGCCCCAGGTTATAGGCCGAGATGAAGTTCTTCTTGTCGAGATCCAGAGCGATCTCGTACTGCTCCGCGGCCTGCTCCGGAAAGCGGCGCAGGGCGAGGAGGTTCCCGAAATCGTTGCGCAGGTTCGGGTCGGCCGGAGACGCATCGACGCGGCGCTCCTGCTCCACGATCTTGTCGTCGAGCGAGTTGCCGGCCACGAGGTACTGCCGGTAGAAGGGCGGGGGCGTCGGCTTGGCGCCGCTGCCAGCGGTCTGCCCCGCCGAAAGGCCCGACGCGGCGCCGAGGGCCAGGATCCATGCCGCTCTCTTCATGCGCCACCCTGCGGCTTCTTCTTTGCGACGAGCCGGACGCGGCCGTCGCGCTCGGTGACATCAAACAGGATGTCGCCCTCGCCCAGCCGCTCGCGCACCTTGCGGCGCTCGCGCTCGAGCCCCTCCACGAATCCTTCCAGACGATAACCGCTCACGTCTTCTCCTCGCGCTTTTTTTGCCGCTACGTAGCGGTCGAACAGCTCCCGGTCGGGCTCGGGCGACGCAACGCGCCGCTCTTCTTGTACGGACGCGGGCGGCCCCGCGTTGGGCGCCGGCGCCGAATGCCCGGTCAAGCCGCCACCAGCCTCCCGAAAGTGCCCGTAGAGGCCCGGGCGGCGCCCCGCCTCCTTTTCCCCCTGGAGCTTCTCCCAACGGTCGCAGAAGGCCGAGAAGCGGCCCTGCAACGCCCCGAACCGGTATCGCTCGGCCGCCGACATCTCTTCCGAGGCGTTCAGGGTACGGACCATCTCCTGCACGTGCCGGCGCGTCTGGAGCGGCGGCTTCTGCACCGACCCGTAGAGGAAGGCGTCGTACTCGGCATTGAGACGGCGGATGGCCTCTTCGAGCACGCGGAGCTCGCGTTCGAAGGCCTGGGCGCTCATGGCCGGATCCGCAGGGGTGTCGAGGACGGCGTCACTCCCCTATAGTAAAGGAACCATGCCACCGGAGACCGCGCCCCCGTCGGCCACGGCCCATCCGCCCTCGATGGATGCGCTGCTCAAGGCCGGCCCGGCTGCCGAGAACCTGGGCCTCTTCGGGCGGGAGGCCGTGAAGCAGGAGCTGCGCAAAGCCATGGCCGGCGGCCAGACCCGATCCGAACAGATCTGGGAAACGGCAGCGACGGCCCTGCGGCGGCGCTTTGCGCCCACGCTCGTCCGCGCGATCAACGCCACCGGGGTCCTGCTCCATACGAACCTCGGCCGGGCCCCGCTGTCCGAGACCGCGCGCGCGGCCCTGCTCGACGCGGCCGCGGGGTACGCGACGGTCGAGTACGACCCGATTCGCGGCGCGCGGGGCAAGCGGCAGGACCACATTCGCGCGCTCGCGCGCGATCTGTTTTCGTGCGGCGACGCCATCGCCGTGAACAACAACGCGGCCGCCGTGCTGCTCGCTCTCGCGGCGCTCGCCCGGGACCGCAGCGTTCTGGTCTCGCGCGGCGAGCTCGTCGCCATCGGAGGCTCCTTCAAGATCCCCGAGATCCTCGAGGCTTCGGGGGCGCGCCTCTCGGAAGTCGGGACGACCAATCGCACGACGGCCGAGGACTACCGCAAGGCCTTCTCGCCGGACGTCGCGCTGATCCTTTCGGTCCACCCGTCGAACTACGAGATCCGGGGCTATACGCGCCGCCCGGCGCCGAGCGAGCTCGCACTGCTCGCCCGCGAGGCCGGTGTGCCCTGGCTGCACGACCACGGCACCGGCGCCGTCGTGCCGCTCGACGAGTTCGGGGTTCCCGACGAGCCGACGGTCGCCCAATGCCTCGACGCCGGCGCGGATCTCGTCGCGTTCTCCGCGGACAAGCTCTTCTCCGGGCCCCAGGCGGGGTTCCTCGCCGGGAGCGCCGAGCTCGTCGCGCGAGCCGCCGCGCATCCGGTGGCGCGCGCGGTCAGGCCGGACAAGCTGACGCTCGCGGCCCTCGCCGCCACGCTCGCGGATTGGAAGACCGGAGCCTGGCGCCAGTTCCCGGTCTACCGCGCCGCGGGCGCCCGCCTCGAAGAGCTCGAACAACGGGGCGCTCGGATCCGGGAATCGGCGCCGGAGGGGCTCACGGCCAGGATCCTCCCCTCTCTGGCCGCCTTCGGCGGCGGCACGAGCCCGGAAAAGCTATTCCCCTCGCGGGCAATCATGCTGACCCACGCGACGCTCTCGGCAGAGGACGTGGCAAAGCGGCTGCGGATGGAGCGGCCGCCCATCGTGGCCCGCATCGAAGGGGACCGGGTCCTGCTCGACCTGCGCTCGATCCAGCCCGACGAGGACGCGCTCGTCGCCGCCGCGGTCGCGGGACTGATCTGATCCGGCAATGCGATAATCGCCGGATGATCCGTCGCCATGTCCGCGCGCTATGGCCCCTGGCCCTCTTGATCCTGGTTCTGAGCTGCCGGGCAACGGGTTGCCGCAAGAAGGCGGCCGTCGCCGCGCCGCCGGCGGGCTCTGCGCCTTACCGTGTGACGGTCCTCATGACGCCGCCTCCGCCGCAGCCCACGGTAACGATGTGGAAGGGCGTGACGCGAGTGCCCGCGTTGCCGGAGTAAACGGAATCCGGGACGGGCCCTAGCGCTTCAGGACTCTTCGAGGCCGTGCTCGCGCAGCTTCGCCTCGAACTTGCGCGGCGTTAGTCCGGCCGCCTCGGCCACGGCGGTTCGGTCGCCGCGCGTCTTCTCGAGGGCACGCACGAGCCAGATGCGCTCGGCCGCCTGCCCGGCGCGCTCGCGCGCCTGCTCCAGCGTTTCATCGCGCACCGACTCGAGGAATACGGGCTCGGGTCCGAGGCGCAGGTTCTGCTCGTCGATCACACCATCGTCGGCGAGGATGATCGCGCGTTCGAGGCAGTTGCGCAGCTCGCGCACGTTGCCCGGCCAGTCGTACGCCCGCAGCCGTTCGCGCGCCGCGGCGCCCAGAAGCACCGCCTTCTTACCGAGCTCCTGCGGGAGATGGGCGAGGTACCAGTCGATCAGCGGATCGATGTCCTCCGGGCGCTCGCGCAGGGCCGGGATCCGGATGGGAAACACGCGGACGCGGTAGAAGAGATCCTCCCGGAAGAGGCCCTGCGCCACGAGCTTTTCGAGCGAGCGGTTCGAGGCGGCGAGGATCCGCACGTCCACCTCGATCGCCACCGTGCCACCCACCCGGTGGAACGAACGCTCCTGCAGGACCCGGAGGAGCTTGCCCTGTGTGAGCGGCGTGAGCTCGCCGATCTCGTCGAGGAAGACGGTGCCGGCGTCGCCGAGCTCGAACTTGCCCATGCGGCGCGCCGTCGCCCCGGTGAAGGCGCCCCGCTCGTGGCCGAAGAGCTCGCTCTCGAGC
Organism: Acidobacteriota bacterium; assembly: GCA_031360505.1. Classification (GTDB taxonomy): domain Bacteria; phylum Acidobacteriota; class Thermoanaerobaculia; order UBA5066; family Gp7-AA6; genus DAHUXD01. Next base: position 10,921 of record JANMBR010000065.1, read on the forward strand.
AGCGTTTCGGGAATCGCCGCGCAATTGATCGCGACGAAGGGGCCGTCGCGGCGGGCCGAGAGCGCGTGGATGGCGTGGGCGAAGAGCTCCTTTCCGGTCCCACTCTCGCCTTCGAGGAGCACCGTGGCGTCGGTCGCGGCGACTCGCTCCGTCTCGGCGCGGACGGCGCGGATCGCCGCCGATTCGCCGACGATCGGGGGCAGCGTGCGCGATTGCGCCTCGGCGAAGAGAAGGGACTGCCGCGAGCGCGACCGCCGCTCGATCGCGCGGGAGACGCGCAGGCGCAGCAAGTCCGGATCGACGGGCTTCGTGATGAAGTCCTCGGCCCCGTGCTTCATGGCCTCGACGGCGGTTTCGATGGAGCCGAAGGCCGTCATGACGATCACCGGCAGAGTCGAATCGAGGGCGATCGCGGCGTCCAGAACGGCCATCCCATCGGCCCCGGGCAGCCTCAGGTCCGTCAGGACGAGGTCCACGCGCTCTGCGCCGCGCAGCCGCTCGACCGCCTGGGCGCCGTTGCCGATTCCCGTGACCTGGAGCCCTTCGGCCTTGAGCATCTCCTCGAGCATCGCCCGCAGAGAGTCCTTGTCTTCGACGATCAGGATGCGGGGCATTGTCGACTACACAGTAGCCGGTTCCGAGGCGGGCCGGAAGACGGGAACGGAAAACGCGAAACGGGAGACGAGCGTCTCCGATTACGGACTGGGCGGCTTCGGTTGATTGTCCGGATGGCTCGCGCCCGGGATGTAGCCGGTGTGACTGTCCGACGGCACCTCGGACGGGGCGTTGGCGACCGGGGCCGCGAAGAGCGTTCCCCTCCCGTACGGGGTCGGAAGCGGCGTCGGCGCCTTGTTCGCGGCCGCTGCTGCGGCGGCGGCTGCCGTGCCGGGCCGCGGCGTCGGCGCAGGGGGTGGAGGCGGAGAGGTCCACTGCGGCTGAAAGCGCACCGAGGCGACCGTCTTTTCCCCGATGTTCAGGGACGCGTTGAAATCGACCGAAGAGCCGGAGTCGACGGTCCCCTTGGCAAGGTTCGCGTTGGTGCCATCGATCGACTGGCCCTTTTCGTCGATCGCCGTGACGGTCATGCGCACGTTCTCAGCCGGGCCCTGGCCGACGTTGCGCACGCTGCCCTTCACGACGAGGGCGGCGCCATTCTTCTCCTGGGTGTAGTCGGCGACTTCCACCTTCGGCAGGCCAGGCCCCTGGTCCTTCTTGTCCTTTTCTTTGTCTGCCGCCGTGCCCGTTTCCATCTCCAGGGGGTGAGAGACGTCCGCGTCCGTGATGCGGACGCGGGCCTTCGGGCCCTCTTTCGTGTCGCGGACCGCGCCGGCCGGCGTGGACGCCGCCTGAGCCTCTCTCGGGGCCGGCGCGGGCACGGCAATGTTCGCGGCGGCCGTCGCGTCCCGGTCGATCTCGGAAGAGGGCACCGACAGGAGGGTGCCATCGGCGCGGGTGATGTACGCGGTGTTGCCGCGGCGCACGACCGGCTGCTTGAGCGGGATGACGGTCCCGCCCTTCAACACCACGACGTCGCCCGCGAGGGCCAACGCCGCAGCACCTGCGAGCACCGCGACGGCGAAGCCCCGACGCAGCCGGCTCACTGCTGCTCCTTCCAGTTCTGCTGGATCGTCCTCACGACGCCATTCGTGAACTGGTCGTCGTAGTTCTTATCCGGGTTGCCCGAGATGAAGTACTGATCATGAGTGCCCTTGATGGTGTTCGACTGGCCGCGCGTGGCGATGCCTTCGCCCAGGCTCTGGCGAAAGTCCGCGTAGGTATTGCCGACCCTGCCGTAGCCGCCCGTACCGGTCAGGAAGAAGAACCGGTATTGGAAGGAGCTGCCGTTGGTCGCGCAGGGGCTGACCGAGTCCGGCGTGAAGGTCACCAGCGACAGGAAACCCTGCGTCGCGAAGACCGTGGAGGTCGCCTTCTCGTTGATCGAACCGAAATCGAGGGCGAAGCCGGGCGCCGGCTGCGGCGGCGTCGCGCCGTTGACGCAGGTGAGCGGATCGAACGGAAGCGGGCAGGGGCCCAGCGCCCCCGCCTTTCCAGGGGTCAGGTCCCGCAGGTCCGTCGAGAGCGTGCCGGCGGCCGAGTGCGTGAACGTGGACGCCGTTTGCCCGTTGTCGATGACGTAGTAGAAGCCCGGGGTCTGCGTGTTCGGTCGGGCAAGCTCCGCGCGGTTGCCCGTGCCGAAGGCGACTCCGAGGGTCGGCGGTGCGACCGAGCCCCCCAAGAAGATGAGCGCCGGCTCGAAGAAGATTGGCTGCTGATTCGGGCAGGGGCCCGCGCCCGCCGCCGAGCCGCAGCCGTTGAAGAGCAGGAAGGGCTTGTACCCGCTCAGCTGACCGGGCGTGACACCGCCGAGCACGCCGCGAAGGGAGGCCGGAGCTGGATCTGGCGTCAGGTCGATGCGCCACATGTTGCCGTTGACGTCGCCCATGAACGCCACATCGAGGTATCCGTCGTCGTCGTAGTCGATCAGGCCCGCGGGCGCCGGCATCGGAGCGAAGGGGACCGCCGTGCCCGTGCCCGAGACGCCCTCGGTCGTCTTGTACAGGAGCTTGCCGGTCTCGACGTCCACGATGTAGAACGCGCGCCCCCTCGGCAGCTTGGCGCTCACGCTGTCGCCCGGCGTGAAGCTCGCGTCGAAGCCGCCGCCGAAGATGGCGACGTACCGGTCCTCGTAGACGGCGGGCGGGCCCGGATCCGTGACGATGCGGATCCGGCCTACGGCCGGCCGCGACCAGGTTTCGCCCATGACCGGCGCCGTGGAGGTGCTCGTGCAGTTGAGGTCCGAACAGGCGACTCCCGCGGCGTCGCCGAATTCCCAGAGGATTTCCGGGTACTTCCGGCTCGCGGCCGTGCCCGCGGAGCAGCTCGCGCCGGTCCCGGTCAGGCAGCCCGGCGACGCATCCTTGCTGCCGGCGATCTCGCCGTAGGTCGGTCCCGCCGTCGTCACGATGTCGTCGGGCTGCGTGACATCGAGGGCGTAGTAGCCGGCGCCGCCCTGGCGCAGGCCGCCCACGAGGACCGTGCGCCACACGCGATCGGCCGCCGAGGGCGTGAGTCCATCGTTGACCGGATCGATGAAGACGTCCGCCGTTCCCATCGAGCCGTCCACGAAGTACTGGGGCAGCGGCGGGAAGTTCAGCAGACTCGTGAACTTGCCGCTCATGACGGCCCGCGGCGAGTAGGCAAAGATCTCGCGGCCCGTGCCGAGGTCATGGGAGGTCGGGAAGTTCGTCGTGTCGCGCCCGTAGACGCCGGCGTCGAAGGCGTGCAGGAACCCGTCGTTGGCTCCCACGAACGCCACCTTGCGCCGCTTGGCATGGAGGTTCGAGAAGTCGATGTACGACGTGCCCGGCCCGCCCGGCGTCAGGTTGGCGGCGAGGAACGGGTAGTACTGCGGCGTGTCGAGCAGCAGGGGCTCCGAGTGGAAGATGTCGCCGAGCTTGTGCGGGTACCCCGCCGGCGGCGTCCCGTCGTCGTCGGTCTTGTCGTTGGGCGGGTCGCCCGGCGTGGCCGGATCGTCCTGGTAGAAGAAGGAGTACTTCTGCGCCTCGCCCGCGTTCGGGCCGATCGTGCCGATCGTCGCCGGACGGATGGACGGGTCGTTCAGGACCTCGTCGCGCCTTCCATACGAGGTCACGCCACCGCGCAGGAACTGGACGGTCAACCTCGCCCGCGTCTGGTTCGAGACGCTCGAGGTCGGGGTTAGACCCATGTCGAGCATCAGGTCGTCGAAGCACTGGCCCGACGTGCCCGCGCCGGCGCAGGTGCCGGTATTGGGCAGGAAGTTGGCCCGGGTCAACGGGACACCCGCCGTCCCGCGGGCGAAGATCATCTTGCGGCCCGGCCAGACCGAGATGGCGGGCGCACGCCCGGAGGGAGCCGCCGCGACCGGCGAGGCGGCCGGGGCCAAATCAGCAAGGGGGTCGGTGTAGCCGAGCACGCGTCCGGCGTTCCATACGGGCCTGCGCGCGGCCGGGTCGGCGTTGTTCGGATCGCTTTCGTCCACGAACTTACCCGGTGTTCCCGGTGGCGGCGTGGGTGTCGGCGTCCCCACGACGGGCGTGGCGGTCGGCCCGCCCGCCGTGACCGTGGGCGCCGGAGTCGCAGGCGCGGCGGTCACGACCGGCAGGAAGCCGTTGGAATCGAGCTGAAAGCTCTTCAGCGCGCCGCTCCAGATCGACCAGCTCGAGAGCTCGCCGTTCGGGTTCAGGTGGCTGGGAATGACCGCGCCGAGCTGGGCGGTGTCGCCCACGCCGCCGGCAAAGGCCGGGACCGAGGGGGCCGCAAAGAAGTTGGCGTTGCGTTTGAAGTCGAGGATCGACTCGAGGGCCCCCTGCAGGGACGTGCGGTCCGTCGCGGCGAAGAGTCTTCCGCCACTGTTGGTTGCGATGCAGTTCAGCGCCGGGAAGAACGCCGGATCCGAGTTCAATCCGACGACGTACACCGGGATGCCCTTGATGCGCACGCTCGGGTCGATCGCGTTGGCGATCGTGCGGCTGCCGGCCACGCTCTCGGGCAGAAGGACCTCGCCCAGATCGCCGGCCGGGCCGTTTCCAGTCACGCCGCCCACGCACGGATCCGAGGAGCACTCGTCGTGACCGTCGGTGACGTACACGATGATGTAGTTGCGGCAGTCGATGGCCGGATCGGGAGCCCCGCCCGGCGGGGTCGGGAAGACGCTGTTGACGAAGTAGTTATAAGCGTCGAGCAGCACGCCGGCCACGGGCGTTCCGGGCGCCGTCACGACGACTTCCTTCGCGTCCTCGGCGAGCGTGTAGGCCCGGTCTGCCGTGACAGCGGAGTTGTAGCCGACGATCGACGAGCTAAAGCGCAGCAGCCGTTTGATGGCGGCTTCCGGCGTATTGCCACCCGGGTAGTCGGTGCCGAGCCACTCGCGGCGGAACGGCACGACCGGCCAGTCATCCGAGCTCGCCGGCGGCGCGACCGGATAGACGTACGGCGTCAGAAGCCCGTTCGGAGCCGACGGCGGGAAGCCCTTGAAGGAATTGAAGTGCGCCATGCCGCCGCAATCCATCGAGTACGGATCGCATCCGCCCGGTGGAATCCCGAGCGGGCAAGAGGGCGCGCCGAACGCATCGTTCGGGAACTGTTGGTTCTGGCGCGGGCGCTCCTTGTCGTAGACCGATGAGTACATGCCCTGATTGTGGCGGTCGGAGCCGCTGCCGTCGGCCACGCCGTCCGCGTCGTAGTCCGGGACCACCGGGCAGCCCGGACCCAGGCTTCCCGTCGGGCAGGAGCCCCAGGGCGGGTTGCCGTTCAGGGAGTCGTTCGAGGTGTAGACCGGCGGCATGCTGTAACGGTCGCCGCGGACGTACTTCACCTGGATGCTCTGGACGAACACGAGAGTCGGGTCCGGATCCGCCTGCGGGTCGTCGAAGCCGCGCATGAAAACAGGCGTCGCGGGCAGCGGAATCAGGTTCGGCGCCGCGGGCTCGCCCGCGTCGATGACGCCGTTGCCGTTGGAATCGACGAAGGCGCACAGGCGGGTCAGGTCATAGGGACACGGCTGGCACACGAGCAGACCTCCGGTGTAGCTCGCCGGGATGCCCGGACAGGGGCTCGCCGGCGGCGGGGGCGGAGGAGGAGGCGCCATCGCGAAGAGGCCGCGCACGGCTGGTGCCAACCAGTTGGCGATGGCTGGCAGGAGGCTTCCCGCCGGGAAGTGACCGCCCGGCAGCGTCGGGACGAGCGTCGGGGTTCGCGTCGCCGTGCTGGTCGGCGGGAGCGGCGTGTTCGTCTGCGTCGCCGTGTTGGTCGGCGGAACCGGCGTGTTCGTCCGCGTCGCCGTGTTGGTCGGCGGAATCGGCGTGTTCGTCCGCGTCGCCGTGTTGGTCGGCGGAATCGGCGTGTTGGTCGGCGTCGCCGTGTTCGACGGCGTGAACGTCTGCGTCGCCGTGAACGTGTTCGTCCGCGTCGCCGTGTTCGACGGCGTGTTGGTCCGCGTCGCCGTGTTCGACGGCGTGAACGTCTGCGTCGCCGTGAACGTGTTCGTCCGCGTCG
>JANMBR010000079.1:0-19545 GCA_031360505.1 Acidobacteriota bacterium
CGAGGACGTCACGCCGCCGCCCGCGCCGCAAGTCGTCGAGGCGCGGCGGCTGGACCGCATGCTCGCCCCGCGCGGCGACGACGGCAAGCCCGACAAGCGCGAACGCCGCGAGCGGCGCAAGCTCAAGGGCTGGTGAAGCGGCCTCGGGCTGGAGTGCCCCCCCAAAATATCCGCAGACGCATACTTGCGCCAGTCGCCGGCGGGCCGGCGTAGACTTGACGCCATGGATTTCGAAGTCCTCTGCCCCTGCTGCAACGCGCGCCTCAAGGTCGATACGGAGCTCAAAGCCATCATCGACCACGAGGTGCCCAAGACGCCGCGCAAGTACGCCTCCGTGGACGACGCCCTCGGGGCGCTCAAGGGTCAGGACGAGGAGCGCGAGAAGAAGTTCGCCGCTTCGATCGAGGCCGAAAAGTCGAAGAAGGACGTGCTGAACAAGAAGTTCACCGAGCTCTTTGAGAAGACGAAGGGTGACACGTCCAGGCCGGTCCGCGACATCGACCTCGACTGAGGCTGTGCGCGGGCGAGGGCAAGCCCCGCCCCTACGGCCGGACGGACTGGTACGCCATCTCGCGCAGCAGCGCGATGCGTTTGGCGACCGGCGGGTGCGTCGAGAAGAGGTTCGCGAAGACGCCCTCCTTCTGATCGAGGGAGCGGCCGCGCGGGTCCTCGATGCAGAGGTGGGCGATGCCCTGCTTGATCGAGGGCGTCGGCTCGACCGCGGCGGCGATCTTCTCGAGGGCCGAGGCGAGCGCGAGGGGGTTGCGGGTCAACTCGGCGCCCGACGCGTCGGCGAGGTACTCGCGCTGGCGCGAGACGGCGAGCGAGACGATCTGCGCGATGATCGGGGCGAGCACGATCGAGACGACCCAGAGGATGGCGAAGAGGATCCCGGCTCCGCCGCCCGCGCTGTCCGAGCTTCTGCGGCGGCCGCCCCAGCCGAGCCCGCGGCGGCTCCAGTCCGAGAGCAGCAGAATCGCGCCCGCCAGCGCGGCCACGACGGTCATGAGGCGGACGTCGTAATTCTTGACGTGCGAGAGCTCGTGGGAGACGACGCCCTGCAGCTCGTCGCGATTGAGTTTCTCGAGCAGGCCGCGCGTCACGGCGATGGACGCCTTGTCCGGGCCGCTCCCGGTGGCGAAGGCGTTGGGGTCCGAGTCCGGGATGATGTAAATGGCGGGTTTCGGAATGCCCGCAGCGATCGCGATCTCCTCGACGACGTTTTCGAGCTGTCGCTCTCTCGGGTCCGACGGGTCGAGGGGGATCGCGGCCGCGGATTCGAGGACCGCGCGGTCCCCGCCGTGGAGCGACCACCAGGCGGACATGCCGCCGAACGCGAGCGCGCCGAGCGTTGCGAACGGAATCCCCGGCGAGAATCCCCCGGCGTAGAGCACACCGTCGGCGCCGAGCCCGATCAGGACGAGCAGCAGCACGAAGCCCGCGATGAAGAGCCGGGTGTTGGAGAGGTTGCGCTTCTGTTGGTCGAGGAGGTTTGTCAACTCACGACTTGGTCTGATCCGACCGCACGTTCAAGTCGACCTTCGGCACGGCGCGCTCCGCCTCGTCCTTGATCTCGTAGAGCTCGACGGGTTGGAAGTGGAACGTCTGCGCGATGAGGTTGTCGGGGAAGAGCTGCTGCGCCGTGTTGTAGCGCGTCGCGATGTCGTTGTAGAACTGGCGCGCAAAGCCGATGCGGTTCTCCGTCGAGGAGAGCTCCTCCATCAGGGTCTTGACCTGCTCGTTGGCTTTCAGGGTCGGATAGTTTTCCGCGAGCGCGAAGAGGCGAGACAGGGTCTGGGTCAGCGTGTTTTCCTTGTCGGCCGTGTCGGCCACTCCGCGCGCGCCGACGGCCGAGTTGCGCGCCTGGATCACCTTTTCGAGCGTGTCCTGCTCGAACTGCATCTCGCCCTTCACCGCGGCGACGAGGTTGGGGATCAGGTCGTGCCGGCGCTTCAACTGGACGTCGATCTGCTTCCAGCCGTTGCCGACCTGGTTGCGAAGCGAGATGAGGTTGTTGTACCGCCAGATCGCCCAGATCGCGCCGACGACGGCGATCACGACCAGAAGCGTCAGGCATCCCCCGATTGCGGCCATCTTGTGAGTGTTCCTCTATCTGTATCTACGCAAAGCGCCGGCTACGGTTTTCGTCTGCCGTCTCAGGCATTTAGCCCCTGCCGCAGCTCCCTGGCCAGGATCTCGACTCCCGAGCGCGTCCCGCCCGTGAGCTTCTCCTTCCAGACGGTCTCCGTCTCGAACCGGCGGTCGCCGATCGACTCCGCCCAGGGGCGCAGCGCCGCATCGAGCTCTCCGCCCGACCACACGTCGCCGCCGCGCTTGCGGACCATGGCGATCACATAGGGCACGATCCGGATGAAGGCCCGCAGCGACGTCGAGCTCTTGATCGAGTACTTGCGTCCGGCGAAGGCCGTCGGGAAGGCGCGGGCCGCGGCCTTGAAGTAGTTCAGAAAGAAGCGCCTCGAGTTTTCGCGGAACTCCCGGGCGACTCTCCCGCCCGCGGTGTCGATCGCGGCGAAGACGTCCCGCAGCTCGTCGGCGAGAGAGGCCTGGGTGACCGAGCCTTTCCCGATGCCGAGGACCTTGATCGAGCCCTTCAACGGCGAGCCCTCATCCTCGTTGAGCGTCCGGATGACGTCGTGGGCGGCCGCGAGGTTGTCGTCGCGGTAGAGCCTGCGGCCGGCCAGCGAGATCAGGTGGGACGGGTTCAACTTCGTGTGCTTGCTGTTGATGGTCACGAAAAGCTCGACGACCTGGTCTGCCGTCAGGTTGTCGAAGACGACGGCGGGCACCTGGAAGTCCTTCAGGCTGTGGTTTTCGGCCAGCTGGTGCAGCGCCAGGAGGCGGTGCTGCCCGTCGAGGGCCCGCAGGATCCCCGACTCCTCGGGCAACTTGAGCGACCCCGCGTCCGAACGGCCGCTCGAGGCGGCGAACTCCAGCCGCTTCTCGGAGACCAGCAGGACGCTTCCCGGGATCGCCGGCAGCGTCCCCGAATCCGCGCACTGCAGGTAGTAGGCGACGAGCTCGTCGATCTTCTTCTTGATGATCGGGCGCTGGAAGGCTTGCTCCGAAGCGGAAATCCGCCGCTCCAGGAACTCCCAGTTGACCTTACCGGCCGCAACCTTGGTCTTACCCCGCGTCGTCTGGCTGCCCGGCCCGAAAGAGAGGACCTCGAATCCCACCAGGGATTGCAGGTCCGCCCCCGAGAGCAGGGCCTCGTAGAACCGTACGCCAAACTGGTTCAGGCGAAGCGAGGGAACCGAGATCATGGCCACCTCCGAGCCCCAAGTTGCTTGCGGTCGTCCGTCCGGTCACGAGGTCCCGGTCCGGGGCGGGGAAAGGGTATACCGGCCGCCCCGGATTTGAGCCATGAGAAACACGCCCTCCCGGTCGGCGCCGCCCCTCTGGAACCTGGAACCTGGAACCTGAAACCGGGTGTTCAGGGGGGTGCGACCGACTTCCAGTCTTCTCCGGCGATCATCTGGGCGTGGATTCGGCCTGCCCCAATGAGGATGCCCTTCAACTCGGCCGTGAGGATCGAGGCCAGCTCGGCCAGCGTCTCGGGCCGGGCCACGGGCACCGAGCACTCGACGGTGGATTGGCCGAGGGAGGCGAAGAACGGGGAAGGCCGCCGGGTCCAGTCGGAGTCGCTTCGGCGGTGCTTGGTCATGAGGAAGGCGGCCAGCCGCCGCTCGTCCCAGGGTTGGGCCATCATCCAACAGAAGTTCGCCCGAAGGCCCTTCTGCTCGGCGGTGGGCGTGTCGTTCGCGAGGCCAATCGACATGAACCGCCATAAACGATAGCATCCCGGCGTTCGATCAACACCGTGAAAAAAGCACTCTTAGCGGGCTTTCTGCTTTGTGCCGGCCCCGCCGGCGCGGCCTCGGGCGAAGACAAGGCCTATGCGTCGCACCTGATGGTGGACCAGGAAGTGGTCGTCGCCTCCCGCATTTCCGGCATCGTCGAGACGATCGCGGTCGACCGCGGGGCCGCCGTCACGCCGGGCCAGGTCCTCGCGACGCTCGATCCCCGGGAAGCCGACGCTGACGTCCGCGAGGCCAAAGAGGACATGGAGCTCAAGAAGGCCGAGTTCGAGCGTGCGCAGTCGCTCGCAGCCTCGAAAATCACGAGCGCCGCGGACCTCGACGAGAAGAAGGCCCGGTACGCGGTCGCGGTCGCGCGGTGGGAGAAGTCGAAAACGCTGCGCGACTACACGCTCATCCGCGCCCCGTTTGCGGGAATCGTCACGGAAAAGTACGCCCGGATCGGCCAGAAGGTGATCGAAGACAAGAACGAGCCGCTCTTCAAGATCACGGCGGTCGAGCCGCTGCTCGCCCGCGTGTACCTGCCGGAGGAAGAGCTCCTGAACGTGAAGGTCGGGGAGCGGGTCGAGGTCGTCGCCGAGCGGTTCCCCGACGCGAAGACGACCGGGGAGGTCCAGTTCATCAGCCCCGCCGTGGATCCGGCCAGCGGCACCTTTCAGGTCGTCATCCGCGTCCGGCGGGAGGCCGCGCGTTCCGTGTTGCGGCCCGGGATCGCGGTCAAGATTCGCTTCACGCGAGCCGCGTCTCGCTGACGCCGGGCGGGACAGGGTCATGGCCGCACCGCCGCCGCGTTCCACGTCGAAGCTGCGATCGACGCTCGACCGGGTCCTGGTCCACGACATCAAGAACATCTCGTTTCGCCTGAGGCTGCTGCTCTCCAATCTCGACGACCACTGGGAAGACCCCGAGTTCCGGAAGACCGTCCGCGAGCTGCTCGCCTCCAGCGTCGAGCGGTTGGAGGACATCGTCTCCCGGTTCGCGGCCCACGAGGACGCGGTGCTCATCAAAGTCGCGCTCGACGTCAACGGGCTCCTGCGCGGCGTCGTGGACAAGCCCGCGCGGCGGGGGCGGCCGGCGCGCAGCGCGAGGCGAAAGCTCGCGCTCGGGGCGGTACCGCGCATATGGGGGGATCCGTTCTACCTCGGCGACGCCCTGGCAAGTCTCCTCGAGAATGCCTTCGAGGCCGCCGGCCCCGAGGGGACGGTGCTCCTGCGCAGCTACGCGGGGGGAACCGCGCGCAGCCCGCGCGTCCTCGTCGAGATCATCGACAACGGAGCCGGGATGACCCCCGAGTTCCTTCGGGACCGGCTCTTCAAGGCCTTCGAGACGACGAAACCGGGAGGCGTCGGGCTGGGGCTGGCGACGGCGAGCCAGATCGTGCGGTTCCACCGTGGGACGCTCCGGGTCCTCTCGCATCCGGGCGGCGGCACGCTCGTTCGCCTTTCCTTTCCGGCCATCCCGGCGGAGCCGGCGTGAGCGCGCCGGCGGAGCGGGCGCTCGGCCGCATCGTGATCGTGGACGACGATCCCTTCCTCGTCGAACAGCTGACCTGGGCCCTGAAGGGGAGGTTCGTCGTGTCGGCGGCGCGGGACGCGACGATAGGGCGGGCGCTCTGCGAATCGGAATCCGACCTCTACCTCTTCGACCTGCGCCTGCCGCCGTCCAACGAGGTCCGGGAGGGGCTCGACCTGCTGCGCCACGTGCGCCGCCGCGACCCGGATGCGACGGTCGTGATGATGTCGGGGGAAGGCGAGCGCGCCCACGCGCTCGAGGCCGTCGCGCTCGGGGCGTTCGACTTTTTCCAGAAGCCCGTGGATCCGGCCGAGCTCGTCGTCATCCTCGAGCGGGCGCTCGAGCGCCGCCGCCTGGTGGCGGAGAACCGCGAGCTGCGCCGGGAAGCCGGCGCGGCCCCGGGGTCCGAGCATTTGATCGGGCGCAGCCCGGCGTTCCGGCGCATGCTCAAGGAGATCGAAAAGGTCGCGCCGAGCGATGCGACCGTCCTGATCCAGGGCGAGAGCGGTTCGGGCAAGGAGCTCGTGGCGCGCTCGCTGCACGCGGGCAGCCCGCGCCGGGATCGGGCCTTCGTGGCGGTCAACGTCGCGGCCCTGCCGGAATCCCTCGCGGAATCCGAGCTCTTCGGCCACGAGAAGGGAGCTTTCACGGGCGCCGTGGCTTCCCGGCCGGGCCGTTTCGAGCTGGCCCAGGGCGGAACGCTGTTTCTCGACGAGATCGGGACCCTGTCCGCCGGCATCCAGTCGAAGCTGCTGCGCGCCATCGAGAGCCGCGAGATCGAGCGCGTGGGCGGGCGCCGTCCGGTCGCCATCGACTTCCGCCTGGTCTCGGCGACGAACGAGAACCTGGAAGAGCGCGTCGCGGCCGGCAGTTTTCGCGAAGACCTCTTCTACCGCATCAATACGATTCCGATCGCGGTTCCGCCGCTGCGGGAGCGGCCGGGCGACCTCGCGATGCTGGCGGAGCACTTCCTCGCGAAGTTCTGCGCGCGCGAGGGCAAGGCGTCCAAGCATCTTGCCGCCCCCGTCCTCGAACGCCTCGAGGCGCACCCGTGGAGGGGCAACGTCCGGGAGCTCGCGCATGCGATCGAGATGCTCGTCCTCTTCTCGGACACGGACGAGATCGGCCTCGACGACCTACCGAGGGCGCTGCGCCAGGATCGGGGAGCCGGAGCGGATTGCGCGCCCCCCAGGGCGTTCGCCGAGGCCGTCGAGGATTACGAGAGGAAGCTGCTGTCAGAGGCGATCGTGGCCGCGGGCGGCGTGAAGGCCGAAGCCGCGAGGAGGCTCGGTCTGGACGCGAACCAGGTCAAGTACCTCTGCAGGAAGTACAGGCTTTAGTTGAAAAACTCACCGCCTCTGTGGGTAAAGTTTCAACTACGGGGTCAAGATCGATCGAGCGCTCTGGCGTAAACGATTGAAAACACAAGGTCCGAATCAAGGCAGAACTGCCTCCAATTCTGGCCCCGATCTTGCCCTTATGTTCTGGCAAGGGGAGGAAACAAAAATGGGTAACGAAGTCAAAATCAAGCTCACGGATGCACAGAAGGCCAAGATTCGGCAGGCCACGGGCCGCGATCTTCCCGAGATCCGGGTCGAGAGTTTCGGCAGCAGCCCGGCCGTGTCGACGCCCGCCGCCAGCACTTCGCTGAAGGCCACGCGTGCGATGCGCGCCGCCAAGTCGATGCGGGCCGCGAAGTCCATGCGCGCGGCCAAGTCCATGCGCGCCGCGAAGTCGATGCGCGCCGCCAAGTCGATGCGGGCTGCGAAGTCGATGCGTGCCGCCAAGTCGATGCGCGCCGCGAAGTCGATGAAGGCCGCAAAGTCGATGCGCGCCGCCAAGTCGATGCGTGCCGCCAAGTCCATGCGGGCTGCCAAAGCGATGCGCGCCGCGAAGTCGATGCGTGCCGCCAAGTCCATGCGGGCTGCCAAGGCGCTGTAAGCGTCCGCCCCCCGGGTACCCCCAACGCCCCGCGCAAGCGGGGCGTTTCCTTTTCACCACCAGACGACGGTTTGCGTCCAGTGGCGCAGCACCCTCCAGGTGCGCCACAGAAATGATTTTCTTCCGAGCGCGATCTTGGCCGAGCCGGACATCCCGGGAAGGTTCACTGCGTCCGCGTTCTCGAACTCGACGACCGCGTTGAATCGCTCGGGCCTTTCGGCCGGGCGCAGGCCCGAGCCCCCGCCATCCGCGGTTCGGGGTAGATCCCGCGCCGCCGACCCGATCTGGACGATCGACCCGTGGAGGATGTGCCCGGGCCGGGAGCGCAGCTGCATCGAAACGGCCGCTCCCTGCCGGAGGTACGGGAGCAGGCGCTCGCTGACGGGAATCTCCGCCTTCAGCCGCGCGCAGTCGCCGATCAGCGCAATCGGGGCGCCGGCGGCGAGGAATCGCCCTTCCAGGTCCTGCATCCGCGGTGTCAGGACGCGCCCCTCGATCGGGCTGCGAACGGCCAGCCGGTCGCGGCGCGTTTCTTCGCGCAGCAAAGCGATCTGCGAGGCCGCCGCCCGGCTCTCGGCGCCATAGACGCCGGAGGCGTCGGCGGCTTCCCGCATGCGGTTGGCCTGTTTGCGCAGGCCCTCGCGCTCGGCGGCGGTGTCGGCAAGGCCCGATGCGGCGGCCTGGCTCGCGAGCGCGGCCACGACGTCTCCCCGCCGCACGAGCTCTCCCTCGTGGGCGCGCACCTCGACGATGGTTCCGTCCTCGGGCGCTTCGAGGCGGACCTCCGTCCAGGGCCGCAGAACCGCTTCGGTGTCGATCGTCCAGGGCGCCCACGGAATCGCGAGCACCAGCAGAAGGGCGGCGGCGCCGCCGAGCAGGTACGTCCGTGCGCGTCGGGACATGATCAGCTCCTTCTTGTCGAGGTAGACCAGCCGGATCCCCTGGTAGAGCGCCCGCACGTCCTTCCGAAACAAGCGCAGCAGCGTCAGGATCAGCAGGACGATGGCGACGTTGGGGAAGTATTTCGCGAAGAAGTTGTAGAAGAGATTTCCGATGAAATACATGATCAGGACGAGGAAGCCGAGCGCGAGCGGCGCGTAGATCAGGTAGATCCGCCGCTTGCGGCGCGAAAGCGCCGGCACCTCGACGTTGAGCCGGAGCACGTGGCGCTTGAAGACCGCGCCGAGGTACTCGATTGAGTCCTCGCGCAGCTCCGGGATCTCGAGGACGCTCGAGAGGGCGTAGTAGCCGTCGATCTTGCGCAGGGGGTTGATGTTGAAGAAGAGCGTCGAAATGCCGGTGAAGAGCATGAGCTTATAGGCCAGCTCGTGCAGGAGGGTGTCGGGGTAGGACGCCACCCACAACGCCGTGGCGAAGCAGCAGATGATCGCCTCGATGTACATGCCGGCCAGCATGACCCAGAGCCGATGCCACTTGCTGGGGAAAAGGAGGGCGTCGGTCGTGTCGCAGTAGAAGGCGGGCATGAAGTAGAGCAGGGCGGCGCCGATGTCGTGCACCTCGCCGCCGTAGAACTTGCAGACGTAGCCGTGGGCCATCTCGTGGACGAGGCCGATGCACGAGAGGATGACGAAGAACTGCACGGCGTCCCAGAAGGGCTTGCTCAGGAACGCGTAGAGATCGAGCGTCTGGGCCCAGATCGTGCCGAAGTGAGCGACGATGACACCCGTCATCACGGCGATGAAGACGAGGGAGATCATCACGGTGGGAGGCCGCCAGATCCACCGCACGTACTTCTGCGTGCGGTTCATGAACTTGTCGGGGTCGAAGACGTGGAACGGGATCAGGAAGATGTCGAACCCTTCCGCCTTCTGCTCGGCGGTGCGGCGGCGCGAGTCCTTGATGCGCGAGAGCTCCTGGAGGTTGCGCTCGGCGACGGACTGCTGGAGCAGCTCCATCTTGCGCAGCATTTCCTCGTACTCGGGGATGAGCGTCGCCTCGACCACCTCGTCCGGAAACATCGCCTGGTAGGTGTCGTGGATCTCGCGCAGCGTGCGGGTCCCGTCGAAAAGCTGGATGAGGCCCCAGGTGCCCTCGTCGAAGCTGTAGTACTTGGTCGCGTCGACGTTCTTTACGACCCACTGCGCCTCGCCCATCTGGACGACGCGTCGGGCGACGAGGTTCGACTTGAGCGCCGGGCGGTCTCCCGCGGCGCCGCGCCGCGCGGCCAGCGCGCCGACGCCCTTCTCGAGCGGCGCGGCCGAGACGAGGGCGGCCGGGCGGGGCCGGGCACTCACGGGAGCATCGGCCAGATCTTGAGCCAGAGGTAGCGCAGGGGCTTTCGGAAAAGCACCGCCCCGAGCCGGCGGGTGCCCGTCGAAACCTTGGCCGTCCCGAGCATCCCGGCGCGCAGGGAGCCGTCCTCGTTCGGAACGCGGGCCTCCGCGATCACGAAGCTCTCCTCGCCCTCCTGGCGCAGCTCGGCGCCGACGCGCTTGACCTCGCCGCGAAAGACGCGCGTCGGGAAGGGATTCATCTTGAGCGCCACCGGTTCGCCCACCTTGACGAGCGCCGCGTCCGCTTCCGGGACCGCCACCTCTGCCGTGACGCTTCCCGCATTCGCCACGATCGCGAACTCGGCGCCGCGGGTCAGCGCCTGGCCCACGCGCTGCTCGATGTGCGAGGTCACGATGACGCCCCCGGCGGGCGCTCGCATCTGCGTCTTTGCCAGTTGCTCCTCGGCGAGCGCGCGCCGGGCGCGGAGTTGGTCGCGCCGCGATTGCGCGGCGAAGGTCGCCCCGGCGTCGCCCTCCTGCGTGTGGATCGCCACCTCGCTCTCGGCGATCGCCAGCGCGGACCGGGCTTCGGCGAGGGCCGCCTGGTAGGACTCGTCCTTGAGGGTGGCGATGACCTCGCCGGCCTGGACGCGGTCGCCCTCCCGGTGCAGGACCTCCTTGACGACGCCGTCGACTCCTGCCGCCACGACCGCCCGGCTGCCGGGCAGGACTCGAACGGGGCCCTCGATCTTGAGCGGCCACGGGATGATCACGAGGGCGAGCGCGGTCAGGAGCGCGCCGATCCCCCAAGCCTGGCGCCGGCGCACGGGGATGCCGAGGAACTGGCGCCGCCGCTCGAGAAACGGCTGCAGGAATCCCGCGAGTGGCACCTGCTGGTACAGCTGCGCGTTGCGGACGGAGACGGTCGCCTGGTTCACCAGGATCGAGAGCAGGTCCTTCGTCTCCTCGTCGAAAAGCAGGGGCTCCTTACTCTCGAAGCCGAGGACGCCGAGCTTGCCCTCCTCGTCCTTGAGCAGGACGCCCGAGAACGAGCGCAGCCCCGTCTCCTTGAAGATCGCCCGGAACTTCTCCTCGGTCTCGGGCCGGTCCGCGGTGATCTCGCCGTCCTCGGTCTCTGTGACGTCCGTGTCCGTGCCGGAGAGGAAGACCCACTGGAGCAGTTCTTCCATGCGCCGGACGTCCGCATCCTTGCGGTCGATCTCCGCCGAGCCCGAGATGGCCCCGAGCCGAAGGCGGCCCTTCTCGAAGATGCCGATGCCGCAGCGGTCGTACGGAATCAGGGCCGAGGTGGCATTGACGATCGTGTGCATGACCTTGTCGAGATCGAGCGTGGACGTGATCTCGCGGCTGACGGCGAGCAGCGCGTCGAGCTCCTCGACCTTCTTCTCCGCCTCGTGCTGGCGCGCGTTGCGCAGGGCCCGCACGGCCTGCCGCGCGAGGTCGGCCAGCAGCTCTTCGTCCTCGGCGGAGAACTCGGGATGGCGGCCCCGCTTGTTGGCGAGGACGAGTGCGCCGATCGAAATCTCGTCTTCGACGAGGGGCACGGCGAGGATCGATTGGATGGGGAAGCCCGCGGTTTCCGATGCGAGCTCATCGGAGTCGGGAATGCGGTTGCGGCGCAGAGTCTTTTGGTCGGCGATGACGTCGCCGACGACCGAGGCGCCCACGGCCTCCGGGGCGGACTCGACGTCGTAGTTGTCGTTGACGGCGGTCGCCGCCAGCCCCACTTCCTCGTCGTCGAGTGTCCAGAGGGAGGCGACCTCGGCGCTCGCGAAATCGACCGCCTTGCGGACGATGAGATCCGAAAGCTCGTCGAAGTCGATCGTCGAGCCGAACGCCTTGGAGAGGTCGTAGAGGTTCGTCAGGCGCTCGATCGCGTGCAGCATGCCGACCGTCTTGCGCTCGGACCGCAGCGCGCGCCCGAGAGCGGGCGCGGCCTGCTCGAGAAAGCGCTCGAGGCGCGCCAGCGCCTGGTCCGCGTCGGGCATCTCGGTGAAGTACAGGGCGAGCAGGCCGACGACGAGTCCCTCGGCTTCGAGCGGCACGGCGAGGCAGGCGCGCATCTCGGGGGGCAGGCCGCGGACGAAGGGATCGCTCGACCTGAGCTCGTCGCCCGCCAGCACGAGGACCTGGCGGTCCCGCACGAGCTCGCGAACGAATCCCGTTTCGCGGGGGGCCGACCGTCGAAGCAAACGCTCGACGCCCTCACCCGACGCGCCGATGCACAGGAACAGGGGATTGACCGTGTCGGGCGCCCAGAGCAGCGTGGCGTCGGCTCCGGCCATGGTCGCGCTCCATCGGGCAGCCCACCCGGAGGTTTGCGAGAGATTTTCGCAGAGGGCCAGCTCGGCGAGTGCGGAGACTTCGGCCGCGGCGGCGTCGTCGTCGTCCTTCGCGTCGACCGTCTTGTCCTCGGGCTCTTCGGGTTCGTCCGCCACGCGTCTCCTTCGCCCGTGGGCGAGACCCAGGTGGTTTGACCCTCGCTAGAAGCTCGAGACCGCGGCCTCCAGGTCCTCGTGGATCTCGAAGACGGAATCGAGCTTGGTCATCTGGAGGAGCTTGCGAACCTGCGGGCCCGCATGGAGGAGCTTGGCCGATCCGCTCTCTTTCTGCGCCAGCGTCAACGCGCGGACGAGGGCGCCGAGCCCCGAGCTGTCGAGGAAACCCACGCCCGAGAGATCGACGAGCAGATTGACGCGGCCCTCCTCGAGCAGGCGCGTGATCGTCTTCTTGAACATGGTCTCGGGCTCGCCGATGACGAGGTCGCCGGTCACCGTCAGGATCGTGATTTCGCCGTCTTCGCGGGTTGTGAGTTCCATAGAGAGGGCGGATTATGTCAAAAAATGGAAGCCACGCCAGAGGGCAGGGTCCGGCGGGGGGCGGACACCCCCCGAAGAGCTCGTCCAGGCGATCCTTCTTACCCGCCGAAAAGGAGGGGTCTGACCCCAGCAGGGATCTGACCCCGGATACCTCACCCGGGCCCGTCGAAGCAGGCCGCGCTCCCCGAAATATGATCGCGCCATGACCATCGATCGCCGTTCTCTCGTCGCCCTGTCGGCTGCTTCGCTCCTTCACGCCCGGCTGGCTCGAGCGGCGACGCCCGCCACGGCGCCGCCGTCGTCGAAAGAGATCAAGACCGCAGGGATCCGTCTCATCACCGTGGACGGCAAGTACAAGGTCTGGACGAAAAAGCTCGGTGCCGGCAAGATCAAGGTGCTGACGCTCCACGGCGGTCCGGGCGTGACGCACGAGTACTTCGAGTGCTTCGAAGATTTTCTGCCGCAGGCGGGCGTCGAGTTCTACTACTACGACCAGCTCGGCTCGTTCTACTCCGACCAGCCCGACGACAAGAGCCTGTGGACGATCGACCGCTTCCGCGAGGAAGTGGAGCAGGTGCGCGCCGCGCTCGGCCTCGAGGACTTCTTTTTGTACGGCCAGTCCTGGGGAAGCATGCTCGCGATCGAGTACGCGCTGAAGTACCAGAAGCACCTGAAGGGGCTCGTCCTCTCGAGCATGACGGCCTCGATCGCGTCCTATGTGGAGTACGTCAACAAGCTGCGCGCGGCGCTGCCGCCCGAGGTCCTCGCGGTGCTCGTCAAGTACGAGGACAAGGGCGACTACGAGAACCCCGAATACCAGGCCGTGATGTTCAAGGAGGTCTACGGCCGGCACGTCTGCCGCGTGGATCCCTGGCCCGACCCGGTCGCCCGGGCCTTCAAGCACATCTCCCCGCAGGTCTACAACACGATGCAGGGCCCCAACGAGTTCGTGGTGACCGGAACCTTCAAGGACTGGGACCGCTGGAAGGATCTGCCGAAGATCACGGCCCCGACGCTCGTCATCGGCGCCCGGTACGACGAGATGAACCCGGACGACATCCGGAAGATGGGCAAGCTCCTGCCGAACTCCCGGGTCGCGATCTGCGAGAACGGCAGCCACCTGGCGATGTGGGATGACCAGGAGGCGTATTTCGCGGCCCTGATCGGGTTTCTTAAGGACGTCGAGGGCGGACGATTCCGGAAACCTTCCTGAGCTGCCGGCATCCAACGGGGCATGAGAATCCATTTGTTGGCCCGCCCCGGGAAACGCTCGGAGCCGAAACGTGTGGCAGCTCGCGCGGTCGGCGGAGGCAGATCCGGCCATGGCCGTCTCCGCGTACTACGGGGGTGACAGGCGAGGGCCGAGAGTCTCCTTCCGCATTCCGGGCGCGGTCCGCGCCGGCAAAATTAATACTGGTGCCGGAGCGCTCACGAGGGGATAAGATTTCGCCCGGTCGGCCCCGGTCCCGGAGGGAGGGCGCGATTTTCGATCAAGGCGGGTAACCCGGCACAGCCATTTTCGGCTGGACCGATTTGCATGGCGCCCTCAATTTGGGGGAGGCAAAGGAGACGAGGATGAAGAAGGGTGATCTGACGACGAAGGCGATCGGATTTGCGATCGCGGGCGTGCTCGCGGGCACGGGCCTCGCGAGCGCGTTGGTCACGGCGGGAGCCGGCAACACGGCCGCCAGGGCCGGCGACGAGAAGGCCAAGGACACGAAGGCGGCTTCGGACAAGCACGTCTGCAAGGGCATGAACTCCTGCAAGGGCTTGGGCGGCTGCAAGAGCGGCGACGCAGGCTGCGCGGGCAAGAACTCTTGTAAGGGCAAGGGCGGCTGCGCCTCGGCCGACATGAAGCACTCCTGCAAGGGCATGAACTCGTGCAAGGGCCAGGGCGGCTGCAAGAGCGGCGACGCCAGCTGCGCGGGCAAGAACTCCTGCAAGGGCAAGGGCGGCTGCTCGGTTCCGGTTAACCCCGCCCACAAGGCGGCCTAACTCCATCGCGTTGTCCCGGGGGCCACGGCCAGATGCGTGGCTCCCGGGATTCCTTCGGACCCACCCATGACTCGAAACTCTTCGCGCAACCGCTGGGGCCTTCCGGATCTCGGAATCGGCGTCGGCCTGCGCACGATCCACTACCCCCACATCCTCGAGAAGCAACCCGAAGTCGACTTTTTCGAGGTCCTCTCCGAGAACTACATGGACACGGGCGGCCGCCCCCTCTGGGTGCTCGACCAGGTCGCCGAGCGCTATCCGATCGTGCTGCACGGCGTTTCGATGAACATCGGCAGCACGGATCCGCTCGACCGTGACCACCTCTCGAAATTGAAATCCCTCGCCTCGCGCACGCGGGCTGCATGGGTGTCCGATCACCTCTGCTGGACGGGCGTTGCCGGGCGCAACACCCACGATCTGCTCCCTCTGCCGCTGACCGAGGAGGCCCTGCGCCACGTCGTCGGACGCGTGAAGGCGGTCTCCGAGATCCTCGAGCGCCCGCTGATGCTCGAAAACGCGTCCACCTACGCGGAGTTCGCCTCCTCGTCCATGCCGGAGTGGGAGTTCCTCGCCCGCCTCATGGAAGACGCCGACTGCGGGATGCTGCTCGACGTCAACAACGTGTACGTCAGCTCCTTCAATCACGGGTTCGATCCGAAGCAGTATCTCGACGCGATCGACCCAGCGCGGGTCACGCAGTACCACCTCGCGGGACATACGAACAAGGGCACCCACATCGTCGACACCCACAACGACCACGTGATCGAGGCGGTGTGGGACCTCTACCGCCATTCGGTTGCGCGGACGGGCAACGTCGCGACCCTGCTCGAGTGGGACGCCGACATCCCCGAGTTCGACGTCGTGCACGCCGAAGCGCTCAAGGCCCGCGCATACCGACGCGAGGACAAGGCCGTTGCCGCCGCCTCTTGAGTTTCCGCTGCCGCGCGTCCAGCGGTGGATGCAGGCGGTGATCGAGCAACCGGGCACGGTGGACGAGGCCGTCGACACTCCCGTCGCGCGAGCTGAGCTCGATCCGACCGAAATCGAACGCGTGATCCTGCCGTCGAAGACGCTCACGGCCGTCGAGCGCGTCGGCGTCTACCAGGGGATGTACCTGCTGCGAATGATCGAGGCGCTCGAGGGCGACTATCCGGCCGTGGCCCACCTGCTCGGCGACGAGGAATTCGCCGGGCTCGTCACGCGGTACGTTGCCGCGCATCCGTCGGTCAGCTACACGTTCAACCGGCTGGGCCGCGGGTTCCCGGAGTTCGTTCGCGAGTCGAAGGGCATTCGTAAGCGGGCCTTCGCCGCCGATCTCGCGCGCCTCGAGCTCGCCATCACCGAGGTATTCGATGCGGCGCAATCGCCCGCGTGGCCGGCCGAGCAGATCGCGAGCATCCCGCAGGAGGCGTGGCCGGGCGCAGTCTTTCGCCCGATCGCGGCGTTTCGGCTGTGCGCTTTTGCCCATCCCGTCAATGCGTACCTGCAGTCGGTCAAGGACGACAACCACGAGCATCCCGAGACGGCGCGAAAAGCGACCTGGGTAGCCGTGTGGCGCAAGAACTACGAGGTCTGGCGCCTCGATCTCTCGAAGCCGGCCTACCAGTTCTTGAACGCTCTCGCGAAGGGGCGTCCCTTCGGCAAGGCCGTGGCCGTGGCCGCGAAGGGACTCCAGGGCGACCCCGGCGAGCAACTCTTCCGCTGGCTGCACGACTGGGTCGCCGAGGGCATGTTCGAGTCCGTCGACGTCTAAGGTTAGTCCGGTGTCGTAGGGGCGGCCCTTGTGGCCTCCCGCCAGAGTCGAAGTGGTGATACAGCGGGCGGGGGCAAGCCCCGCCCCGACGACATCAAATGCGCGATTTCTACTGGTCGAGCGGTACGAAGAACGGATTCGTCGGGTACTGCTTCGGGTCGTAGACCGCGTCTGGCGGCAGCGTTGCGTCCCAGGCGCTCTTGTCGGGGAAGTCGGGCCTCGGCTGGCCGTCCACGAACGCTGCGATTTCCTGCGCGTCGAGGTCGCTCACCTCGCCCGGGTCGTCCCACGGCATCGCGTGGCGAACGAACCCCGCCAGCGTGTAGACGCGCGCGAGCCCCGCGGCGTTGTCGTAGGAGCCCGGGCCCCAGACGGGCGGGACGTAGTCGTACGGAAGCGGCGTGCGCTTTTCGCGGTAGCCCTGTCCGTCGAGCCCGTGGCAACCCGAGCAGAACTGGTCGTACTTCGTCCGGCCGCGCGATGCGTTGAGCTGCGCGATCGGAACGATGTTCGCCGGGTCGATGGCGTTCGATCGCGCGTGCAGGGGAGGCGGGGCAGCCGACCCGGCGGAAAGCGAGGTCAGGTACGCGACGAGCGCCTTTGCCTCCGGACTCGCGGGGTCAGGGGCTTTTCCGCTCAGACTGTGAGTGAAGCAGCGGGCAATCCGATCCTCGAGCGTGAAGGAGCGGCCGCCCGCGCCAGGCATCGGGTACCTCTTCGCAGCGCCGAGGAGGGACAGCGCGCCCGTCTGCCGTCCGCCGTCGAGGTGGCAGTTCGAGCAGGCGAGCGCGTTTGACGCGAGCGATCGGTCGTAGTTCTGCGTGCGGGTGAAGATCTTTGCGCCGAGCTCGACCTCGGCGCGCGATGCCCCTCCGGACGACTCCCGCGCGCAGCCTCCGGCGAGCAGAAGGAGTTGCAGCAGGGTGGTTGCAGTCGCGCAGCGTTGCGGTGCGGCCATGAATCCTCCGACGGTTGAGCGGCATCCTACTCGAACGGCGCGGCGGAATTCCGGCCTGCGTGTCGCGTGGGTGACCGCTGTACGCTTCCCGTATGAAAGACGCGTTGACGGGGGAGTGGCTCGAGGCCGACGGCCTCGGCGGGTTCGCCTCGGGCACCGTCGCCGGGATTCGCACGCGGCGATACCACGCGCTGCTTCTGACCGCGAAGACGCCGCCGACCGGGCGCGTCGTTCTCGTCAATGGATTCGACGCATGGGTCGAGACGCCCGCAGGGCGCTTCGCGATCTCCTCGCAGGCGTACGCACCGGACGTCACGCATCCGGACGGGTCGACGCACGTCGCCTCCTTCGAGCTCGAGCCCTGGCCGCGCTGGACATTCGCGCTGCCGGACGCAACGCGCGTCGCGCAGGAGATCTTCGTGCCGAAGGAATCCTCCGTGGTCGCGGTCTCGTGGAAGCTGCTTGCCGGAACGGGCGCGGTGACGCTGACGATGCGGCCGTTCCTGTCGGGCCGCGACGACCATGCGCTGCACCACCAGAATCCCGCCTTCCGGTTCGACGCGGTACAGGGGCGCGCTGGACTGCAAACCTTCCGTCCGTATCCCGACGTGCCCTCGGTCGCCGTGCGCTCGAACGGGTCCTACGAGGCCTCACCCGAGTGGTACCGGAATTTCCTCTATTCGGAGGAAAAGGCGCGCGGCCTCGACTTCGCCGAGGATCTGGCTTCGCCCGGGACGTTTCGTTTCGACCTCACGACAGGCGAGGCGATCTGGCTCGCCGCCGCCGAGGGGCACGAAAGCGCGCTCGGCGCGGCCGGAGCGGAGTCGGCGCTCGGGTCCCTGCGCACGACCGAACGGCGGCGCCGGGCGGGCTTTCGCGACCGGCTGGATCGCGCCGCGGACGCCTACCTCGTTCGCCGCGGCGCCGGGCGGACGGTCGTGGCGGGCTATCCGTGGTTCACCGATTGGGGCCGCGACACCTTCATCGCGCTGCGCGGTCTGTGTCTTGCGACCGGCCGACTCGAGGAGGCAGAGGGCATCCTGCTCGAATGGTCCGGGGCGGTGTCGCAAGGCATGTTGCCCAATTTCTTTCCGGACGCGGCGAGCGAGCCCGAGTTCAACTCGGTCGACGCGTCGCTCTGGTACGTCGTGGCCGTCTACGACTACTTCGAAGCCATGGCTGCGTCGGGGCGCATGGCCTCGCGATCCACCGTGGCCAGGTTGCAGGAGGCGATCGAGGCGATCCTGGCGGGATACGCCGCCGGGACGCGCTTCGGAATCCGTGCCGATACGGACGGACTGCTCGCGGCCGGACAACCGGGCGTGCAACTGACCTGGATGGATGCGAAGGTCGGGGACTGGGTCGTGACGCCGCGGATCGGCAAGCCGGTGGAGGTGCAGGCCCTCTGGTTGAACGCACTCTGGATCGCCGGCGCCTTCTCGGACAGGTGGAGAGAGCTCCACGATCGGGGCCTTGCATCCTTTCAGAAGCGATTCTGGAACGAGGCTGCGGGCTGCCTCTACGACGTCGTGGACCCCGATCACGCGCCCGGCACGGCGGACGCGGCGTTTCGTCCGAACCAGATCTTTGCGGTGGGCGGGCTCCCATTTGCGCTGCTCGAGGGCGAACGGGCGCGCAAGGTCGTCGACGCCGTCGAGGCAAAGCTCGCGACGCCGCTGGGCCTGCGCTCGCTCGCGCCGGACGATCCGGCTTACACGGGACGTTACGAGGGCGGGCCGCTCGAGCGCGACGGCGCCTACCACCAGGGAACCGTCTGGCCGTTTCTCTTGGGGGCTTTCGTGGACGCGTGGGTGCGTGTCCGCAACGGCACGGAGCAGGCGAAGTCCGAGGCGCGCGGGCGATTCCTTGCGCCGCTCATGGCCCACCTCGACGGGGCGGGGCTCGGCCACGTTTCCGAGATCGCCGATGGCGACGCACCCCACACGCCGCGCGGCTGCCCGTTCCAGGCCTGGTCGGTCGGGGAGCTGCTGCGGATCGACCGGATCATCCTGGCTCCCGGCTCCTGACGCCTGAAACCTCGGACCTCGAACGACATCCAAGGTCCAGCATGGTGAACAAGGACCTCGATCCCGAGCGCCATCCGCCCAGGTGGATATGGCGGACGATCTACCTCATCTAGCTGCCCCGCCTCGATAAGGGCTCCGCGTCGCGATCGACTGGATGTGGGACCTCACCTTCTCGATACACTGCCGCAAGGAAACAATCTTGCAAAGCATGGGGTCAGGTCTCTCATTGTGTGACTTTTCTCAGCTCCTCCTGAGAAAACTCACGCTTTGAGAGACCTGACCCCAAAGAAGGAGCGTTCATGCCCACGTTGATGGATCGCGCGTCCCGGCTGCGCCGGTTGATTCACTCGGTCTCGAGCGGCTTGCGCTGGCTGCCGCCCACGGTCACCCGCCTGACGGTCGGCTGGATCTTTCTCCAGTCCGGCTGGGGCAAGCTGAACGATCTG
>JANMBR010000106.1:0-2962 GCA_031360505.1 Acidobacteriota bacterium
GAAGGTGCCGGGGCAGGGCACGTCCGCGAAGACACCGGGCGGGGCACAGTCGGGCGGCAGGTAGGCCGATCCGTGTTCGGCCTTCAGGAGGAATACGGCCATCTGGTCGCGTCGGACGGGGAGCGTCGGGCAGTAGTTGCCGCCGCCGCAGCCGCCGGTGATGCCCTCGGTTGCGAGCGCTTCGATCCAATTGGCGAAGGTCGAGGGGCAGGCGACGTCGGCGAAGTAACCGGGTGTGCAGGCAGGCGGCGTGTAGCAGAGGCCGTGGCGGGCCTTCAGCAGGAAGACGGCCATCTGCTGGCGCAGCGTCGACTGGTTGACGCCGTACAGGCCGCCTCCGACCCCGGCGGTGATGGCGTTCGAGACGAGGGTCGTCACGTAGGGGTAGAACGTGCCCGATGTCACGTCCGTGAAGTTGCTGACGAATCCCTTGACGAGCGTGCCGTTGGTGCCGTCGGGGTTGGTGACGACGAGATCGTTGGCGATGCCGGCACCGAGAACCGGCGTCTTGGCCGTCATGGTTTTGGCGCTGACGACGACGAGGTCGGTGACCGGCTGGCCGCCGATCGTGACGCCCGCAGTGGGGGCGAAATCCGTGCCCTTGATCGTGATGCTCGAGCCGCCGGCCGGCGGCCCGGCCGTGGGCGAAACGCTGAAGGGCAGGCGCTGCGAGAACTCGGAGGTGTTGTCCGCCGGATCGGTGGCGGTCGCCGCGATCTGGGTCCCGGCTTCGGTGGCGACGAGAAGCGTCACGTCGAAGGGCGCGTCGCCGCTGCCGTCGGTCGTGACCTGGCCTGAGCCGAGATAGAGCTTGCCCTCCGCGTATTCACGGGGAAAGTTCGAGCACGCGCCGTTCGAATAGAAGTCGAGGTCGTAAACGATCGACGGCTTCGAGTGCAGAAACCCCTGGATCCGGGTCGAGGCTCCGGTCGTGACGGAGGAGAGCACCGGAAAGTTCTGGATGCCGTTTCCGCCGGTGTCCGCGTCGCCCGGATCGTTCGGGGTCACGCCGTCGGGAATCCCGGCCGGCATGTTGTCGATTCCGACGCCGGCGTTGGAAAAGATCGAGTTACCGCGGATGCGGTTGCCTCCCACGGCGGGGTTGTACACACCCGCGGCGGCCGAGTACGCGATGATGTTCCCCTCGCCGGGGCCGATGCCGCCGATCGTGTTGTTGGCGCTTCCGAGGTGAACTCCCCAGGAGTTGTTTCCCAGTGGAAGCGTGCCCGTCACGTCGGTTCCGATGCGGTTGCCCTGGACCACCGAATTGAAGGATGCGCCGCTCGAGCCGAGGACGACGGCGATGGCGTCGTTGCCGGAGATCAAGTTTCCGGCTCCCGGCGCGCTGCCGCCGATCGTGACCCCTGCCGAGTTGATGTTGATCCCCTGGAAGTTGGCGATGCGCACGGTGCCCGTGACGTCGGTGCCAATGTAGTTGCCTGCGATGACGGTGCCGGCCGCGAGCAGGCCCAGTGAGATGCCGACGCTCTGGTTGCCGGAGATGATATTTCGCGCGGCGGGGTTCGCTCCGCCGATGATCGCGTTGCCCACGTTCTGGAGGTAGATGCCCTCGCCGCTGTTCGGCAGCTCCGCCGTTCCGAGCGCGTTCGTGCCGATCAGGTTGCCCTGGATCGTGGGAGCGCTTCCCCCGAAGAAGTCGATCCTTCCGTTGCCCCCGGCGAGGAGGTTCCGAGCGGCCGGCGTCGCGCCGCCGATCCGGACGTTCGCGGTGCCCGTCACGCCGATCAGGTTCTGCGGGTCAGTGTTGGAGATCGCGGTCATGCCGGTGGGATCGGTGCCGATGTAGTTGCCTTCGATGACGGCGTTGGTGGCGGCGGCACTGAGGTGGATGCCGTTCGTGGTGCACCCGTTGATGACGAGGCCTCGAACCGTCGTGTCGGCCGCGGCGACCTCGATGCAGACGGCGCTCGCGCCCGAGATCTGGATCTGGAGGACCGTGTTCAAGCCCTGCGTCGTGTCGTGCGTGTTCGGCGACGAACCGGGCTGCGTGTAGCCGTCGATCGTGACCGCGCCCGTGATCGTGGGCAGCGCTGTCACCGGCACGATCGTATGCACGCCCGAGCCCACGATGTTGAAGCTGATGGTGTCGGCGCCGGCGGCGGCGTTGGCGTCGAGGATCGCCTGGCGCAGCGATCCCGCTCCGGAGTCGGCCGTGTTCGTGACCGTGTACGTCGTCGCGGAGAGCGACCCGGTGAGCAAGGCAAGAGCGGCGGCGGTTCCAAAGCGTCGGATCAAGGCGCCCTCCCTATGAAGTTTGGCGAAAGGATGTCACAGGTTGGGCGGCGGTTCCTTGAACCTCGGGCTTCCGCTTTCTCATTGCAAGCCGAACGTCTTCACGACAAACACAGCCATCTGCCCGCGCGTGGCCGGATCGGCGGGGCAGTAGTTGCCATTGCCGCAGCCGCCGGTGATGGCGCGGGCGACGAGCTCGTAGATCCACGGTGCGAAAGGACTGTCGCAGGGGACGTCCCCGAAGGTCGCCGTGACGCAGGCGGGGGGCGCGTAACCGGAGCCCTCGAGCGTGCGCAGGAGCAGCACGGCCATCTGCTGACGCTTGACCGGGTCCGTCGGGCAGTAGGTGGTCCCATTGCCGCAGCCTCCGGTAATCCCCTCGGCGACGAGCTCGTAGATCCACGGAGCAAACCCCGAGGAGCAGGGAACGTCCGTGAAAGTGGCGGTCGTGCAGGGGGGCGGCGTGTAGCAGAGGCCGTGCTTGGCCTTCATGAGGAAGACGGCCATCTGCTGGCGCAGGGTGGGCTGATCGACGCCGTAGAGGCTGTTGCCGACGCCGACCGTGATCCCGTTGGAGACGAGCGTCGTGACGAATGCGTAGAACTGCTGGGCTGGCGGCACGTCGAGGAAGTCGGCGACGAAGGCCTTCGAGAGCGTGCCACTGCTGCCGTCGAGATTGGTCACCACGATGTCATTCACCGTGCCGGCG
>JANMBR010000117.1:0-1713 GCA_031360505.1 Acidobacteriota bacterium
CTCGGCGTCGCCGAGACAGTGGGCATCGATGTCCGTGCCAACAATCGAGACGCTATCGAGCCGCGACAATTGGTTCCGCTCCGCCGCGTGCTTGTGCATGAGGATGGCCAACGAGTAGGCCTCTTCTCCCGACGCGCATCCCGCGCTCCAGACGCGGAGCTCACGCTCACCTCGTTCCCACAAGGCTGGAACGACCTTCTGCTGGACCACGGAGAACGTGTCCCAGTTGCGGAAGAATTTCGTGACGTTGATGGTGAGCGACCGCACGAGGCGGTCGTACTCGCGCGGATCGGCGTCGAGGATTCCGGCGTACTCGCTGTGGCTGACGCTGCCCTTCGCCCGCATGCGGCCCGCAATGCGCCGGCGCAGGCACTTGTCCTTGTAGCTGGAGCACTGAAAGCCGCGGTCCCGCGTGATCTTGTCCATCAGCGCGTAGAATCCCGCGTCGTCGCCCTGTGTCAGCAAAGGCGCCTTCAGGAGCGGTTTGTCGATTGCGCGACCGAGTGGTCGGCATGCGATAACGCTTCCAGTGCGGCTGACAGATTGCGGCGCAGCTGCGGCAGCTCCGGTGCTAGAGTCAATCCCTTTTCGGCGGTGTCTCGAGCGTGCGCATAATCGCCCCGCTTGAGGTATGCCGCGGCGAGATTGTTGAGCAGCACCGGCGACTCGGGGTGAGTCTCCGTTGCCGCCGACAGGAGCAGCATCTCGCGGTCGGGGTCGTCCGTCATTGCCGCGACCTGAGCGGCGTAGTGAAACCACACGGGCGGCGGTGGGCTGGAAGTCCAGAGACTCCTCGCCTCGCTCAACGCCACCTTTGCGGTTTGAAGATCGCCGAGATGGAGCGCGATCACCGCCGCCTCGAGCTGAATGAGCGGATCAGCATTACCTCCCGCCGCGAGGGCACGGTCGATGACCAGCTTCGCCTTCCCAAGCTGCTTCAGTTGCTCGTATGCGATCGCGAGATTGTGCAGCAGCGTCGTCTTGCTCGGCGCGTTCGGCGCGGCGGTCATGAACGCGTTGACCGCTGCGGCCCATTCTTTCCGCCTCAGCGCGATCAGGCCAAGGTGAAAGGACGCGACGGGATCCGCCGCTTCCTCGACCAGCGTGCGAAATTCGCGCAGTGCCTCGTCGTGCATTCCCGCTCTGTACAGTGCGCTCGCGAGCTCGCGCCGCTCGAGAGGGCTGGCGTTGCGCGGGAGGGTGGGTGTCGTTCGCTTGCGGCCAACGGGCAGCAGAAAGGAGGCGTTGAGCAATCCGTACAAGGCTTTTCCAACTTCGAATTCGCCGAGCCCGGAGTCGCGGATCAATCCGTTGATGTCACGATGACCATCGATCAAGGGAAGCATCGCCTCCTGCTCGGGTGAAAGCGGGTCCCTGTTCATCATCAGCTTTGGACGGTCAATGCTGAAGACGACGTCGAAGCTCGGAATCTTTTTCTCGATGAGCGACCACTCGTCGACCCGTCGTGCGCCCTACAGCAGCAATGACTGCGGATCGACCGAGACGCGCTCGGCGCCCTCCTCCGGCGCGACTCCCGGCTCGAAGTTGAACGTGCCGCTCGTCCAGGTGAACAGCGTGTAGACCGCGTTCTCGGTATCGAGGGGCCGATTCACTATCGAGGCGTTGCAGATGCGCCCGCTATCGAAGTAGATCGAACCAAAGCTGTCGTGGAACGACAGCCCGAGGCAGCCCGTCTTCTTGCCCATTGAAAGC
>JANMBR010000131.1:0-4435 GCA_031360505.1 Acidobacteriota bacterium
GTTTCGCCGCGCCTCTGCGACCTGCCGGCGACCCTGCCCGCGATCACCGGAAAAGTCGAGATGGTTTACGAAGGCGAGCAGCAGGGCGCCGAGGTCGTCGCCAAGAAGCTCATCGGCACGGCCGTCAAGAAACTCTTCGACGCGAAGTTCCCAGCGCCCGACTCCGGCCGGCCGAGCGAGCGGCGCCGCCAGGAGATCGACGAGGACGAGGAGCCGACGGCAGGGCCCGTCCGGCGCGCACGCCAGGCGCCGACGCCCCCGCCCGAGAAGATCCATCCGCTCTACGAACCGATCGCGGCCTGGTTCGCCGCCGAAAACCGGATCACGATCTCCGACGACACGCCGTTCGCCGAGCACCTCGCGGCGCTCGAGGCGGTGCCGGGACTCAAGAAGGCGGTCGAACAGCACTTCTCCCCCGCTTCGAAGGAAGAGCTGGCGATCGGGATGGAGCTCGTCCTCGAAGGCCTGACCCAGCACCTGAAGATCGCCCGCGAGGACCTCGACTCGCGCGTCTCGTACGCCGAGATGCTGAAGTTCAACCTCGTGAAGAACCGCGCCAACTGACGATGGCGCAACGCTGCCTCCGCGCGCGGGTCCTCGCTCGCGAAACGCTGCTCGGCTGCTTCGTGACCTGGCCGACCGAGGGCGTCCTCGAGCTGCTGGCGCTCGGCGACTTCGACTTCGTCGTCCTCGACACGGAGCATGGCTCGTTCGGCCCCGAGTCCGTCGAGCGCATGGTGCGGGCGGCGGACGGCGCGAAGATCCCGGCAATCGTCCGCGTCCCGAGCTGCGCCGCGTTCGGGGAGGCCGGCCGCGCGCTCGATGCGGGTGCAGCCGGAACGCTCTTTCCGCGCGCCGACGGCCTCGCGGTCGTCCGCGGAGCGGCCGAGTCGGTCAAGTACGCCCCCGTCGGAAAGCGCGGTCTCGCGGGCGTGCGAGCGAACCGCTACGGCGCCATCCCGTTCGACCACTGGGTCCTCGAAGGCAACGAGGCCACCGCCATCTTCGTCCAGATCGAGACGGCCGGCGCCTTGAACGCGGTTTCCGAGATCGCCGCCGAGAAAGACGTGGACCTGCTCTTCGTCGGACCGAACGACCTCTCGCAGGCGCTCGGTGTCCCCGGCCACTACGAGGAGCCCCGCTACCGCGCCGCCGTCGAGCGTGTCGGCGCCGTGACCCGGGAGCATGGCAAGGGCGCTGGGATCATGCTGCGTTCGCCCGACGAGATCCCGGCCCTCGCGCAACTGGGGTACCACGTGTTCACGACGAGCGACCGCTCGTTGTTCTCTCAATCCGCGCGCGCGTGGCGCGCCTCGCTCGAGCGCGGATAGCCGATGTCGCAATGCTTTGCTCACCCCGGGACGACCACGCGTCCGAAAACCTCGGCCCCGGGACACTAGCCACCGTGCGCTACCGCTACGAGGACTACCCGGTCGACCTGCTCCGTCAGCTCCTGACGATGCAGGAGCTCATCAAGCTCTTCCTGCAGCTCGTGCTGCAGGCGGCCGGCGACGTGGAAGAGGCGCTGCGGTGGATGCAGTACCTGCAGGACCGGGGCATGATCGACCCGGGGATCGACCTCGACGAGTTCCGCAAGGCGCTTCAGGAGAGCCAGGTCGTCGAGGACCGCGGCGGCCAGCTCGCGCTCTCGGCCGCGGGCGAGCGCCGGATCCGCCGCTCTGCCCTCGAGGAGGTCTTCACGTCGCTGACGCGGGCGGGATCCGGGTACCACGCCGTGCCGCGGGCGGGAGCGGGCGGCGAGCTGCTTCCCGAGACGCGCGCCTACGAATTCGGAGACAGCCCGAGCGCCATCGACGGCGTCCGCTCGATCGGCAACGCCGTGCGGCGCGACGCCTCGGACATCGCCCTCCAGCAGGAGGACTTCGAGGTTCACGAGGAAGAGCACCTGACCTCCTGCGCCACCGTGCTCGCCATCGACATCTCGCACTCGATGATCCTGTATGGCGAGGACCGCTTCACTCCGGCCAAGAAGGTCGCCCTCGCGATGGTGGAGCTCATCCAGTCGAAGTACCCGAAAGACTCGATCGACGTGCTGCTCTTCGGCGACGACGCAAAGCGCGTTCCCCTCTCCGAGATCTCGAAGACGCAGGTCGGCCCGTTCCACACCAACACCAAGGCCGGCCTCGCGCTGGCCCGCAAGCTCCTCGTTCACCGCAAGAATCCGAACAAGCAGATCTTCCTGATCACCGACGGCAAGCCCTCGGCGATCTGGGAACGGGGGCGCCTCTACAAGAATCCGTTCGGGTTGGATCTCAAGATCGTCAACCGAACGCTCGAGGAGGCCGACGCCTGCCGGCGGGATGGCATCACGATCACGACGTTCATGATCGCGACCGACACCTACCTGGTCGAGTTCGTCGACAAGCTGACGCGGATCAACCGGGGCCGGGCCTACTACGCCTCGCCTTACAACCTCGCCGAGTTCCTGTTCACGGACTACATCCGGAATCGGAAGAAGTTCCTGCACTGAGGGGTTGGGGGCGGCGGTGCCCCGGCCGCTCCGGGGTCGCCCGAGCCCGCGCCAGGCTCTTACGAAAATTAGGGGCGGCTTAAAGCCGCCCCGGCCTCCCCGACCGACAGACATAGAATCGGTCATCAACCTCCACCGGATCCGCCGGTAGAGGCCGCTCGGAGGCAACTTGCGATCCAAGATCCCGGCCTTAATTCTGGCCAGCCTGTTCGCCGCCGCGCCCGTCATCGCCTCTTTCCACCTGGTCAAGGTCAAGGAGGTCTTCCCCGGGACCGCGGCCTCGCCCAACTCCCAGTACGTGGTCCTGCAAGCCTATGCAATGGGGCAGAACGTGTTCTCGGGACATGTGGTCCACTTCTACGATGCGGCCGGCGTCGAGATCTCCTCGGCCACGTTCCCGGGCAACCTCTCCAACCCCGCGGACCAGATGACCGTTCTCATCGCGACGACCGAGGCGGCGAGCCTCTTCAGCGTGACGGCCGACCTCACGATGACCGCGGTCCTTCCGCTCGTCGGAGGGAAAGTCTGCTGGGAAGCCCTCGACTGCGTCGCCTGGGGCAGCTATACGGGCAGCGCCACGGGCGTCGGCACACCCTTCAACGCCCCGGTCGGCCTCGAGCGCGGCCAGGCGATGCAGCGCCGGCTCGATGTCTGCCCGGCGGGCATGCCCACGATTCTCGAGGCGTGCGACGACACGGGGAACAGCGCCAACGACTTCATCTTCGCGACTCCGGCGCCGAGGAACAACGCCGGCACGACGGGCACGCCTCCGCCCTCGACCTGCGGCAACTCGGTCCTCGAAGGCCTCGAGGGCTGCGACGACGGCAACACCACCGGCGGCGACGGCTGCTCAGACGTCTGCCAGCCCGAGCCCGCGGCGGTAGCGGCGACGGCAGCGCTTCTGGCGGACATGCCTGGCATCGCGCCCGGCAATTTCGTCCTCGAGCCCGGCGAGTCGGCCGGATTCCTTACCACCTGGCAGA
This sequence comes from Acidobacteriota bacterium, assembly GCA_031360505.1. Lineage (GTDB taxonomy): Bacteria > Acidobacteriota > Thermoanaerobaculia > UBA5066 > Gp7-AA6 > DAHUXD01. Next base: position 3,475 of record JANMBR010000131.1, read on the forward strand.
ACAACGGGTCCTCGGCGCTGACGCTCTCCGGCGTGGGCGCACTGTTCACCGGGCCTGCCGGCGCCTCGTATTCGGTGCTCGACGCGACGGCCGACTACGGCTCGGTCGGGGCGGGAAGCTCTGCCAGCTGCTCGACGTTGCTCGACTGCTATGCGATCGGAGTGTCGGCCCCGGCCGTGCGCCCCGTGCAGCACTGGGACGCGAGCTTCACGGAGGTCCTGAGCAACGCGGCGTTCAAGGTCTGGGCGGTTCACATCGGCGAGAGCTTCCCGGACGTGCCGACGGCCGACATCTTCTACGCGTTCATCGAGAACCTGTTCCACAACGGCGTGACGGGCGGCTGCGCCGGAGGCAACTACTGCCCGGGCAATCCGGTCACCCGCGCCCAGATGGCCGTCTTCCTCCTCAAGTCGAAGTTCGGGCAGGCGCACGTCCCGCCGGCCTGCACCGGCCTCGTGTTCACGGACGTGCCCTGCACCGGCGGGCCGTTCGACCCCTGGATCGAGGAGCTTTCGTCGCTGGGAGTCACGGGCGGCTGCGGCAGCGGCAACTACTGCCCCGACGCCACCGTCACCCGCCAGCAGATGGCGGTGTTTCTTCTGAAGACGAAGGAAGGCTCGGCATACGACCCACCGGACTGCACAGGCGTGTTCGGCGACGTGCCGTGCACACCGGGCACGGGATTCCCCGACTGGATCGAAGAGCTCTACGCACGCAGTATCACTGGCGGCTGCCAGGCAAGTCCGCTCCTCTACTGTCCGACCAGTCCGAACAATCGCGGACAGATGGCGGTCTTTTTGGTCAAGACTTTCGGCCTGCTGATCTACGGACCTTAGGAAAGATATCCTCGGGGCGCGTGAACGCGCTCGCACTCGTCATCGTCGGCGCGGCTGCCGTCGCGATCCTCGTCGCGGTGGTGCCGCGCGCGTTGCTCGGCCGGGCGCAGGACCGACTGGCGAAG
>JANMBR010000159.1:0-8426 GCA_031360505.1 Acidobacteriota bacterium
CTCATGAGCGCCTCGAGCAGGTCCTGCTTGACCTGGCGCCGGTCGATGCCGCGCACGAAAACGTTGTCGAACTTCAGGTAGTCCGGCTCGATGTCGGCGAGCGAAGACAGGTTCGAGTAGCCCGTGCCGACGTCGTCGACCGCGATGCGGAAGTTCTGCGAGCGGAACTTGGAGAGGACCTCGCGGAAGAGTCCCTCGTAGACAGCGTAGGTGCGCTCGGTGATCTCGAGGACGATCCGCTCGGGCTCAATGCCAAGGGCTCGCACCTGGTCCCGAAAGACGGGACCGAGAAACTCCGGGTCCGACGCCGCCGCCGGCGAAAGATTCAAGAAGATCTGGCGCTTCGGATTGGCCTTCGCGGCCGCTTCGAGCGCGCGCTGGCGACACACGCGCTCGAGAGGCAGCAGGAGCTCCGTGCGATCGGCGAGCGAGAAAAGCGCCTCGCCGCTCTCGAACTCGCTGCCGCGCGGGCCCCGCGAGAGAGCCTCCATCCCGATCATGTTTCCCGTCGCGAGGTCGAAGACCGGCTGGAAGACGGGTCGGATGTCCTGGCGCGAGATGACGTCCTGCAGAAGCTGGCCGCCGCGGATTTCGGCGCGCACGGTCTTGCGCGTGACCTGGTCGCGCGCGTCCTGGACGCCGCGGTAGAGCAGCCGCTCGATGCGGTGCTTCGGGTCCTTCATGATCCGCGAGGAGCCCACGAACGAACGGAAGCGCGCCGAGAGATCCGCGCGCTCCGCGAGGTACCCCCGGATCAACTGGTCGAGCTCCGCGGCCTTCTGTCCGAGCGCTGTCGGCCCTTCGACCATGCCGCCGCCATCCGCGTTGATGAAGAGGATGATCTCGTCCGACCGCACGTACGGCAGGCAGAGCGTTCCGCCGGGCACGATGCCGTCGGTCTGGAAGGCCTTTAAGCGCCGCACGAAGTCGAGGAGCAGGTCGTCGTACGCCTCCCAGCCCCAGACCTCTTCGACTGCGCCCTCGGAGCTCGGACGGAAGACCAGCACCGAGATGCTGCCGAGCTGCTCGAGCTGCTTCTTCAGATCATCGACGAGGACGGCCACCGTGGGCAGACCGGTCTCGCGGTCATACAGGCGCGTGCGTTCCTTGAACCACTTGCCGCGCAGCGCGACCAGCTCGCTCTGCTTTTCCTTGGCCAAAAGGGCCTGGCGATCTTTGTCTTTTTCCAGGATGTGTTGAGGATAGCACCGGACATCGACGCCGGCATAGTCCGGAGCCTCTAGGAACCAGCCAGCAGGGGAAGGGGCGAGGCATCGCGGATCCGGGCGATCGCGTCCTCGCTGCCGAGGACGACGAGCACGTCGCCGTGCTCGAAGCGGTCGGAGGGCTGCGGCACGAACCGGCTTTCGATGCCCTGTTTCGTGAGGCGTTTCACGGCGAGGACGGACACTCCGTAGCGCGACCGCAGCCCCGCCTCGGCCATCGTGAGTCCCTCGATGGAGGCGGGCACGTCCACCTCGAGCAAACGGTGCTTCTCCGGCAGCTCCAGGTAATCCACTTCCCCCGCCTCCCCGACCGTGCGCACGCGCGCGAGCAGTCGGTTTCGCTTCAGGACCTCGACGTCGAAGGCGCCCAGGAGATCGCGTTGCGTGACGACCCCGAGGAACTTGCGCCCCTCCACGGAGTCCACGACCGGCAACTGCCCCATGTCTCGGAACCAGAGTTTCTCGTTGACCGATGTCAGCGGCTCCTCCGGCGTCACGAAGGGCAGCTCAGTCATGAGGTCCGCCGCGATCACGAGCGCCGACAAATCGACTTCGGAGAACGACTCCTTGATGTTATGGATGTCCACCGCGCCCTCGAGCCGGCCCTCCGCGTCGCCGACGTAGAGGAAGAGGCTGCGCGAGCGCAGGAAAGCGGCCACGATCTCGGGCAGCGTCGTCGTCCGCGGGATGAGCGCCACGTCGCGCCGCATGATGTCCGAAACCTTCAGGCTCGCGAGGGCCGTCGCTTCCGCCGTCTTCTCCCACACGATGCCGGCCGAGCGCAGGCTCTCGATGTACATCGACTCCTTCTGGAAGACCCGCGCCGCCGCCACCGCCAGGACCGACACGACCATCATCGGAAGCAGGACGGCCGTGTTCTGGGTCAGCTCGAAGATCATGATCACCGCGAGCAGAGGCGCCCGCGTGATGCCTGCCAGCATGCCACCCATGCCGAGCAGCGCGTAGCCGCCGACGGGCGCCGCCAGGTGCGGCAGGGCCACCTGGACGAGCTTCGCCACCGCGCCGCCGAGGGCCGCGCCGACGAGCAGCGACGGCGTGAAGACGCCGCCGACGCCGCCCGAGCCGATCGTCGCGGACGTCGCGATCGTCTTGCCGACGAGCAACAGGAGCAGGAACAGGAGCGTCGGGTTGCCGTGCAGAATTTCGTTGGTGGCCTCGAACCCGTTGCCGAAGACCTGCGGCATGCCGATTCCGATCGCTCCGACGAGCGCGCCGCCGATCGACATCGTCACCCAGATCGGCAGATTCGTCGCCGCGAACATCTTCTTTCCGGCCGAGAGCGCTCGCACGAAGAACGCCGACGCGACGCCGCCGAGCAGGCCGATTGCGGCGTAAGGGAGGCTCTCGACGAGCGACTCGGGTCGAAACGGCGCTACCCTGTAGACCGGCTCGTCACCGAGGACCGCGCGGACCACGATCGTCGAAACCACCGCGGAAACGACGGCCGGACCGAAGAGCGCCATCGAGAACGACCCGACCACTACCTCGAGCACGAAGAGCGTGGCCGCGATGGGAGTGTTGTACGCGCCGGCGACACCGGCTGCCATGCCGCAGGCCGTCAGGATCCGCACGCGCTCGGGCGAAACCTTCCAGCGGCGCGCCAGCGCCGACGCGAAGGCGGCGCCGATCTGGATGATCGGCCCCTCGCGCCCCTCCGATCCGCCGCTCGCGATGACGGCGATCGAGGACATGCCGCGCGCGAGCGACGGCCGCAGGCGGACCGTCCGCCGGCCGAGCGAGACGACCTCGATCATGTGGGAGATGCCGCTCGGCCCCTTCTCGCCGAAGAAGAAGAGCGCGATCAGACCTCCGACGAGCCCTCCCGCCGCCGGGATCAGGACCCGGACGAGCGGCTCGAGCGCCTGGGCGCCCCGGACGACGTCTTCCGCGCCGAGGAGCAGCCGCGTCAGGCTGTGGGTCAGGTATCGGAACGCGATCGCGCCGAGGCCTCCGAGAAGGCCCGCGGCGGCCGCGAGGATCAGGAACTGGGTGTTGGGATCGCGCCAGAAAAAGCGGCCGAACCGGGAAGGCCGCACCGGGGATTGGGGTTCAGGCGCGCTCATTCTCCATCTTCAAGCCGCTGCAGGTCGGACTCGTCCTCGACGTCGTCCTGGCCGCCGAAGAAAAAGGCGTGCGCGCAGGGCTTGCTGCAGAAGATGTTGCCCCCCATCCGCACCACGCAGGTCTCGCAGGCGGGCTTGCGGCAGGTCTGGCAGAGCGGCAGGGCGTATGGGAAGTCCTGATCGCAGGTCACGCAATGGTCCGCGAACCCAGCCATGGGAACAGTATAGCCGGGCCGGTCTTTTGCTATTATCCGCGGTCCCGAAGGCGGCGTAGCTCAGTTGGTTAGAGCAAGCGGCTCATATCCGCTAGGTCCGGGGTTCAAGTCCCTGCGCCGCCACCATTCCGACTCCCACGAGCCCCAAGCGGGCGCCTTTTTTCTCTCGACTATGCGCGCCAGACCCCCCGGCTGTCTGCGGACTCGCCTGGGGGCCATTCTCCGGAGCCTTCGCTGCCACCCCTCTGAGACCCCACGAGACCCCGATGGGCTCGTCTTTTCCGATCAGCGCAGCATCATCCACAAGTACGCGTACTGCAGGGCCGTGACCTGCGCGGTCTGCTTGTTCACCGCGCCGCTGCCGTGGCCTCCCTCGGTGTTCTCGAAATAATAGACCGGGTGACCCTGCGCCTCCAGCTTCGCGACCATCTTGCGGGCGTGGGCCGGGTGCACGCGGTCGTCGCGGGTGTTCGTCCAGAAGAACGGCGTGGGGTACTTCGCGTCGGGCTTCAAGAGATGGTATGGCGACCATGTCTGGATGTATGCCCAGTCCTCGGCCTTGTCCGGATCGCCGTATTCCGCCATCCAGCTTGCGCCGGCGAGGAGGTGGCTGAACCGCCGCATGTCGGCCAGCGGCACTTGCGCGACGACAGCATGGAAGAGGTCCGGGTAGAGCGCGAAGGTTCCTCCGACGAGCAGTCCACCCTGGGAGCCGCCCATGATCCCGAGGTGTCGCGCCGAGGTGATCTTGCGCGCCGCGAGGTCTTGCGCCACGGCCGCGAAGTCCTCGAAGTTGTGGATGTGCTGCTCCTTCACCGCGGCCTTGTGCCAGGCGGGGCCGAACTCTCCTCCGCCGCGGATGTTCGCGAGGACGTACACGCCTCCACGCGAGAGCCACGCCGACCCGGTGACTCCGTCGTAGCTGGGGACCTCAGACACCTCGAAGCCACCGTAGGCATAGAGGAGCGTCGGGGCCGTCCCGTCCGACCTCGCTGCCTGCGGTCGCACGACGAAGTACGGGATCTTCGTGCCGTCCTTCGACGTCGCCTCGAACTGCTCGGTCGTGATCCCCTTCGCGTCGAAGAACGCCGGCATCGACTTGACCTGGACGGGCGTCGCGCCCTTTTCGGAGAGCCACAGGGATCGCGGTGTCGTGAAGTCTTCGTAAGTAAAGAAGAAGGATTCCGACTGGTCGCTCGCGGCCGTCAAGTCGGCGGTGCCGATCCCGGGCGTCGGGATTTCGGAGCGCGTCCAGCCGCCGTCGTCTTTCAGGGAGAGGGCGGTCAGGCGGCCGCGCACGTTGTCGAGCGTCTGGAGCAGAACGCGGTTGCGCGTGCGGTCGACGCCGGCGAGCGAAACGCGCGCTCTCGGCTCGAAGAGCACGTCGAACCGGCGCACGCCGCCGAGCAGGTCGGCGACGGTACCCGCGAGGAGCGACCCCTCGCGGTAGGTCTTGCCGCCGACCGTCCAGTCGCTCCGCAGAGAGAAGAGGAGCCGGTCGCGGAAGAAGAGGCGGGGACTGGCGTCCTCGGGCAGGTCCAGTCGGACCAGGCGATCGCCGAGAAAGAGGTACGTCTCCCCACGGAAGAACGCGGGGGTCCGCGTGATCACGTCGTACCGGCCGTCGCTCAGGACATCGGTGCTCCCGACGGAGGCGACATCCTGCGCCTGGCCCTCGAAAACGGTCCGGGCGGCGGACACCGGGGTGCCGCGCTTCCACAGCTTCACGATCCGGGGATATCCGGACGATGTCAGCGACCCGGGCCCGAAGTCCGTACCGAGCCAGAGCGTGTTCTCGTCGCGCCACGCGATGGAGGACTTGGCCTCCGGCAGGACGAAACCGCCGGACACGAACTCCTTCGTCTTCGTATCGAACTCGCGCTCGACGGACGCATCCGAGCCTCCGGGGGAAAGGCTGACCATGCAGCGCACGTATGCGGGCGCGAGGCAGGTCGCCCCGTGGAAGACCCACGGCTTGCCGTCGGCCTTCGCGAGCGCGTCGACGTCGAGCACCGTCTCCCACTGCGGAGCGGCCGTGCGATAGGAAGCGAGCGTCGTGCGGCGCCAGATCCCGCGCTCGTGCGCATCGTCCTTCCAGAAGTTGTACACGGTCTCGCCGAGCAGCGCGGGCGTCGGGATCTTCTCCTGCGAATCCAGGATCTCGAGCGTCCGCGCGTAGATGGGCTCGTACTCCGGCCGGGCCTCCAGGACCGCGAGCGTCTTCGCGTTGTGCTCCCGAGCCCAGGCGAGGGCCTTCTCCCCCTGCACGTCCTCGAGCCACTGGAAGGGGTCGTCGACCGGCTGAGCCGCGGCCCAGACCGCGCCCGCCAGTCCCGCGAGCGCGAGCGCCGCCGCCGTCAGCGGGGTCGCGCTCGCAAAGGACTTCCTCATTCCCCCTGCACCTCCGGGCGCTGAGGATCATACCGGGGGCATTCCGGAACCGCTAATCCCTCATACGCGATTCATCAGGACGGCGAGCAAAGCGCCGCTACTCGTGTCGCAACGCGACCATCGGGTCGACCTTCGTGGCCCGTCGCGCCGGAATGTAGCAAGCCGAGAGCGCTGCCCCGACGAGGAGCAGCGTCACGCCGCCGAAGGTCAGCGGATCGGTGGCCGTCACGCCAAAGAGCAGCGACGCGACCGTGCGTGTCAGAACCAGTGACCCGGCAATGCCGATCGCCACCCCGATCAAGATCGTGCCCAAACCCTGAATCAGGATCATCCGCAAAACGTCGCCGGAGCGCGCGCCGAGGGCGACACGCACGCCGATCTCGCGCGTGCGGCGGCTGACCGAATACGCCATCACGCCGAACACCCCCGCCGTCGCGAGCAGCAGCGCGGCGACCGCGAAGAAGCCGATGAGAAGGACGTTGAACCTCCGCGAGCCGAGCGACGCCGCATACACCTGCGAGAACGTCCGGAACTTCGCCGGAATCTCCGGATCGAGGTCCTGCAGGATCCCGCGCGCCGCCGACGTGACCCGCCGCGTGTCGGCATCGCTCAGCATCGTCACGATGATGGTCGAGCGCGGTCGCTGGAACAGATTCACGTAGACGGTCGGTCGCGGGGGCACGTCGAGACCGTACTCGTGGGTGTCGCCCACGATGCCGACGATCGTCAACACGCGCAGGTCGCCGTCCATGTTCCCGAACTCGATCGTGCGGCCGATCGGGTCCTGGCCGGGCCACCGCTCGCGCGCGAGCGATTCGGTGATCAACGCGACGTGCGGAGCGCTCGGGCCGTCGCGCTCGTCGAAGGCGCGCCCCCGAATCAGGGGAATTCCGAGAACCTGGAAGTAACCGTCCGTGGCGACGCAAAAGTCCGCAACGCCGATGCGCTCTTTCTGCTGGAAGAGCTGGCCAACACCGTCCATGGTCCCGGGGATCTCGTCCTGCGTCGCGAGAACGAACATCCCGTCGGGATGGCCGCCGTCGAGTGGCAGGCCGCTCGTCGCGCCGACTTTGTGGACGCCCGGGATCTGCTTGAGCCGGTCGATCAGTCGCGAAAAGAACATCGCCTGACCGGCCTTTTCCCGAGGATCCTCCACCCCCGGAAGCGAGACGTCCATCGTGACGATCTTGTCGACGCGGAACCCGGGATTCACTTCGAGCACTTTCATCAGGCTGCGCCCGAGCAATCCCGCCCCGACCACCAGGACCAGCGTAATTGCGATCTGCGCCGCCACGATGACCCGGCCCACGCGCTGGCTGGATTGCGAACCGGCTTGCCCGCGCCCTCCTTCCCCGAGACCCTTGGACAGGACCTTGGAAGTCGCGCGAACGGCGGTGAACGCTCCCAGGCCCGCGGCAACCGCGGTCGAAAGGAGGAACGCGAACACGAGCACGGGAATGCTGATCGAGACGCTCTCGAGCCGCGGCAGGTTGCCCGGCGCCAGCGCAATCAATCCCGCCACTGCCCCGTACGATCCCACGACGCCAAGACCGCCGCCGACCAGAGAGAGCAGGAATGCCTCGGCGAGGAATTGCCGGATCAGCCGTCCTCGCGCCGCGCCGAGCGCGCTGCGAATGGCGAGCTCACGGTCCCTCACCGACGCCTGCGCCAGCAGTAAATTGGCCACGTTCGCGCACGCCACGAGCAGCAGAAATCCCACCGCGCCGAGCAGCATCAGCAGCGCCGAGCGAGCCTTACCCGTGATCGAATCCTGGAGCGGGACGGCCATCCCGTCCTTGAGGAGATAGTCGCCCTGCTCGCTCGATGCGTCATGAATGCGACGCGCGATCGCGCCGATGTCACGGTTCGCTTGCTCGACCGTCACACCATCGCGCAGGCGCCCGACGGCGTTGTAGTTGTGTGACGTCCTGCTCGGGTTTTCGCCGTCCCGATCAGCCGGCACCCACAGGTCCGCCTCTGCCGGGAAGCGGAATCCGGCCGGGAGCACGCCGACGACGGAGAAAAATGCCCCATCGATCTTCAGGTGCACCTGCGAGAGGTCCCGCGGCGATCCCAGATGCTGCCTCCAGTATCGATCGCTGACGAGAACGGTGGGGCCGGCCCCCTTTTTCGCTTCGTCGGCGCTGAAATCCCGCCCGAGGGCCGGCTGAACGCCGAAGACCCCGAGGAAGCCGGATGAGACATGTGCCACCGTCGTGCGTGTCGGCTGCGAAGCCCCCGAAACGGACATGACGGAGTCGCTGTACTTCGCGATTCGCTGGAAGCTGCGGTTCTGCTCGCGGAAGTCGTTGAAGTTCGGGTCTGCAAGGCGCGACGGCCTGCCCTTGGACGTGACCTCGAAAACGGCCATGATCCGTTTCGCCTCGAGGTACGGCAGCGGCCGCAACAATACGCCGTACACCACGCTGAAAATGGCCGTGGTCGCCCCGATGCCGAGCGCGAGTGTGACGATCATGATCGCGGGGACACCGGGCTTCTTGCCCAGCATT
>JANMBR010000198.1:0-12590 GCA_031360505.1 Acidobacteriota bacterium
CCTCGATCTCCGCGCGCTCGAGCGGCCGGGGCGCCGGCCCTTCGAAGTTGATCCCCGAAATGTAGTAGCCCGAACCGTGGCACGGGCACTTGGACGTGTGCTGGGCCTGGAGCCAGTTGGGCGTGCAGCCGAGGTGCACGCAGACGGCCACCAGGGCATAGATGGAGTTGGTATCCCGCACGATCCAGACCCCGAATTTCTCCTTCCACCGCTCGTCGACGCCCGTGGCGTAGCTCGACGGGTCCCCCGCCTTGAACCGCGTCGGCGGCTCGAAGAGGACGTTCGGGAAGAGAAACCGGACCGTCGCAGTCAGGCCGGCGGCCGTCGCCGCGGCAAAGCCGGTCCAGGCGAGCGCCATCCACTTGATGGTGGAACGCCGGGTGACCCCGTCGAGCTCGACGTCGGGCGGGGACGACGGGAGAGAATCAGGCGCGGTCGACATTAATTCTTAGGGCGTCAGCCTACCAAAACGGTGTCCAAGCGCTCAAGGCGTTTCGACGATTTCGGTCGGATGGCCTCGGCGGCCTTCCGAGCGGCGTCCCGCACTCGCAGGTTGGGATCCTCCCGGGCGAGCTTCTCCAGCGTCGGCAGGCTCTCCGCATCGCGCAGCAGGACGAGGGCCTTCAGCGCGTTGACCATCGCCCCCTCCGCCTGATCGCTCGAGATCTCCGCCTGGCGCGCGAGCGCCACGCGGTCGAGCATGGACCGCAGCACCGGCAGGCCCGAGCGATCGCCGAGCTGGGCCAGGGCGATCGCCGCGTTCCAGCGCACGTCGGCGACGCGATCCTCCGCCAGCACCTGGAGGCGGGCGATGGCGTGAGGGTCGCCGAGCGATCCGAGCACGTAGGCGGCCATCTTGCGCGCCCCGGCGTCCTCGGATTGGGAAGAGGCGAGAACGGTCTCGAACCCCGCGGGGTCACCGATCTTTCCGAGAGCCCAGACCGCGTACAGGCGGGTATCCGGGTCCTGTGCCGTCGTCGCCTTGATCAGCGCGGGCACCGCCTCCTTCTCGCCGAGGCGCCCGAGCACCAGCACGAGGTAGCGCCGGACCAGTAGATCGTCCGGCCGTTTCGGGGACAGCGACTCGAAGACGCGCAGAGTCTCCGCCGTGAGCGCCGCCCGCTCGGCGGAAGGCAGGCTCCCGAGCGAGCGGGAGAGCTCGAAAGCCGCCTGCCAGCGGCGGTTCGCCGCGCCGCCACGGACTTCCTGCAGGTAGTCGCGGGGACCGCGGCGCTCGAAGGTCATGTAGTTGAAGACGAGGAAGATGCCGACCGCCGCGAGCACCACCACGAGGGGCAGCAGGAAGAACCGGATGATCATTTTGCCGGCGCCGCGGGGCTCCTCGGTGAATTCCTCGTCGCCCTCCGGCGCTGCGTCCTTCGGCGGCTCGGTCACAGGACGGGCAGGTACCGCTTCGCCTGGGTGATCGGATTGGGGACGAAGATGGCGTCCTTCTCGCAGACCGTCTCGCAGAGCCGGCAGGAGACGCACGGGCCGGCGTCCACCTCGGCGATCTTGTGGAAGGTCTCGTGGAGCGGATCCTCGATCAGGTAAATGCAGTCGAAGGGGCAGATGTCGATGCAGAACTCGCAGCCCGTGCAGAGGTCCCGGTCCACGATGGCCTTCGGGATGTCCTTGGGCCTGACCTTCTCGACGAGCTCGCCCTTCTGGTCCTGGATGCAGGACACCGGGCAGTACCGGGCGCAGACCGAGCAGTCGATGCACCGGTCATGGTGGATGACGTACTTCTCGGCCTTGTCGCCGGTGATCGTGTGCGTCGGACACTTGATCTCGCAGACGCCGCACCCGATGCACGTGTCGGTGATGAAATGAGGCATAAAGCTCGTTCGCACAGCCCCTTGCGGGGCGCTCCCAGGGGGCAAAATACCACAGGCCGCCGAACATTCCGATCCCGCGTGCGTTGGGAAGGATGGGAGACTTGCACGCCATGAGCAAAGAAGTCCGCGCCGTCGTTTTTGGCCTCGTCGTGGTCGTCCTCGCCGCCATCGCCCTTTCGTTCTGGCGCGGACCGGCTCGGGACTTCCATCGGATCAAGGGCTTCCGCGTCGAGGTCAAGAAGAAGGACGGCGACGAGATCCGCCGTATGGCCTTCCACGTCCCCGTCGCCCTGCTCGCCCAGCTGACCCGGATCGCCCACCTCGACGAATCTTTCGACCGGGACATCCGCATGGCCTGGGACCGGAGCGACATCACGCCGCGGGAGATTCTCGACGCCGCGGACGAGAGCGAGAAGGACAAGCCCGGAATCATCAAGAACGACGGCAAAACGATCGAGGTTCGGACCGAGGGCGACGAGATCCTGATCGACGTCAAGGACGAGTCGAACGAGGACGTGCACATCGGACTGCCCCGGTATCTCGTCGAGGTGTTCGCCGAGGACCGACCGATCTCCACCCGCGACCTGATCCGGCGCCTCGACGAGTTGAACCCCGGCGACCCGGTCACGATCCGGCATGGGGATGACGAGATCGTGATCACGGCCGAGCCAAAGAAGAAGGGGCTGCAGGTTTCGTTCAAGCCGTGAGACTCGGCCCCTGAAGTCCCGCCTGAGCTGACAGGGATATCCTCGCTCGATGGTGAACCGCCTCGCGAAGGAATCCTCCCCCTACCTCCTCCAGCACAAGGACAACCCCGTCGACTGGTACCCCTGGGGCGAAGAGGCGTTCGCGCGGGCGCGGGCCGAGGACAAGCCGATCTTCCTCTCGATCGGATACTCCACCTGCCACTGGTGCCACGTCATGGAGCACGAGTCCTTCGAGAAGGAGGAGGTCGCGGCAGCGCTATCGCGCGGCTTCGTCGCGATCAAGGTGGACCGCGAGGAGCGGCCCGACGTGGACGACATTTACATGCAGGCCGTCCAGCGGATGACGGGCCAGGGCGGGTGGCCCCTCTCGCTCTTCCTGACGCCCGACCGCAAGCCGTTCTACGGCGGAACGTATTTCCCTCCCATGCCCCGCTGGGGCAAGGCCGGCTTCCCGCAGCTGCTCGAGGCCATTGCCACCGCGTGGAAAGAGCGCCGCGAGGAGCTCGAATCGTCGGCCGCCGAGCTGGTCGCGCAGCTGGACATCGGCGCGAGCGCCGAGGCAGCGCCGGCCGGCGAAGGCGCCCCGGCGCCGGAGCTCGTGGCCTCCGCGGTGCGCGTGCTCGAACGGCAGTTCGACGAAGCGGAGGGAGGCTTCGGCGGAGCGCCGAAGTTTCCGCCCGCCATGCGGCTCGAGCTCCTGCTGCGGCACTGGCTCCGCACGGGAGATCCCGCGGCGCGCGCCATGACGGAGAAGACGCTCGCGAAGATGGCGGCCGGCGGCATGTGCGACCAGGTGGGCGGCGGCTTCCACCGCTACTCCGTGGACGCGCGCTGGCTCGTCCCCCATTTCGAAAAGATGCTCTACGACAACGCGATGCTGGCGCGCGTTTACGTACAAGCCTTCCGCGCGTTCGGCAACCCCGACGACGCCCGCGTCGCCCGGGAAACGCTCGACTACCTGCTGCGCGAGATGACGCCGGACGAGGGCGGGTTCTTCGCGGCTCAGGACGCCGACTCCGGGGGCGAGGAAGGGACGTTCTACGTCTGGAGCCCGGCATCGCTCGAGGAGGCCGTCGGTGCCGAGGCCGCTGTCGTCGTCGCGGCGCGGTTCGGCGTCACCGAGCGCGGCAACTTCGAGAACGGCGAGACCGTTCTCTCGGTCGTCCGTAGTCTCGCGGCGCTCGCGACCGACTTCGGAAAGTCCGAAGAGGACATCGCGCGCACGCTCGCTGTGGCGCGCCAGAAGATGTACGCGGTGCGCTCACGCCGCGTCGCCCCGGCCACCGACGACAAGTTGCTGACCGACTGGACCTCGCTCGCGATCTCGGCCTTTGCCCTGGCGGCCCGCGTCCTCGACGAGCCCCGTTATGAGCAAGCCGCCCGCCGGGCCGCGGACCGAATCCTGGATCGCTGTGTCCGCGACGGCAGGCTCCTCCACCGCGAAAAGGCCGGCAAGGCGGACATCCCGGGGTTTGCGACCGACTACGCGTACCTGATCGAATCGCTCCTCGATCTCTTCGAGGCGACCTTCGAGCCGCGCTATTTCACCGAGGCCCTGCGCCTCCAGGCGATCTTCGAGGAGACGTTCGCCGACCCGCGCGGCGGCTACTTTCTCTCGGCGCCCGAGCACGACGGGTTGATCCTCCGGCCCAAGGAGAGCTGGGATGCCGCAACGCCCTCTTCGAATTCGGTCGCCGCCATGAACCTTCTGCGGCTGTCCGTCTTCACCGGCGACCCGCGGTATCGAGAGCGCTCGGACGCCATCTTCGCGGCCCACGCGGATCTGCTCGGGCGCGCCGCGACCGCCTTTCCCCGCCTTCTCTCTGCCCTGGACTTCCAGTCCGATCCGCCGCGCGAGATCGTCCTCGCGGGCAAGCCGGGCCGGGAGGATTTCGAGGGGCTGCGCCGCGCGGTTTTTGCGAGCCCGGGTTTGAACCGCGTGGTCGCGCACGCGGACTCGGCAGCCGGCATCCCGCAGCTCGCGGCCCTCGCCGAGGGACGCACGAGCGCTACGGCGGCTGCGGCCTATGTCTGCACCGGGTTTGCCTGCCAGGCTCCCGTGTCGGATCCGAAGGCGCTCCGGACGGCACTCGACGGACGATGACGACCGGGCTCGTCTACGACGAGCGGTTCCTCGCGCATCGCGCGCCCTACGATCACCCGGAACACCCGGGGCGCCTTTCGGCGATCTGGCAACGGCTGCAGGAGGAAGGGCTAGCCGAGCGCTGCGTGCGCGTCCCCGCCCGCGAGGCCACACGCGAGGAACTGCGAAGAATTCACACCGACGCGCACATCGCGGTGATCGAAGAGACAGCGCGCAACGACTTCGAGCAGCTCGATCCCGACACCTACGCATGCTCCGAATCGGCGTCGGCGGCCAGGCTCGCCGCCGGAGGCCTGATCGATCTGGCCGCGGAGGTCGCGGCCGGCCGGCTCGCCAACGGCTTCGCCCTGCTGCGGCCCCCCGGGCACCACGCCGAGGCGGACCGCGCCATGGGCTTCTGCCTCTTCAATAACGTCGCAATTTCCGCGCGGGCCCTGCAGAAAGGGGGCGCTCGGCAGATCCTCATCGTCGACTGGGACCTCCATCACGGCAACGGCACGCAGCACAGCTTCTGGGAGGACCCGGGCGTCCTGTATTTCTCGACGCACCAGTTCCCCTTCTATCCGGGAACCGGAGCGATCGAAGAGGTCGGGGGCGGCGCCGGTCGGGGCTTCACGGTCAACGTGCCCTGGCCGGCCGGCTGCGGCGACGCCGAGTACCTGGCAGCCTTCGATCAGGTGCTTCTTCCGATCGCCCGCGACTTTCGGCCCGACATCGTCCTCGTCTCGGCCGGGTTCGACGCGGCCGATGGCGACCCGCTCGGCGCAATGCGGGTGACCCCCGCCGGCTACGCGCAGATGACGGCGCGTCTCAGCGCCCTGGCGTCGGGGCGCCTCGTGCTCGCCCTCGAGGGTGGCTACGACCTCGACGCGATCGCGCGCTCGGCGGCAGCCTGCCTGCGGGTGCTTCTCGGGGAAGCGCCGCCGGCCTCGCCCCCGGGAGAGCCTGGCCCGGGCGCGCGCAGGGTCCTCGATGCCGCGGTTCGCGCCCTGAGGCCCCGGCAGGTCCTCTGATTCATCTTCCGTTCATCCGCATCCGGTCAAACTCCCGTCTTCCGTGAAGACGATCACAAGAACCGCCGCGGCCTGTCTGCTGTCGCTGCCGACCTATGCCCTCTTCGCCTACGTGGTGATGCCGGTGTCGTGGCGCCAGTACTACCGGTTCGCCGGCCCGCCGGCGCTTTCCGGCGTGACGCGGACGCCCGAGGGAATCGCAGCGGATCCCCTCAACGTCGCGCTCGTCGGCACGAGAAGCGAAGTCGCCGAGGCCATGCGGGCCTCGGGCTGGTGCCCCGCGGACCGCATCACCCTTCGCTCCAGCCTCCGGGACGCGACGAGCGTCCTCTTCCACAGGCCTTACACCTGCGCCCCCGTCAGCACGCATCTGCTCTGGGAGCGACCCCAGGACCTCGCCTTCGAGCAGATCGTCGGCGGCAGCCCGCGGCGGCGGCACCACGTGCGGCTGTGGCAAGCGAACCAGCCGCTCGATCCGCGCAACACCATCTGGCTCGGGGCCGCGACCTACGATCTGCGCGTCGGGTTCTCGCGCTACACGGGCGAGATCATCCATCACATCGAGCCACGGGTCGACGCCGAGCGCGACACGCTCGTCGAGGACCTCGGCGGCGCGGGCCGCCTCGCGCGCGTGGACTGCCTCGCCGGGCTGCGCGCGGCCGGGCGGGACCGCAACGGCTCGGGCGACGACTACGAAACCGACGGGCGGCTATGCATCGCCGTCCTGCGCGGCCCCCCATCCACTCCCCCGCCGGTCCCGGCGCCCGCAGAGGTCCTTCAGGAACTCAGGGCCGCGATCTCCCGGTCGTGGATCCGCGAAAGGGCGAGCTGAGCCGCCAGCGATCCGACGAAGGCGAGGAACATGTCCCACTGCGTGTCCCCGAAATCAGCTGGTCCAGTCCGTGACGATTTTGATGCTCTTCGTCGCCTTCCAGACTTCGGCTTTGACCTTCATCGAAACGACGCAGGGTTGATCCTTGGCGCCGGCTGCCAGGGTGCAATGCTGGGACGAGTATTCGAGTTGGTTGCCGGACTCGTCGAGCAGGCGGACGAACAGCTCGATCTTGTGCCACTGGCCGTCCGAGTTCGACGCCACGAAGCTCCACTGACCCGTCACGGGATCGGAGCCCTCCTTGAGCTCGAGCCGCACCGAGCTCACCTTCGCTTCGAACGCACTGCCCTTGTAGTGGAGGCCCGATAGCGCGACGTCCTTGCCGGGCTCCGGGACATCGATCGCCGTCTGCGTTCGGTGCATGAGGGCAGCCAGAAGAGCGACCGGCAGAGCCGCGAGGACGAGACCCAGAAGGGTGGAAAGCTTGCGTCGATTCATGCGCACCTCCTCGATCCAGCAAACAATTTGCGAGTGTCCTGTAACCGAAGTCACGATACCAAATCTCTTCGCTCGAAAGATGCAAGAAGGCTCAATTACGAGGGCCACGGGGTTGTCAGAAGCCGCATGGCGCTCTCGACACTTCGGTGACAGAACGCTAGTCGTCCACATCTCCGAAATGATCGCCGAGCATCCCCGACAGGTCGTAACAGCCCGAGCTCAAATGCAGCACGAGCGCACCTTCCTCGAAGACGGTCCTCTCGAGCGACAGGTCCATTCCGGGCGGCATCCAGTCGTTGAGGTTCACGACCATGATCCGGTCGTCGCGGTAATACGTCAGCAGCCCGGCGGGCGCCTTGCGCACCAGGTACGTCAGGAGCTGATCCGGGATCGGTATGAAGGAAAGGGCCTGCACCTTGTCGAGCACGAAGGCCAGGAATCCGTCCTTCAGGCGCAGCTGCGAGAGCGACGCGCGGGCCGAGAGCGGCACGCCAAAGCGGTGCACCGCGAGCGTGGCGGTCAGCTCGCCGGCCCGGACGCGCACCTCGAGGCGCTGCAGGTCCGGGATGCGATCCACGAGGCGGTGCACGATCGCGTTCAACGTCGGCTCGTCGAACGACAGCGAGAGCCCGCTCCAGCGGACCCGGAAGCCCGGCTCTTCGGCCGGCAGCGCCAGGGCTGGCGCCGCCGCGTTCTCTTTCATAGATAGGCTTATTTTACGCCCTTCCGCGCTCCGCTACAGGGACTGATTCGCCGCGGGGTGCCGTAGGGGCGGCCCTTGGGCCGCCCGCGAAAATCACGAGAGTCGCAGAGGCGGGCGGGGCAAGCCCCGCCCCTACGACACCGGGCACCGGGCTCGCGTCAGACGATGTATCCCACGGAAAAACCAGCCTGGGCGCACATCAGCATCAGGTACATGTGCGTCCAGGCCGGGTGGTTTTCGGTCGAGGCCAGGCTTTCCGGGTCGCGCAGCAGGAGGCTCGCCGTGTAGGCGCCCCATGCCGCCAGGACGAGCCCGAGGGCGGTCAGGAACATGCGGTTTCCGGTCAGGCGCCAGTCCAAGGGAAGCCAGGTGAAGACCGGGATCAAAAGCCAGGGCACGACGAAGAAGGGCGCCATGATCTTCGCCGCGCGGGCCACGCCGAACCGGATGGGCAGCGTGATGCAACCGTGCGCGCGATCCCCGTCCATGTCGGAGAAGTCCTTCGTCGAAGTCGCGCCGAGCAGAAACAGCGCGAAGATCCCGCCGATCGCCCAGGCCTCGCCGCAGAGCGCCGACGCGACGAAGGACCATCCGGCGACCTTGAGCAGCCCGCCGCGCGTCACGGCAATCGTGAAGTTCGCGGCGAACCAGTGGCGCTTGGTGCGGCCAAAGGCGGAGAACGAATAGACGAAGGTCGCCAGGGCCCCGACGCAATAGATGAAGAAGGCCGCGTGCAGGGGCAGTGGCGCGGCGAGGCGCTCGGCGAAGCTCTCGTGGGGATACGGCACGACGAGCCACGTCGGCACGATGGAGAGGACGTAGAGAACGGCCGCGACGCCCCAGGCCCGCGGGATCCTGATCTGCCCCGTCACGAGAGGCCGCTCCGGCTTGTTCCTTCGGTCGATCTCCAGATCCGCGATCTGGTTGACGACGTTCGAGGCCGCATTCATGGCGGAGGCGCAGAGCGAGCCGATCGCAACGGTGAGCACGACCGCCCACGTCACGCGCCGTGTCGGATCCGGGTTGTGCGCCGAGCCGAAGGCGCAGATCGCGCCCGAGATGATGCCCACCAGCGGCGGGAGCAGCGTGAACGGGCGGACGAGGCGGACGTAGCGCTTCACGCCCGCCCGATGCGCAGCGCCGCCATGGCGCCGACGAACGTGTTCAGCGCGTTGGCAAACTCGTGGTCGAGGGAAAAGCCGCCTCGGCGTCCGAAGTCATTGAGAACGCTTTCCGAGACGGCGCCGATGAATCCGCCGAGCGCCGCCGCCCACACGAGCGCCGCGGGGACCAGGCCGAGCGCCCATCCGGCGGCCGCCACGAGCGCCGCGCCCGCCAGGCAGGCAGCCGTGCCCGGCCACGAGATCGCGCCGGGGGTTCCGGCGGGCAGCGCGGTCAACGTCAGCGGCGAGAACGCGCGCCGGCCGTAGAGCGTGCCGACCTCCGTGCCGAGCGTGTCGGCAAGGGCAGCGCCGAAGGCCGCGACGAACGCGATGGATGGCAGGCCGAGCAGCAGCAGCGCGGCCGGAACGATGCAATTCGCGACGACGTTGGCCACTCCCCGCCGGCCGTCGTTGCCCTGGGCCACGCCCGCCGCGGCCTTGCGCCGGTAGCCGAGCTTCGTCGCGAGGGT
Source organism: Acidobacteriota bacterium (assembly GCA_031360505.1). Classification (GTDB taxonomy): domain Bacteria; phylum Acidobacteriota; class Thermoanaerobaculia; order UBA5066; family Gp7-AA6; genus DAHUXD01. The sequence goes on from JANMBR010000198.1 coordinate 9,329, forward strand.
CCCGGCGAGGAAGAATGTCCAGAGCAGCCCGTAGGCGCCCCAACCCCCCGCGGCGAGGATGAGAAAGCCCGCCGCCGCTCCCGCGAGAGCTCCGGACACGCTGACGACGCGCATGGCTCCCATGAGCAGCGCGACCGCCACGTTGACCGCCAGCGCGATGGCGATGCCCTTGCCCGTTGCAGCCGGGATCCACGCCGGCAGGCTCCCCATGCCGAGGCGGTAGATCACCAGCGCGGTCGGCAGCGCGGCCACGATGTTGTCGTCGAGGCCCGAGCGCACCGACTCGAGGAAGGCGTAGACACCCGCGCCGATCATCAGGACCAGGATGGCCTCGGGCCGCGGCGCCTGGCGCGAGACGAACGCGAACACGGCGGCCGAGCTCGCGCCGGCTACGGCCCAGTTCGCGAGCAGGCCGACCCATGTCTTGTCGCGGTTCCACGGCAGCGTCGGGCCGCCGACGGTCCGCCCGGCAATCGCCGCCGCCGGATCGCCGAAGGCCATCATGGCCCAGACCGCGGCGACGAGCGGCAGGTCCGTCTTGCCGAAGACGAGGATGAGCAGCAGGACCATCGCCGGGTACGCGACGATCCCGGTATCGCGTCGCGGGATGGAGCTGCGGTAGATGGCGCGGCCGATCTTCGGCATCGCGAACACGTTGAACGCCAGCGCCGCGCCCGCGCAGAGGGCGGCCGCCCTCCAGTCGATGAACCGCAACGCCAGGGCGAAGAAGCCCATGCCCGCGTGGACCGCCTTGCGCTTCCACTCTGCGGGCGTCATCCGGCTCCCGGGCTCAGCGCGCGCCCGCGTCGGCCGGCGCCGCGGTCGCGGCCGCCTTCGGGGCCTTGGCGTACTTGTCGTACCACGCGACATACCGCTCGAGCCGGTCGCGCTGGTACGTGGGCTTGCGAATCCCATGGTACTGGCCCGGGTAGATCACGAGCTCGGTCTGGACACCCAGACTCTTCAAGGCCTGGTACATCTGCTCCGAGTTGTGGAGCGGCACGTTGAAGTCCTCGTCGCCGCAGAGAAAGAGCGTGGGCGTCGTGATCCGGTCCGCGTGCAGGAACGGAAACGACACCTTGATGTAAGCGTCGATGTTCTTCCACGGCGTTCCCAGCTCCTGCTCGTATTCTCGGATGTACTGGTCGGTCCCGTACCCGGTCAGGGCGTTGGAGATTCCGGCGCCGCTCGTGGCCGCCTTGAATCGGGTCGTCGACGCGATGACGTAGTTGGTCATCATGCCGCCGTAACTCCAGCCGCCCACGGCCATCCGCTCCGGATCCACGAGCCCGCGCGAGATCGCGTCGTCCACCGCGCCGAGCACGTCCTCCACGTCCTTGTGCCCCCAGTCGGCATAGATCGCCGTCTGGAACTTCTCGCCGCGCCCGGAGCTGCCGCGCGGATTGGCGGCGATGACGACGTAGCCGTTGGCGGCGATCCACTGCCACTCCTCGTCGAAGCCGAGCTCAAACTGCCCGACCGGGCCGCCGTGGATGCGCAGCACCGCCGGGTAGCGGCGGCCCAACTGGTAGTCCGGCGGCTTCACGACAAAGCCATGGATCTCGGTCCCGTCCTTGCTCTTGAAGCTCGTTTCTTCGACCGCCCCGAGGCGGATTCCGGCGAGCCAGGCGTCGTTCTGGGTGGAAATGCGGCGGAGCTGCCCCGCCTCGGCCGCGTAGACCTCCTCGGGCGCCTGCGGCGTGCTCGAGAGGATCACCGTGTGGCCCGCGGCGGTCGAGAAAGCCGAGATCAGGCGCCGCCCGCCGACGACGCGCTCGACCGGTCCGCCGCCGACCGCGATCTTCGCGAGGTGGACGGCCTGGTCTTCCTCCAGCATGAAGAGGATCGACTTGCCGTCGGGCGTGAAGCGCGGCGAGAGCACGTTCAAATCGAGGGTCGGCGTCAGGACCGTCTCCTGGCCGCCGGCGGCCGGCACCACCGCGAGCTTGTGCAGACCGTAGTAGATGAGCTTGTCGGGCCCGCCCTGCACGTAGGCGATGAGCTTGCTGTCGGGGCTCCACGCGAGGCGGCTGTCGCCCCACTCGGGATCGTTGTCGGAGCCCTCGAAGCTCGTCAGCTTGCGCACGGCGGCGCCCGAGCGCGCCTCGATCGCGAACACGTCCCAGTTGTCGGTGCGGTCCGGATCCGGACCGCGCTTGGAGACAAACGCAATCGTCTTGCCGTCGGGCGACCACGACGGGAGCAGCTCGTCATAGGTCCCGGTCGTCAGGGGCTCGACCTTGCGGCTGTCGCGGTCGACGAGGTAGAGATGCTTGTGCCGCTCGACCAGGTACCCGTAGCCGTCGAGCTTGAACTGGAACCGGTCGATCACGATCGGCTTCTTCGTCTTCGGCTTCTTCGCGTCTTCCTTCTCCGCGGGCGCCTCCGGGTCGGGATCGCTGACGACGAGGACCAGGCGCTTTCCGTCCGGGGACCAGTCGAAGTCCTCGACGCCCCCCTTCAGCTCCGTGAGCTTCTCGGCCTCACCCCCCGACCTCGGGAGGATCCAGAGCTGGGTCGCGTCATTCTCGTCGCCACGCTCCGACAGGAAGGCCAGGGACCGCCCGTCCGGGCTCCAGCGCGGCGTCGTCTCGGATTCCTTGCCGGTGGTCAGGCGGACCGTCTCTTTTCCGTCCCAGCTCGTTCTCCAGATGTGGGTCTCGTGCTTGTCTTCCTTGAGGTCCGTCGTCCGCACCGAATAGGCCACGAGGGCGCCGTCGGGCGAAACCTCGGGATCGGAGACGTCCCGTTCGAGCGCAAGGTCGTCGAGGTTGAAGGGCCGCGGGGGCGCCGCGACGAGGGTGGCGGAAAAGAGACAACCGATTCCGAAGATCAAGCGGCGCATGTCATTCTCCTCTGTGAACGTCCTGCCGAGTCTACCCGCGGCCGCTCGTTCGCCAGTCGATGAAACTCCCAGTCACTCGACCCCTCACGCCTCAGGCCGCGCGCGCTGCGCCAGATACTCGGCGAGCGGGTCGCGAAAGGGCCTGACCGGGCGTCCGGTGAGGCGCTCGTACTTGCCGGTGTCGAGAACCGAGTACGGCGGCCGCCGCGCCGGGCGCGCGAGCGACGCCGAGGTCGTGGGGTCGACCGGCACGTCTGCGCGTCCGATCAGGCGGAGGATCTCGCGCGCAAAATCGTTCCAAGAAACCTCGCCGCGGTTGGCGAAATGGAACACGCCGGAGGCGCCCGCCTCCAGCAGCGCGACGATCGCCTCGGAGAGATCGGTCGTCGCCGTCGGACGGCCGATCTGGTCGGCGAC
>JANMBR010000210.1:0-8367 GCA_031360505.1 Acidobacteriota bacterium
GCACGCAAGCTGGCACCGCGTGGCCACGCTCGCGGTCAATCTGCTCGTCGTGGGCTATCTGGTATGGAAGGTCAGACAACGCCCCTCGTGAGCCACTCGCCAGGATCTGCTCGAGCCCGTAAGACAGCTGGCAGAAGCTGCGGAGAGCGGTGGCGGAGCGATCGATTTTGGTAGGCTGAAATGATGAAAGAGAGCCCCTTGCGGAGCGCGGCTCTGTTTCTCGCGCTTTCCGCAGTTGGCGTTCTCGGTTACCTCTTCCTCCTGAGCGCCTTGCAAGGGAAGCTCGGTTCGTTCAGCAGCACAGTCCCGACCCCCTGTTTGCGGTCGCGGCGCACCGTTCGGCTCGGGCATCCGGTGCGCTTCTCCTCCAACGGAATCGCGCAGTTCATCCGGACGCGGCAGGGCAAGCCGCGATCTCACCAAGTACGGGTCCGCATGAATTTGCCGGCAACGTCCTTGCACTCGGCGAACCATGTGAATCCGGCATCCTTCTTGGTCGCGATGAAGTCCCAACGCTCCCACCGCCTGTCGGAGGACACGGGATCCGTTCTAAGTTTTCGGAGTGCCTTCGCGTTAAGAGGGATGGTCGCAAAGACGTTTTCATTCTTCGGTGCGCCGTTGAGATCACTCGCGAAACGCCCGTCCACGAGACCCACAACAATCCTGCCTCTGGCCGGATCGAATTGCGCGACCAGCCTCGGCTGGCCGTCGATCCTTTTTAACCCGGTCTCCTTGTTCTCATCGACGTAGACCTGCCAGAGCGTAAGGACGTAGTTGGGCTGCGTGAAGACGAATTCGAAGGCGCTCTTCACCTGCTGATCGGCGGGGTCGTGCCGAACCTGAAATTGCATGTGATGCCGGTACACGTGAACGTCAATTCCCTGCAGTGCGACGATGGGCTGGTCTTTGTAGAAGGCGTATTCCGCAGGTGTCAGCCTCCCCAGGAAGGGATCGCTCTCGTTGTCGTGGGGACGGATCTGGACGGAGAACACAGCCACCAACGGCGGAGTGGTGGTGATGTGAATGACAAAGAGCGTCGCAATGACGCTCACCACCACCATAAAGACGTCGTGTTCACTCACTGAGTTTCGCGAATTGTGCCGAACTCTATCAGCCGATCGTCGTTGCGCTGCTTCCGAGGCTGGACGGCTCCTCCGGTTCGCCAGCGCGCCGGTTCTACTTGGCGAGTCGCCTATCTGTGGCTGTTCGGAGACTGAGACTTGGTGGGCCGTCTGGGACTCGAACCCAGGACCACCGGCTTAAAAGGCCGATGCTCTAACCAACTGAGCTAACGGCCCACAGCTGGAAACAAACAACATATACCGATCCGGCGCGATCACGCGAGGCCCGCGAGCCGCAAAAGTGACCGGATCGTGACCGGTTTCACAACAGGTCAATCACCTGGGACCACGTGTCCGAGTCCTGTGTCCGAGTCAGGTGTAAGGGACTGGAGGCGTCCGGTCGGCAGGCGCTCTGAAGGTTACGAGCCTCAGATCGGCACCGCGAACTGCACGTAGAGCCCGCGGCCCTGGGTCGAGAACTTCCCACCGAACTGCCAGAAGTAGCGAATCCGCGACGTTGTCGGAGGTACGAGTCTTCCTCACTCTCTGCCGCTCGACCGACGAGACGGCCGGGGCCTCCGCCCCGGCCGTTCATTCCCTCGGTTGGGGCAGCAGCGATTGCGGCCCGGAGTCTTCCCGAGGGCCGGATCCTAGTAGGGCCAATGGAGTCCGAGCGCCTTCGCCAGGAAGATCGCCATCTGCCTGCGGGTCACCGGAGAATCGGGACAATAGCTCCCGCCGCCGCATCCTCCGGTGATGCCCGAGGCGAAGAGCGCCTCGATGAACTGGTAGCCGAAGTCCGTCGTGGGCACGTCGTTGAAGGATGGGTTCGCCGGAGCCGGGCTCACGGTCCGCCTCCACCAGATCTCGACCCAGGAGAGCGCAGGCCAGTTCGCGCAGTTGTTGCCCAGCTCGACCTGGATGGCGAGCGCCCGGTGAGCATTCAGAGGGATCTGATATCCGATCGGCGTCGCGTTGTAGTCGGTGTCGTAGCCGTGAACCGTGCTCGAAAACGCCGCGATGCCGCTGGTGAAGCCGTGGGTGACCTCCCAGAGCTCGACTCCGACGATGCCTTCGCAGGAGGAGTAACTCTCCAGGCCGATGAAGTCGATGACGGCGCCCGTCGGGATGCTCACGCTCGCGTAGAGCTCACCGTCTCCGTCGTTGAAATAACGGGAGAGGCAGCACAGCGCTGTGCCATAGCCGTCCCCGCTTTCCGCCGGGACGAATGACGTTGCCGAGATCGTCGTCACCGTGTAGTCCAAGGTGCCGAACTCGTTCGGAGCCTGGCGGGTCGTGACAAACCGCGGGGGCGGTGCCGGCTTCGTCTGAGCCGAGACGACGCTCGCGCAGAGCAGGGCCAGCATCGCAACGTCGGCAACGCGAAAACGTCGTGCCACTCTGGTCATGGGGGCCTCCTGTTCCCCAAAGCCTATGTCTGATTGCCGGGAAAGGATAGGCCACCCCCCGCCGGCGGGGAGAACGCTTGTACGAGACTTGGTCCCCGGCGATAGCGAAGGCCGTCGCTTCCGGAAGAGCCCTCTTCTATGGCACCTATCGCCCCTTCATTCTTTTGACGACGAGCCCCGTGCTTCACCTCTTGGCCAGGTACAAACGAGAAGGCTGCGGTCGCTACTTCCTACAGGGTCGCAACGCGAAGGGGCGTCGGGGAAGCACGGTCTACTGCGCTAGTCGGTGCGGGCACTTGCGTTGGGCGACGGAATCGAAAAAGGCGGCTCGCCTCCGTGAATGGCAGGAGAAACGAGTCGAGGCGGCCGTCCGTGAGAGTCGCCTACTGAAGCGAGCGCCCACCGACCCCAAGGCGTGGATCGCACGCAAGGCAGGCGTTACGACGAAATTCCTAACGCGAAATCACCTCGCCTAGAAAGAAACGGGGGCCGGCTCGACCACCCCGCGAACGACACCCTCGAGCCGTCAACCGACCCCGACCCCGACTCCATAAAGGTCGGCGCCGCGGACGCGGGTCGGATCAGTCGGCGTAGAAGACGACCTTCCCCGTCTCGACTTCGTACATCGCGCCAACGAGACCGATCGTGCCGGCCTTCAGCATCTCGTCGAGGACCGGGCTCTTCAAGTGGATCTGCTTCATCGCGTGGCGGACATTCGCCTGCGCGACCTTCTCGACGTAGGCTGCGTCCTTCGAGGTGCCGCGCGGCGGGCCGACGGCCGCGATGGCCGGCTGGATCTGCGCCAGCAGCGCGGTGAGGTTGCCGAGCTTGACGTCGTCGATCGCGCCCTTCACGGCGCCGCAGCTCGTGTGGCCCATGACGACGAGGAGCTTCACGCCCACGACCTTCGCGGCGTACTCGAGGCTGCCGAGGAAGTCTTCTTCGATGACGTTGCCCGCGACGCGCAGGCTGAAGACGTCGCCGATGCCCTGGTCGAAGACGACCTCGACGGGCGCGCGCGAGTCCATGCAGCTGACGACGGCGGCGAAGGGGTACTGGCCAGCCGCGGTCGCGATGACCTTGGCGTTCAGGTCGCGGACCTTGGCCTTGCCGGCGAGGAAACGGTCGTTGCCCCCGACCAACATCTCCATCGCCTTCACGGGCGTCATCGCGGCCTGCGATTCCTTCGTCTGAACCTGCGCCGTCACCGTCGAGACCAGGCCGGCCGCGATGGCCAGCGTCAAACCGAGTGCCCGTCGAGACATGTGTCCTCCTCGAGTGTTCCTCACTCATCCACCCATGATTCGCTTCGTCAATGCCGGCACGCGGCCCATGAGACGCGCGTAGGTCGCCAGTTGCCCGCGATGGTACTCCTCGTGCGCGATCCCGTGGTTCATCCAGGCCAGGCGCGTGCCCATCTCTCCGTCGAAACGGCGGATGAGCTGCAGGATGTGGAGCTCGCCCGCCTGACGGATCTTCGCCTCGCCCTCGCGGTGCGTGCGGCGCAGCGCCTCGAGGAGCTGTTTCTTCGTGCGATACGCAGCAACGCTACGGCCGTACTCCTGCAGGAAACCCTCGAAGGACTTGCGCTGGAAGTCGCCGTTGCCGCGGGACAGCTCGCCCGACATCATCAGGTTCGACTCGACGATGTGCCGTACGAGCTCGGCGGCCGTGCGCGCCTCTTCGGTCGGGCGAAACGCGAGCGACTTGTCGGGGAAGGACTTGAGCTCGTCGATGACACCCGAACGCGTGTATGCCCAGGCCTCCAAGGCTTCGTCGAGCAGGGATCGAAGTTCCGGCATTGGCGTTCTTCGGGGAATTCTATGTGATGCAAAGCGCCTCCGCGCGCCGATGATGTATCGTACCGCCCGAAACACGCTGCCATGCTGAAGACCCTGCGACGCTCGGCGCTCCTCCTGTCGCTCGCCGCCCCGCTCGCGTGCGCGCACAAGAATCCGCCGCCGGATTTTGCCTACGACCACGCGGCGAACTTCACCGGTATGAAGATCTTCGCCTGGTTCGACGATCCGACGTGGGTCCTGCCACAGGGCAACTCCATCGTGGACGGCCAGTTCGTCGACCGCAACGTGCGGCAGGCGGTCAATGACACCCTGACGAAGAACGGCTATGTCAAGGTCGAGAAGGACGCGAACTTCTACGTCGCGTACCACGGCGGCGCGGCCGGGGTCCTCTCCCAGGACAAGTGGGGCGTCTACAACTGGTGGAACGTGTACTACGTGGACTACGCCGGAACGAAGTACCGCAAGCAGGGCAACCTCGTGCTCGACATCCGCGACGACAAGTACAAGCTCATCTGGCGCGGGGGCCGGACCGCCATGATCGGAACCAACCCGGAACAGTTGAAGAACGACATCGACCGCGCCGTGGCCCTGCTGCTCGCGGAATTCCCGCCCAAACCCGGCACGGAGGCAAAATGATCCGGACCCGCATCGTCGCTCTCGCGGCGGCCCTGGCTGTCCTTTCCGTCGCCTGCGCAGGCACGCACCCCAAGCCCGTGTACGCCTACGACCACACGGTCAGTTTCATCGGCATGACGACGTACGCCTGGTACGAGGACCCCAAGTTCAAGATACCCCACGGCGACTCGATCATCGACGGAGCCTTCCTCGACTCGCACATCCGCTCGGCGGTCGACGACGCGCTTCGCAAGAAGGGCTACCTGAAGGTGGACCCCGCGCACGCCGCCCTGCTCGTGGCCTACAACACGGGCGACACCGGGGTCGGGGAACACGACGAGTACGGCAACTACGAGTGGGCCACCGGCTACGTCGTTGCGACCAACTGGGAAAAGGAACGCACCGTCACGATCGACATCCGCAACAACGGGAGAAAGCTCATCTGGCGCGGATCGATCGATCGGCTCGAGGGCTCGAACCCGGACGGCGTCGCGCGCGAGCTCGATCACGAGGTCGGCACGCTGCTCGGACACTTTCCGCCGACGTCGTAGGGTCGCCGGGCAGACCGCTGCCTCACGCTCGCCGCTCGAGCGTCATTTGCATGCCGTGCTTCGGGCGCAGCGTGATGGACGGCGAGGGAACGACCGGATGACCGGGCGCCAGCCGTAGCCTCCACCCTTTCGCGAGCGTCGCGAGCAGCAGGATGCCCTCCATCCACGCGAAGCTCTCGCCGATGCACACCCGGGGCCCGCCGCCGAACGGAAAGTAGGAGAACTTCGGACGCGCTTCCCGGGCCTCCGGGCGCCAGCGCTCCGGGTCGAACCGTTCCGGGTCCGGGAAGTGGCGGGGGTCGCGGTGCGTCACCCACTGGCTCGCGACGACGATCGAGTCCTTCGGCACGGTGAAGCCGCCGACCTCGTAAGGCTCGAGCGCGCGGCGGCCGACGATCCAGGCCGGCGGAAAGAGGCGCATGGACTCCGCGAGCACCATCTCCGTGTAGCGAAGTCGCGGCAGGTCCTCGGCGCCGGGAGGGCTACCGGCGAGGACCGCATCCACCTCGGCGTGGAGGCGCGCCTCGGCTTCCGGGTTCTGCGACAGCAGGTACCAGGTCCACGTCAGCGCGTTCGCCGTCGTTTCGTGGCCCGCGAGGAAGAGCGTGATCGCCTCATCCCGCACCTCGGTGTCGCTCATGCCGCCGCCGTCGCCCTCGGTGTCCGCCGCCACGAGCAGCAGGCTCAGCAGGTCCGTGCGGTCGCCGGGTGAGCGGCGGCGCTCCTCGATCATGCGGTAGATCGTCGCGTCGATGCGGGCCTTCGCTTGTTCGAAGCGGCGGTTCGACGGGGTCGGCAGGCGGTCGAGCAGGCCCATGAACGGCAGCGTCAGCGTGCTGGCAAAAAGCGAGAGGGCCGTCGTGAGCGCGCCGCCGATCTCCTCGGCCTCGGACTCGACGTCCGAATCGAAGAGCGTGCGGCCCACGATCGCGAGCGTCAATCGCGTCATCTCCCGGGCGACGTCCCGCGTCTCGCCATCCTTCCAGCGGCCGGACAGCCGCGCGGCGTGCTCCACCATGACCTCGCCGTAGCCCTTGATCCGCTGATGGTGGAAGGCCGGCTGCATCATGCGTCGCTGGCGCAGGTGCTTCGGGTTCTCGCTCGTGAGGAGGCCGTCGCCCAGCAGGCGCTTCGCGCGCTGCAGCCCGCGCCCCTTGTGGAACGAGGCCGCGTGGGTGACGAGCAGGTCCCGAATCCATTCGGGACGGTTGAGCAGGTGGAGCTCGACCGGGCCCATGCGAAAGCGCGCGACGTCGCCGTAGTCCCGGGCGAGCTTCGTCAGGAATGCGAGCGGATCCCGCCGCATTGCGAGGATGTGGCTGCCGGGAAAGCGCCGCCGCGGACCGGGCGCCAGAGTCATTTCTTCTTCAACCGCAAGGCCAGGAAAGAGTACACCGCACCCGTGATCGGGGAGAGAATCACGCCGGAAGGGGAACTCAATGCCCAACTCGCTCAGCCGCCGCTCCCTCGCGAAGCTCCTCGGCGCTGCCGCGGGAGCATCTTTCCTCCCCGCGCAGCTGCGTGGAGCGGTCGTTCCAGCTTCCGGCTCGAAACCGGCGACGGACGGTCCGATCCGCCTGAACGCCAACGAGAACCCGGACGGCCCCTGCGCGCCGAGCCTCGCCGCGCTCGCCGGTTGCGCGGGCGTGGCGTCGCGCTACCCCTTCGCGAAGCAGGAAGAGACGCAGGCCGCGATTGCGCAGCACCATGGCGTCAAGCCCGAGCAGGTGGTCCTCGGATGCGGCTCGAGCGACGTCCTGCGCATGGCCGACTCCGCGTTTCTCGGGCCCGGCAAGAAAGTCGTGGCCGCCGAGCCCACCTTCGAGGCGGTTTTGCAATACGCGCGCGTCACGAAAGCCGACCCGGTCAAGGTCGCGCAGACGTCCGACTTCCGGCACGACCTTCCGGCCATGGCCGCCGCGTGCGACGCGAACACCGGTCTCGTGTACGTCTGCAACCCAAACAATCCGACCGGGACGATCGTCGGAGCGAGCGAGCTCGAAGCCTTCCTGGAAAAGGTCCCGCCGTCGACGATCGTGCTCGTGGACGAGGCGTACCACCATTTCGTCGACAGTCCGTCCTACAGGAGCGCGCTCGACCTCGCCCGGCAGCGCGACAACGTCGTGGTTGCCCGGACGTTCTCGAAGATCTACGGGATGGCGGGCATGCGCCTGGGCTACGCCGTCGGTTCCGCGGCGAACATTGCGGCCATGGAGCGCTGCGCGTCGTGGGACAACACGAGCCAGGCGGCCCTCGCGATGGGACTCGCGGCGCTGGCCGACGCCGAGGTCGTGCCGACCGAGAAGAAGCGCTTGAACGGCACGCGCCGCTGGCTCTGCGCCGAGCTTGCGAAGGACGGGCGGCGGTACATCCCGTCCGAGGCAAACTTCGTGATGATCGACGTCGGCGGGGACGTCGTGCCCGTCGGCGAGGCCTTCCGCGGGCGCGGGATCCTCGTCGGCCGCAAGTTCCCGTCGATGCCCAACTGGCTGCGCGTCTCGATCGGAACGCCCGCGCAGACCGAGGCGTTCGTCGTGGCGTTGCGGGCGATCGTTCCGGCGCGCGCGGCGGCGTAGGCCCCGGTCGTGCCGTAGGGGCACCTCGCGGCCGCCCGCATCAGTCATGGTGTCGCTGAGGCGGGCGGGAACAAGCCCCGCCCCTCCGACCCTGTCAGCGCGGCGAGCTGCCGTCGACCATCTGCCGGGTCGACTCGACGCCGGACTTTTTCATGACATCCGCGGCCTCGGCCGGCGAGAGGCGGCGGCCGATGGGACCGGCCGTGTTGGCAAGATTCCACGCGGCGATCCCCATGACCGCCGTGTCCACGGCGAGCCAGTGCGGGTCCACCTTGTCGAAGGTGTCGATGACCGTGTGGTGGTGGTCGTCGTAGGTTCCCGCCTCGACCCAGAGCGTCAGGGCCGGAACGCCG
>JANMBR010000020.1:0-2256 GCA_031360505.1 Acidobacteriota bacterium
GTCGGCGGCCCGCCTCCACGCAGCGCCTTGCGTCGCTCCATCATCCTCTGGCGGTTCTCCTCGCGGAACTGCGTGACCTTTTCGCGTTGATCCGGCGTCAGGACCTGCTTCATGTCGAGCTCCATCAGGGCGAGCTCCTTCTGAAGCTTCGCACGCGCCTGCTCGCGCGCCTCGATCTTCGCCTCGACGTCCGGGCGATCCACCTTCTCGGCGCTCATGGCCTGTTCGTAGGCGAATTGCTTCTTCTCGAGGTCGGCCTTGAGGTCGATCAATTTCGGCCGGCTCTTCGCGAAGATCTTTTCGAGCTCGGACGTCTGCTCCGGGCTGAGCCCGAGCGCCTGCACGATGCGGGGTCTCTTCCACCACTTGCCCTCGCCGAGCCCCTGCTGGCCGAGCGCGGTGCCCAGCACCAGGAGCAGGGCCGCGATCGAGAATGCGGTCCTCTTCACAGGTTCTCCTCCGACTCGGCCTCGGAACCGTCGTCGCCGCCGCCGGCAAGATAGGACGCCTGGCGCAGCAGATCGTCGTCGGCCCGGTCCGCCGGCGAAAGTCCCGCTTCCGCGGCCGGAGTCGGGATCGCGGCCGCGATCGGAATCGCGCGCCGCGCGGGCATGGCCAGGGCGATCACCGCGAGAGTCGCGGCAATCCCGACGGCCCAACGCAGCGGGTGGGGGCCCGGGCGTGCCGCGCGACGGATTGCCGCCATGGTCGCATTCTCCGCGGCCTGCCACTCGGCGGGCGAACGGCGCTCGATCTCGACGACCTCTTCGGCCGCGAGGGCCCGCACCGAGGCTTTCCACTCCTGGAGCGCGCGGCTGCAGTCCTCGCACCTCGAGAGATGCGGGGGCAGAGCCTCCGGCTCTCCGCTGGCCGGAGCGGCGAGCCCGAAGAGCTCGGCGTCGGTCAGGTGACGGCCGGAATTCGGCTTGTCGTTGTCCTTGTCCTTGTCCATGTCCTTGCCTCTACGCCTGAAAATCTGAAAGCCGCTCGCGCATCTTCTGCGCGGCCCGAAACAGATGCGACTTGATCGTTCCCGAATCCAGCCCCGTGAGCTCGGCGATGTCCGGGATCGACATTTCCTCGAAGTGTTTCATGACGAAGATCGAGCGCTGCCGCGGCGAGAGAGATTCCATCGCGATCCCGAGCCTCTCGCGGATCTCGCGTCCGACGGCGCGTCGCTCCGGCGAAGGGTCTTCGGCCGGGGCGATGTCGGCCGGGCCCAGGCCGTCTTCGTCCTGCCTCGCGGGGGCCTGGTGGAAGAAAAGGACGACCTTGCGCCGCTTCAGACGGTCCTTGCACCAGTTGATGCAAATGCGCGTCAGCCAGGTCTCGAAGGTCGAGCCTTCGCGAAAGTCGGCGAGGTTCTGGTATGCCCGGAGGAAGCTCTCCTGCGCCGCACAGTCGGCCTCGCCCGCGTCGCGGAGGAACCGATGGGCGATCCGCGTGATCTTGCGCTGGTAGGTCCGTACGAAGTGCTCGAAGAGCTCCACGTTGCCCGCGCGGATCTCCCGGATGAGCCGGGTTTCGTCGACTTGCGACGGAGTCTCTCGCGGGATCATTGCAAGGGCGGGCACACGCTATAGACGAACGGCCGGCCTTCGGGTTTACCGGTGCAACCGATTCTCCCGAATGGGCATGGCCGCCTCGCCGAGGCGAGCCCGAGCGATCTGACGTTGCCGGTCTGCGTGGCCTCCCGCCTCCTTCGAGAGGGTAACATCCCACCGTGGCCGAGAAGCGCGTGATCCTCCTCACCGGGTGCTCCACGGGCATCGGTCGGGCCGCGGCAATCGCGCTGGCCGGGCGGGGCCACCGCGTCTTCGCCTCCGCCCGCAACCGCAACGACCTCGCGGAGCTCGAACGCGGCGAAGACCTCGCGACCCTCGCGCTCGACGTGACGGATCCGGAGACGATTGCGGCAGCGGTCGAGACCGTCCTCTCCCGCGCCGGGCGCATCGACGTCGTCGTCAACAATGCCGGCTACGGCCAGTACGGGGCGGTCGAGGAGGTCACGACCGACGAGTGGCGCGCGCAGTTCGAGGTCAACCTTTTTGGAGCCATCGCCGTGACGCAGGCGGTCCTTCCCGCCATGCGCAAGCAGCGCCGCGGCACGATCGTCAACGTCTCCTCGGTGGCCGGCAAGGTCGCCATCCCCTTCGCGGCCCCCTACTGCGCCTCAAAGCATGCGCTCGAAGCCGTCTCGGACGCCCTGCGCGTCGAGCTCTCACCCTTCGGCATTCATGTCGTGCTCGTCGAACC
>JANMBR010000235.1:0-17803 GCA_031360505.1 Acidobacteriota bacterium
AATCAATTCGGGGTTGCCCTGACGCTGTTTTGCCTCTTCTTGAGGCGCCGGGGCGAGAAACAAGAAGAGGCTGAGCATGGAGTGGCCTTTCCCGCAGCGCTTCCGGACGCGGGTTCAACTCCCGCCGCCTCCACCATTTCAAAGCGCGGCCCTGAATCTCCAAAGCTCGCACAGACCGAAATGAACTCGGCTCGCCCCCGGACTAGTCCTCGTCCAGGTACTCCTGCGGAACGTCGTCCTCGGGGACCTGCCGGGTGCGCACGCCGCCCCGATCGGCATTGGGCGCGTTCTCGACACCGCTCACGATCCCCGCCTCGAACGCTTGGCCCTCTTCCAGTAGCTCTTCGACGCTTTCGAAATCCGCGAGCTCCGCTCTCGAGAGACCCTCCGTGTCGCCGGACTGACCGCCTGCGTTCGGGCCGAGCCCGCGCGCGTCCGAATCCTCCACGACGGCTGAGCCCGCCCTCCGGGCGCGACCGGGCGAGGCAGCGGAAGGCTCGCGGGCGGGCGCGGACTTCGTGCCCGCCCCCGTCGTAACTCGCCGGGAACTCGCACGTGCGGCAGGCGGGCGCCGCCTGGCGGCGTTTTTCTTGATTGGTTTGCGCGCAGCGGTCTTCCGGACCGGCCTCCGCGTCGCGGCCGCCTTCCTGAGAGGCCGAGGCGGGGCGGGCTTCTTCCTCGCCGCCGGCTTTTTTCTCGCGGTGGCCTTGCCGCGCTGCGCCGTCGTTCTTCTACCGATCGGCTTCTTCTTCACCATGGTTGGACTCTCCCTCCGGTCGGCTGCGCGGACGGCGTGAACCCAGATCTGGACTCAGCGGTCGTTCTTTTTCTCGTCGTTTTTAGGGGTCTTTGTCGGCGCGGGGCTCGGGGCTGGCTCGCGACCGCGATCCGGTGAGACGGCTCGGGGCACCGGGGTCGGTCTTCCCTGCCGAGGCTGCGGCGCGATGCGCTCGGCCGGTTGTTGGGCTCCGTGCGGCGTCACCGCCCTGGACTGGCTGTGCGCGGGCTGGTTCGGCTCTGCCTCTCTCGGCGTCGGCCTCGGAGCCGCGTGCCGTTCGGAAGTCTGCGCGGGCTGAGCGGCCGCTGGTCGATTGGTCGAATGCTCGCGGCCCGGCGGTTGCGACTTCGGCTCAAACTGGGAGGGACGAGCCGTCGGCTGCGCGGGCGGGCGTCGGTCAGTCGCGGCGCGCGGCGAGACCTCGGGTGACCGCTCCTCGTTCTGCGTCCCTCCTTGCAGCGGCGGTCTCACCGGCGTTGCACCGGGCCTCTCGCGCGTTTCGGGCTGATCCCCCGGCTGAGGCCTCTGTTGGACTTGCGGCCTCACCGGCGTTGCACCGGGCCTCTCGCGCGTTTCGGGCTGATCTACCGGCTGAGGCCTCTGCTGGACTTGCGGCCTCACCGGCGTTGCACCAGGAATCTCGCGTGTTTCGGGCTGATCTACCGGCTGAGGCCGCTGCTGGACTTGCGGCCTCACCGGCGTTGCACCGGGCCTCTCGCGCGTTTCGGGCTGATCTACCGGCTGAGGCCTCTGCTGGACTTGCGGCCTCACCGGCGTCGCATCGGGCCTCTCGCGCGTCTCGGGCTGATCTACCGGCTGAGGCCTCTGCTGGACTTGCGGCCTCGCAGGAGACGACGTCTCGCGCGCGGGAGCCACCGGCTGCTCCTTGGTCGCGAGCGCACGTCCACGATTCGGCACCACGGGCTCGGGCTTCGGCGCACCGCTCTTTTCGGTCTTCGGAGCCAGGGTCACACGACCCGCTTCGGCCGCTGCCGGGCGCACGGCTCGAACGGGCTGAGGCGAGCGATTCTCGCGCGTGGTGAGGGTCGTTGCCTCGGCGGCCGTCACGGGTCGTCCGCGGTTCTCGCGGATGACCGCGACCTTCTGATCGAAGCGGGGAGGGGCCGGAGGCGGCGCCGAGCGCGTGACCACCGATTTCGAAGCGGCGGCGGTCGGCGGGCGGGGGGCAGACGCACGCCGCGACGCGACGCGAATCGATTCGTTCGTGGGAATGATCGGAACCGCACCGTGCACGACGGGAGCGCGCTCCACGCGGCTGACGATCGCTTGGTCCCGGACATAGTTGTTCGTCACGGAGCGGCTGGAGACGAAAGTCTGCTGGTTGACGACGGTTACATAAGTCCGGTTGACGTAGGTCACGTTCGTCACGTTCGTGACGTTCACGTTGACGGCCGGCCGGCCCCACCAGGGATTCAGCGGTTCGCGTGGCGCCAGCGGGAACCAGCCGACGTAGTCGGTCGTCCCCACACCCACCGAGACGGAAAAGCCGGGTCCGCCGCCGACGAAGGCCACGAGGGCGGGACTGTACGCGACGACCTCGGCGCGGGGCGCGACGGGAACCCAGTACCAGCCCGAGCGCCACGTGACCCAGCGGCCGTAGTGGTATGGCGCCCAGCCCCAGCGCTCCGTCGAGACCCAGGTCCAGCCCCACGGGTCTTGCCAGATCCAGCGCCCGGCACGATAGGGCTGCCATCCGCTGGCGACCGACGTCGGCGTCCAGCACCAGCCGTAGTCCGGAACCTGTCGCCAGCTTCCGTATCGGTCGAGGTCCTCGACCCCCGCGATGTCGGTGGAGACGTACTGGTACGAGCGGACGTTGGAGTAGCGCGCGACGCGATTGGCCACCCAGCGGTCCCAGCCGTCGGGGGCCGAAACGGCGATCATGTCGTATCGGGGAGGCTCCTGTCCTTCGATGAGGATCGCATCGCCCGCGCCGAGCGGAACCTGCCCGCCGCCCGAGGCGATCATGGCCCGCCCGCGCCGCACCTGAATGCGCGTCTCGCCGCCCTCGCGGACGTCGATCCGATAGTCGCCGGTCCGTTCGAACGTGATGGCGGCGTTGGGCGTGTCGACCTCGAAGACGTCGTCGTCGCCGAGCCGACGGATCTGGAACGAAGCCACTCCGGCGGAAACCGAGAACTGCTGCGTGTCCTCGGTCAGGTTCAACGCGGTCAAGTCGGTGGCCTTGGCCAGCCGGATCACGTTGCCGCCGTGAACCTGCAGTTCCGAGATTCCTCCGGCGGTCCACACCCGGTCGCCGAGCGTCATCGGGATGTTCGGGTTGGCGGGCTGCCATTGGTCGGGATCGTCGCCCCGGGCGAACGAGACGTTGCCCGAAACGTACGCGAGCCGCGCCACGGTCTGGCGGATGTCGTCGTCCGGATAAGCGTCGTTCGGAGAACCGCCGGGAGCGCCGTAGCCGTCCTGCGCGAACGCAGTCCCACTGGCGAGAATGCCAACGAGCACCGCAAGCGCATTTCGAAGGTTTTTCATAGGGCTCCTCCTCATTGGAGAACTGTTGCAAGAACCGTTCCCGATCCCCGGCCGGCCGGGCGACCGCAACCTCAGAAAGCCCGGCCGGCCACGCTCGCGATCGTCGCGATCAGCTCCGAAGGGTCGACGGGTTTCGCCATGTGGACGAGGAAGCCCGCGCGCAGAGCCCGGGTCCGATCCTCCGAACGCGCAAAGGCGGTCAGGGCGACCGCCGGGACCCTGCCGCCCCGCTCCGGTCCGAGCTCCCGGACCCGGCGCAGGAACTCGTAGCCGTCGATGTCCGCCATTCCGATGTCGCTGACGACCACGTCCAACCTCTGCTGTTCGACGATGGCAAGGGCCTCGATCGCCGATCCGGCCGTGAGCACCTCCGCACCGCGATCCTCGAGCACGCGCTTGACGAGCTCCCGGGCATCCGGTTGATCGTCCACGACGAGGATGCGCGTTCCGGACAGGTCCGCGTCCGGATGCTCCCGGTCGCCCGGCTCTGTGGATGTGGGATGCCGTCGCGGACCGAACCCCTCGGACCGGTGAATGACGATCAGGGGGAGGCGCACGACGATGGTCGTGCCCAAATCTTCTCCGGGGCTGTTGATCTGAACAGTGCCCCCATGGAGCTCGACCAGGTGCTTGACGATCGATAGGCCGAGCCCGAGGCCGCCGTACTTGCGGGTCGTGGTCGCATCGCCCTGGCGAAAGCGTTCGAAGAGGTGCTCGGCGAATTCCTTCTTGATGCCGATCCCGGTGTCTCCGACCGTGAGCTCGACGTGCGAGTTGACGCGCTCGAGAAGAACCTGGATCTTGCCGCCCTTGGGCGTGAACTTGACAGCGTTCGATAAAAGGTTCCACACGACCTGCTGCAGGCGGCTCGGGTCACCCGAAATGGGACCGGCGGCCGGATCGAGAAACTTGGCGATCGCGACGCCCTTCGCGTCCGCCGCGTGCTGCAGGGTCTCGACGGCGGCCTCGACGAAGGTGAACGGCTGGATGGGCTGAACGTCGAGCCTCATCTTGCCGGAGGTGATCCGGCTCATGTCGAGTAGGTCCTCGATCAGCTGCGTCTGCACGCGCGCGTTGCGATCGATCGTATCGAGCCCTTTCAGCAAATCGGCGTGGTCCTTCGGCCCCTGCCGCAGGATGTGCGCCCAGGCGACGATGGCGCTGAGCGGTGTGCGCAGTTCGTGCGAGAGCGTGGCGAGGAATTCATCCTTGATCTCGCTCATCCGTTCGGCGGCGGCCCGCGCGGTCCGCTCGCTCTCGAGAAGCCGCTCGCGCTCTTGCGCCGCCTTCTGCGCGGCCTCGTAGAGCCGGGCGTTGTCGATCGCGATCCCCGCCTGCCCCGCCATTCCCGCGACCAGGCGTTCGGCGCGCTCCGTGAACACGTTGGGCTCCGGGTGGCCGAAGAACAGGCCGCCGATGACTTCGCCCGAGCGCGACTTGACGGGGACGGCCAGGTAGCTGCGCACCGGGAGGTGCCCCGTCGGCATTCCGTAGTGCGGGGCCATGTGCCCGTCGCGTTCGTCCCGCGTGATGTCCCCCGAGCGAATCACGCCGGGGCCCCGGAACGCCGGATCGAAGACCGGCGTATTTCGAGGCAAGTCGAACCGCTCGAAAGCTTCGCGCGGCGCCCCGGACACCGAGGACAGGAGAAAGGACTCGCCGTGATCGTCGATCACGTTATAAAAGAACGCTCCGAGTTTCGCCCCGCTCAGCTGGGTTGCCGAGTCCGTGACTTTCTGGACGAGCGCCTGCAGGTCGAGCTCGGCGGCGATCGCCGTCCCGCTGTCGTTGAGTAGCTCGAGGATTCGAGTTTCTTCGCGAAGGGCTTCCTGCGTTGCCCGGAGCTCCTCGTCGGCCCGCTGACGCGCCTGCAGAATGCTCTGAGCGTTCTGCAGGGCGGCGGACAGGACTTGCCGGTCCTCGTCGCGGTCGTCGTCGCTCACTCAGCGGTCCTCCAGGACACGCTGGGCCAGAGCAGTGCCTTCGACGCGTGCACGGATCTTCGCGAAGGCCGTGTCACGGCTCGTGGACGTGTCGTCGTAAAAAGGCGCGAAGCCGCAGTCGTCCGTCGTCCCCAGCTGGTCGGGCGCAATGTGCCTCGCGGCCTCGAGGACGCGATCGCGGACCTCCTCCGCCGAATCGATGCGAGGATCGATGGGCGACACCACCCCCACGAAAACGATCTGATCGGGCTTCAGGTGCTGACGAATGATTTTCAGGACTCTCTCGCGATCGCTTTCGCCGGCCAGGGCGATGTAGAAGTTGCCCGCCTTCAGCTCGAACAGGCTCGGAAGCAACTGGGCATAGTCGACGTCCGCGCTGTGGGTCGAGTCGATGTCGCCTCCCGGGCAGGTGTGCACACCGATGCGCCGACGCTCCTCGTCCGAGAAGCGCGAGAGCGCCAGATTATTGAGATCGATGAAGCTGTTGAGCAGGTGCCCCGAGGGATCGAGCTTCACGGCCAACCGGCCTTCCGTGAAGTCGATCTGCACCTTCGATGCACCCTTCCCCAGGCAGCGCCGTACCTCCGTCTCGTGCTCCAAGAGCAGGTCGTCGATGAATTCCTCCCGTGCATAGCCTTCGATCGGCTGGGCGGGATACATCAGGCTGAGGGCCGACGGCGATATGACGGCCTGCTTGATCGGACTACGGGCAAAGCGCCGGGTCACGTCGAGATACGCGTCGGCGTAGCGCATGTACCGGAAGGGTCCCCCGGTGATGCGCGGCATGCGACGGACGTGCCCGGCGGAAAAGGGAATCTTGAATCCGTCGGGGGCCGTGTTCTCCAATCCCTCGACGGAATACGTCCAGAAGTTGTGGTACTTCCGCTGCTCCCCGTCGGTGATGACCGGCGACCCCGTCGCCTCGAACCGCTCGACGGTGTCCTGAATGGCGGCCTCGTAGAGGGGCTCGAGGCTCGGGTCGCTTCCGCCCTTGCGCGAAATGGCCTCCATCAACGCAGGGGGTCTCGGGATGCTCCCGATCGGCTCGGTGGGAATGTTCATGGTCGGTTCTGGATCTCCGCCCGGCCCCGTGCCCGGAGCACCGTCCTCGAACAGGGCCGGCGACGGGCCAATATCATGTCACTCGATCTAAATGCCCGTACGGCGTGTTCCATGGCCCGTTTGCTCTCATAGGACGAACATGGTCAAAGCGGCCGCGAACATCACACCGGCGACGATCCCGACGGTGATCCGCGAGGTCCACGAGCTGGGTTGGCCGTTCATCCTCTTGCGATCCGAAGCGATCATGAGAATTCCCACCAGCAGAAACGGCGCAAGCACGCCGTTGACGACGGCGCTCCAGAAGAGTGCCTGAACGGCGTTGACCTTCGCGAAATCCATCGCTATCCCGATGAGCATGGCCGCGATCACGACACCGTAGAACGGGCGCGCCCGGGAAAGCTCCTGGTTCAAGCCCTGCCGCCAGTGAAAGGTCTCGGCGAAGGCGTATGCCGCGGAGCCGGCCAGCGTCGGAATGGCCAGCAGTCCCGTACCGAAGAGTCCGAGCGTGAACAGGGCTGCCGCAAACCGTCCGGCCAGGGGCGCAAGGGCCTCAGCGATCTGGCGGGTGTTCTCGACGTTCTGGATTCCGTTCCGATGGAGAGTGAGCGCGGTCGTCAGAATGATGAAGAACATGACGAGATTCGAAAAGAAGGTGCCGATCCCTACGTCCAGGCGACGCATGGAAATCTGATCGCGGGTGGCCCCTGACCTCTCCCGGACGGTCTTCTTTCCGGCCGCTTTCTTTTCTTCAACCTCCTGCGAGGTTTGCCAGAAGAAAAGGTATGGACTGATCGTCGTCCCGAGGATGGCCACGAGCGCTGACCACCCCCCGTGGCCCCGCGGCAGCGAAGGGATGAAGGCGTCGCGCAAGACGGCGCTCCAGTCGGGTCCGATGAAGAACGCCGTGATCACGTACGCGAAGAGAGAAAGCGCGAGCCACTTGAGGATGGCCGCGATTCGCGCGTAGCGCAGACCGACCGTGGCCCAGGTGATTCCCAATCCGAAGAGCACGGCAAACCACTGGGAATCCAGACCCGTCAGCATCTCGGCGGCATCCGACATCCCGAGCAAATCCGCCCCGATATTGATCGTGTTCGCCACGAGAAGAGCGCCGACGGCCAACATCAGAATCCACTTCGGAAATCTCTTTCGCAGAGCGCTGGCCAGGCCTTCCCCGGTGACCTGTCCGATGCGCGCGCACATCAGTTGCGTTGCCGCCATGAGGGGCCAGCTGAAGACCGAAGTCCAGAGCAGGGACGTCCCGAGCTTGGCCCCGGTGATCGAGTATGTCGCGATGCCTGACGGATCGTCGTCGGCGGCACCCGTAACCACCCCCGGGCCGAGAGACCCGAGCAGACGCCTCCAGGCGCTCCGCTTCTTCGTCTTGGACACGCTACGCTCTGGAGACGTCACGGTCGTGCTGGGCCTGAATCAAGTCGTCAATTCCGAACGGCTTTAGAGCATTTCCTCTCGGGCTTGCTTCGCTCGCGCCGCGCCGATGGCCGTCTTGACCTCTTTCTCTTCCTCGGGGGGCGGCAGGACGGCGGGCATGCCGAGCGACTCGATCCACAGTTCCCGACACCAGCCGGTGGTGTGGTACAGGTGCTCGTCTTCCTGATCTTCGACCTCGTCGTGAGCGGCCTTGAGCACTTCGGCTTTCTTTCCGCCAGCTTCCTCGGCCACCGAACCGATCAGCTCCCAATTGAGATGATCCTTCGTCTCCGCGAAAACGACGCACTCCGCGGCGACGAGCTGTGCCGCCGCCGGATTGCCCGCCTTCTTCGCCATGACCATGGCCTTCACGAGCGACTCTCCGATGTGGCGGACGACCTGGCGACCGGGCGTCTCCTCTTCGGGGTTGAGCCCGAGCTTCTCGAATACGCCGAGAACGATCTTCACGTGGTTCTCGGTCTGTTCCAGGTACTCCTCCCACTCCTTGTGGAGGTCATCGTTCGTGGCGCATTCAATGGCGTGCTGGTAGACCTGGACTCCACCGAGCTCGGTCTCCAGCGCCTGCAGCAGCAGCTCTTTGACTTGATCGTTTTTCATGGGATGTCTCCTTGCTCTCCGACATTGCAGCTTTCGTGCCGCTCCAGCATCTTCTGTATGGCGAGCACCTCATCCGGACGATGCGGGTCGGATGGCACGGAACCTGCTCCTTGAAGTCGGGTGTCGGCAACGAATGAGCGGCATCTCGCCGCGCACGACAACAAGGAGGTCATCATGCGAGTGGCATACCGAACCCTGATCTTCACAGCCGCCTTCGCGGCGACCGCGGTCCTGCGCGCCCAGGAGCCGAACCCTCCGGCGCAGACCACGCCCATTCCGACCACCGTCGAAGCGGCCCCGGCGCCCGAGGCGCAGACCGCGCCAGAAGCACCGGCTCCGGACGCCGTCCCGGCCCCCGTCGTCGAGACCGCTCCAGCCCAGATTGCGCCTCTGCCGGTCGAGCCCCTTCCGACGCAAGCGTCTCCGGCCGCCGAAGCCCCGGCTCAGCCGGTGGTCAAGGAGAAGGAGAAGACCGAGAAGAAGGCCGTCACCGTGAAGAAGTCGCGCCCCGCAGCCCCGACCGTCGAGAATCAGGAAAAGGCTCCCGATGCGGCCACCGCCGCCACCGCGGGCGCCGGCGCGGTCGATGCAGGTCAGGCTCCGCCGCCGCCGAGCTCCGGCGTCGAGGCCGAAGCCGCCGTTCCTCCGGCGCCCGTGGCCCAGCAGGCCGCGGTGCAGCCGCCTGCCAGTGAAGAGCCGGCGACCCCGGCCACCCATCGCGGCTCGTTCTGGCTCTTGATCGGCGGGCTGGGCCTCGGTCTGGCCGGTATCGTCACGATGCTGACTCGACGCAACCGCGAGGACAGCATCTCGATCGTGGATCACGATACGACCCTGCCGAGGCGCCCGCCTGTGGTGCTGTCGCCACGTTCGTGATGGCGAAATCCTCCACTTCTCTGCTGCGCCGGAACCGATGGTTCCGGCGCAGCTCTCTTGAGGCGCCCTTCAACGGGCTGCTCCCGAAATCATGATCCCGAGCAGGACCGGCAAGCTCAAGGCGTATCGCAAGAAGCGCCGTTTCACGGTCACTCCGGAGCCTCGCGGCGGGTCCCCCCGCAGGCGTACGAAGAAGCTGGCATGGGTAGTTCAGAAGCACCGCGCTACCGCCCTCCACTACGACTTCCGGCTCGAATGGAACGGAGTCATGAAGTCCTGGGCGATTCCGAAAGGGCCCGCGCTCGATCCCGCGGTCAAGCGCCTCGCCATGCCGACGGAGGATCACCCGATCGAGTACAACCGCTTCGAGGGCGTGATTCCCGAGGGCGAGTACGGCGGCGGAACCGTGATGATCTGGGACCGAGGCTCATGGACGCCCGAATCCGAGGACGTGGACCGGGCGCTGGCGGATGGTGAGCTGAAGTTCCGCATCGACGGCGAGAAGCTCTCGGGTTCCTGGGTGCTGGTCCGCATCGCGCACGCCCGCGAAGAAAAGCAGAAAGCACCCTGGCTCCTGATCCGCCATCGGGATACCGCCTCCTCGAAGAAGGACATCACCGAGGAGGAGCCGCGCTCCGTCGTCTCGGGCCGTCTTCTCGTCGAAATCGCGCGAGACGAGGGCGGGAATATGGCCCGGGCGGCCGAGGGCGACCCGCCCGTCCTGCTGCGCCGAATACTGGAAAGGCCGGAGCTGATCCAGCCGCCGAGAAACTCACGAAGAAATCCGTGGCACTCCAGGAAGGTGTCCTGACGATCTGGCGGATCAGCGCCGCGCCGACGCCGCGCGTCGGCCCTTGCCGTTCTCCCGACGCACCGCCGCTTCCATGAGTCGCTCGGCGCCGCGAGACGCCACCACGAGCTTGGCCGATCGATAGCAAAAGTCCCGCCCCATCGATCCCACGCGCCGTATCCCGGTCGCCTGCAGCCTTTCGACGACCGTCATCGCCCGGCGCCCAACAGGCTCAGCCAGCCGGAGCGCCGACCTTTCCGCCCCTCCGCGCCCTGCAGTGCCTCGGAGATCGCGGCCGTGGCGATGAGGATCAGCGCCCGACGAAAGTGATATCCGACTCGCAAGACAGCGTACGTCCCGGCGCCTGCGAGAAGGGTTCGCGCGGCCACGCGGACGGCGGTGTCGACCGAATTGCGTTTCATGGTGAAAAGCTCCTCGGCGGCCGGTAACTGCAAGAGTTGGGCCCGCTCAGAAGGCCTGGCCCGTCGAGAACGAGATCAGCCATCCGCGCCGGCCGGAAGGGACACGTTGGAAGGCATAGGCGGCATCCACGCGAAAGACGTTCATCACCGGGGCCCACGCCATGGCCAAACGCAGTCCGACGCCGGCGTCGACCTTGAGGTCGCCCAGGCGCATGGGGCTGGCCGGCCCGCCGATGAGCCCGGCATCCACGAATGCGGCAATCCCCGGCGAGATCAGCCCGAACCACTGCCAGCCGCTGAAAATCCGGTGCTCGACGTTGAGCACGACTCGCCCGTCGCCCTCGAAGGCGCGCAGCTGATAGCCGCGCAGGCCCGCCTGGGCGTCGGCGAAGATCTGCACGTCGGAATCGATTTTCCAGCCCTGAAGTCCCGACACCTGCGCCAGGAAGGTCTGCCTCGGATTGGTCGCGAAGCGATGCACGTAGACCAGGTTCCCCGCGAGCGTCGCGTTCTCCGTTTTCCCGTGGTTGACGCGGGTTTCGAATGCAACCTTCCCCTGGAGGAAGCCATTCGCCCCGACGCGCTGGCCGGCGCCGATCTGCGCCCCGGCGAGCTCCGTCGTTTCCGGCGCGCCGAACGCCTTCGGCGAAACACCGAAACGCACGGCGAGCCGCGGCCCGACGGAGATGTCTTCGAAACGTTCGTCGTGGTTGACATAGTTCCACTTCAGGAAATCCGCATGGAGGGTCTCGTACTGAAGCACGAGATAGCGGAATCGCCGATCCGGCGGAACCGCGCCGCCGGGAGCGACGTCCGACGGACCGAAGCGGTCCTGGCGCCAGTCGATCCCGAGCGTGATCCGGGAGGCGTTCTCCTCATGCACGGACAACGCAATCCCGTAGGACGCGATCAACCGGAAACGATTGGCCTGATAGGTCGATTCGACGGCGCCCCCTTCGCCGTAGTGAAACTCGTCTCGCCGAAGATCCGAGACCGACACCTCGGCTCCCCACGGCGCCGCCGTCGAGTAGAAGTTCCGGCTGAACTGAAAGAGCCTCTCGTACCCGTCCGAGTTGCTGGCGTAGAGGACGTGCGCCCCCGTATACGGCATAAACAGGTTCGGCGTCGACAATTCGATCGACCGGTATGTCCGCTCCGGATCGGCTGCGACCGCGAAGCGCAGCTCCGAGGCCGTCCCGAGAAAGTTCTTCTCGCCGAGCGCGATGCCGCCGCGCGCCGCGCCGCCGCCGCTGCCCGCCGAGAGGCCGACTTCGACGGTCCAGGCGTCCTGCGTGACGACTTCCACGTCGACGACCCCGTCCTGCACCGGCCCGGCGACGACCGAGACCGAGCGGAAGAGTCCCAGAGCACGCAGATTGCGCTCGGACTCGGCGAGGACTTCCGGTTCGTAGACGTCGCCCTCGTCGAAGAGGAGGAAGCGTCGAATCGTCGATTCGCTCGTGACGACGTGCAGAGCGTTGGCTCCGCGGTAAAGGAAGCCGCGAGACGTATCCTCCGGCCCGAAAACGTCGGAAGCCGTCACGCGAACGCGGCCGATGCGCGCCGGCTCGTCAGCCCGCAGCAGAAAGGCGGTGCACGCGACCCAGGCGCAGATCCCGATCCGAGCGATGCGCGCCATGCCCGTCCCGCTGCCCATCCGGCTCGGTCGGGGGCTCGCGCACGGGGCGGGGAGCGTCGCGCCGACTCGGGTCGACCACCGGCACCTCGCGGCCCGGTTCGTCGATGACCGGGGCGTGCTCGGGCAGAGGGTCGTCGATAGGTCGATCCGCCTCGGTTCGGGCGTCATTTTCATGCCGCTCCGGCGCCTCTCGCCAGACCGACGTCAAAATGGAAGGTGCGAGAGCCGGCACCGAGCCAGCCCGTTGGCGTAGTCCCGCTCGGGCCTCACGATGGAATAGCCGCAACGCGGGCAATGGGCGCGATTGGGAATCTTCTCCCCTTCCGAGTGGCGGCAGCGCGGGCAGCGAAAGAGTTTCTTGTCGGCCATGACTCCCTCCCGCTACCGATCCAGAGCAAACGCCATGCCCGCGGGCATTGCCCGGCAACGCGCTCACGAGGAAGCACGGTCGTGGCCGGCGACCTTGACGAGCTTGTTGTAGAGCCCGAGGATCAGCAGCGTGGGCGCCCATTGACCGATGAAGCTGCTCGCCTGCTTGTTGCCCTTCTTTTGGGAAAGCTGCAGCGCCAGCGAGACGCAGATCGAGGCGAGCGATCCCCAAAGAAAGAGGTCCGACGGCAGGCGTGCCGTTTTCGATTCGATCGCGCGCGCCACCGGGCCTTCCGCTTGCGCCGCTTCCTCGCCCAGGGTCGCTTCCTCGACTTCACTCTTGATTCGGGTTTCCATGGTTCCTCCTAGGACTACAGTCCCGGAGGTTCGGTGTTGCACTGGTCGTGCCATCTGGCTCATTGCTCACGAGGCACGTCGCTTGCCAACGTCGGAAGGGGCATCTAAAAGGACCATCGCGATTGGCCTGTCCGAGGCCCGGAGGGCCGGCGGGAAAGTTCCCAAGAATCGCGCGTCGTAACCTTAGGCGCCCACTGACTCCTAAGCCGGCTGTCCGCCTCGGGAGCAGAACTTCGCAACGGTCCGGATCAATTCATCCGGGAGGAAGGGCTTCTTCAGAAAGCCGTGGGCGGCGAGGCGACCCGCTTTTTCCGGAGCGTTGCCGTCGGCCGTGATGACGATGACGGGAATCGCCGCCAGCTCCCGATCGTCGAGCTGCACCCGGCGAAACTCCCAACCATCCATCACGGGCATGCTCAGGTCGAGCAGGATGACGCACGGGGCGCCCGCCGTCCTGAGGCGTTCGAGCGCTTCCCGCCCGTTGGATGCCGCCAGGGCCGTGTGCCCCGCGGATTCCAGCAGCGTACAGATCGCCTCGCGCAGATCCGTTTCGTCATCCACGACGAGAACGCTCATTCGAGGCTCCCTTCTGCTCCCGGCAGCTCGACACGAAAGACCGATCCTTCGCCCGGGCGACTTTCGACCGCCAGGACACCGCCGTGGCCCTCGACGATCTGGCTCGATATCCAGAGCCCGAGGCCCAGCCCCCGATAACTGGCGGCCGAGGCGCCCCTCGCGAACCGTTCAAAGATCCGGGACTGATCTTCCTCTGCAATTCCTATTCCACGATCCCTCACCTGCACCACGGCCGTGCCGTCCCGGCGAGTAAGCGTGACCTCGACGGGCAGGCCCTTGCCGAACTTCACCGCGTTGGCGAGGAGGTTCGAAAACACCTGATCGAGCCGGGTTGCGTCCCAGGTTCCCCGAACCGGTCCGCGGGCGTCGAACGTCAGTTCGGACCCTGCGGCCTTCGCCGTCTCCCGATAGCGGTCCACGATATCCGCGACCAGCTGCCCGAGCTCCACCGGGGCCCTCTCGAAAACCAGTCTTCCGGCATTGATCCGACCCACCTCCAGGAGATTCTCGGTGAGATGCACGAGGCGATCGACCTGGCGCTGCAGGCTCGCAATATCCTTCGTTGCCGCGTCGTCCAGCCGAGGGCCGAGGCGCCGTCCGAGGTTGTGCAGAGTCAGGCTGAGGGCCCCGAGCGGCGTCCGGAACTCGTGACCCGCGACCGAGAGAAATGTGTCGCGCACCTTGAGCGCTTCCTGCGCGCTTTCGTACGCGGTCTCGAGGTCCAGCTCGAACTGGCGGCGCGCGGTGACGTCCTGGCCGATGCCGATCATGCGTACGGGGTTGCCTTGCGCGTCCACGAAGACCTGGCCGTGCCCGCCCACCCAGTGCATCGAACCGTCCGGAAACGGCACACGGAACTCGACGTCGTACGACGACTTCTCCTCGAGGGCCCGGCGGACTCCGGAGTCGACACGCTCCCGGTCGTCCGGGTGCACGCACGCCAGGAACGCCTCATACGTGCCGCCGAACGTGCCGGGCGCAATGCCGTGAATCTCCTCGAGGTTGTCGGACCACTCCAGGCCCCCGGTCGCCACGCTCCAACTCCACGTTCCCATCCTCGCGGCCGTCAGCGCCATCGAGAGCTGCCGGCGCGCCTCCAGCACGGCGTCCTGGGCCATGCGGCTCTCCGTCATATCTCGCGTGAAACATCGGGTGTGAACGAACCGCCCGTCCTCCCACCGCACGTTCGAGTTGATCTGCACGTACCGAATCGTGCCGTCCTTGCAGCGCAGCCGCGCCTCGTACTGCCTCAGCGTCTGCCCCGCCTTGAGGCGGTCGAGGATGTCCGAGATCACGTCGCGATCGACGTGAAAATCGACGATGTTTCTGCCGAGGTATTCCTCCCGCGCGTATCCGAGCAGCTCAAGCTCCTCCCGGTTGACCCAGAGAATGGTTCCGTCCGCGCCGACCCAGTGCAGGCCGACCGGGGCGTTCTCGACGAAGTCCGCCAGCTCCTCCCGCTCTCGAAGCAGCGCGGACTGCGCCTCGTCGCGCTGCTGCGCCGTCTGATTGAGAACGCCCGCGCTCTGCCAGACGACGCCCGTGAAAATGACGACGATCGCGACCACCATGACCGCGGTCCCGAAGCCGAGGTCGTAATAGCCGGTCCGCTGTCCGTAAAGGCGCATCGCTCCGAGGATGAGCGGCATGGCAATGGCGATCGGCAATAGCCGGCGCGCGATCATTCCCCCCGGCAGATTGCTGATCAACGGCGCCATGAACCCCTCGTCGCCCCGGACGGCGAGCAGTCCGAGGCCGAGAACGAACAGGGTCACCGCCGTGGCGAGCGCGATGCCCGTGTAGGCCGCGACTCCAAAGAGCTCCCGGGCACCATAGGCGTAACCGACCATCGCCAGCATCGCCCACAGGCTGACGACCATTGCGAGCGCTTGCGCGAGCCTCGTGCCGCGCCGCGCATGCAGGAGCAACAAAGCCACACCGGCGAGCAGAAAGCAGATGGAAGCCGGAGGGCCCATCCGGCCCGGACTGACGGTGGCCGGAGCGCCGGGCGCCTCACGAAAGAGCAGCTGATCGATTCCCGCGTCCCAGCCGAACAGGTGCTCGCAGAACGTCGCACCGCCGATCGCCGTAACGGCGACCGCGCCGCCGATGCCGGCGCGCCGCGCCACGGTCCCGCCGCCGCCCAGCAGGAAGAGCGAGGTGCCCGCCACGATCAGGGCGATCGCCGTGTTGGCCTTCATCGAGATGTCGAGCGACATCGACTTGAGGGCTTCGATGGAAAAGGCCCAGCCGCACAGAACCATCACGCCGACGGCGATCGCGAAGAGTCCGGATGCCCGCGCCGCAAAGACCCACCGCAACGCAGCGGGCCTCCCTGTCGGGGGGGCCGTCTGCCGCGCGACGAGAGAACTCACCGAGGGATCAGTATATCGGCGCTGCCGAGGGCCCGTCGGGACGGCGGCACCCGCCGATTCAGGCCGTGGGCTTGGCGGGGCTTCCACAAAACCTTCGGACGCAGGTTCGCAGGACCCCGAGATCGATCGGCTTGCGGATGAAGTCGGCGACATCCGTCGCACCTTCGATGAAAGTGAGCCCGGAAAGCAGGACGACACTCGACCGAGCGCCCGATTTCGGGCGGGCCGCGAGAAACTGCCACCCGTCCATCACGGGCATCATCAGATCGAGGAGGATCAGCCGCGGTGCAGAGCAAGAGCGCTCGAGCAGATCGAGCGCCTGTCGTCCGTTTTCGGCCGCGAGAACCGTAAAACCTTCGGATTCGAGAAACCCGACGAGCCCCGCGCGGGTATCCGCGTCGTCCTCCACGACGAGGATGGAGTTGCTCATGTCATCCATGAGAAGGCTCCTTGCCCGGATCCCTCGGCTCGGCGAGGCCCGCGACTTCCAGCAGCAATTTCTCCCCAGAGCTTTCCGCCTCCAGGCGGCGGTGCCGTCGCAGCTCGAGCTGGGCGACGACCTGGGCAGCCAGAACGCTCAATGCGCGAGTCTGCTCCTCCGAGAGTTGGCGCGGCTCTCGGTCGAGCACGCAGAGCGCGCCGATCGCGACGCCGTCCGGCGTCCACAGCGGGGCGCCCGCATAGAACCGCACGGCCTGTTTTCCAGCGACGAGGGGAGCATCGCGAAATCGCGCGTCCGCGCGCGCGTCCGGAACGATCATCACGTCTCGCGAAAGAATCGCCCGCGAACAGAATGCAGTCTCGCGCGGAAACTCCCTTCCCAGGCCTCCCACGCTCGCCTTTGCCCACAGCCGATCCTGCGCGACTAGCGAGACGAGGGCGAACGGTGTCACGCAGATCTTCGACGCGAGCTCAGCCAGGTCGTCGAACGCGGCCTCTGGCCCCGTGCCGAGAACCGAGTAACCCTGGATCGCGTTCAGTCGCCGGGCTTCCCGCTCGGGCAGCGACGCCGGGCGCCCGGACGCGTCCTCCGGGCTCGCTGCACCATGGTTGACGGCGACCAGCGCGGCCCGCACCTCTCTCATGTCGGCAAACCGCTCATGGGGGTTCTTTCGCATCGCGCGCTCGACGATGGCGACGAGCTCCACGGGCAGGTGCGGCGCGAGCCGAAGCAGCGCCGCTTCCGGCTCCTCTTTCACGATCATCTCCAGAAGGCGAAACAGGTTCTGGCTCGCAAATGGCTTCACGTAGGTCAGCAGCTCATAGGCGAGAACGCCAAAAGCAAACATGTCGGCCCGGGCATCGATCGGGTCGCCACAAACCTGCTCGGGAGCCATGTATGCGGACGAGCCGACGGTGATGCCGGTTCCCGTCACGATGCTCGGCGTGTCCAGCGCCTTGGCGATCCCGAAATCCATGATCTTGATCATCCGGTTTTCGAGAATGCGCACGTTCGCAGGCTTTACATCCCGATGCACGACTCCCGAGCGATGCGCGTACTCGAGCCCCACGGAGACGCCGACCAGGATCTTGATCCTCTCGCCCAGATCCATGTCTTCCCGGCGCGCGATGAGAGCGGATAGGTCCTCCCCACCCAGAAACTCCTGAACGAGGAAGGGCGTATCGCCTTCCATCCCGTACTCGTAGATCGTCGTGATGTTGGGATGATGGAGCCGGCCCGCCAGCTCGGCCTCCTGAAGGAAACGCGCTTGAACGTCGCGATCTGCGTCGCAGACCTTGATGGCCACCTGCCGTTTGATGACCGGATCCCACGCCTCGAACACGGTGCCGAACCCGCCCGAGCCGATCCGACCGACGATCTGGTATTTCCCGATCGTGCCGCCGGGCTGCCTCTTCGAAAGCGCGTCGGGGTCCCGTCGCATGAGGTTCAAAGAACGACCGGCCTGGGAACCTCGGCGTCGCGATGAGAGCGCCAGTGGCGATACGCAACCGTCAGCACGGCCAGGACCGGAACGGCGAGAAAGACGCCCGCTAATCCCCCGATCTCCCCGCCGCAAAGGATGGCGAGAATGACCGCCATCGGATGGAGGGG